>NZ_WXWI01000003.1:0-33881 GCF_009904895.1 Vibrio sp. V31_P5A7T61
ACATAATAAAGGCACTATAATTGAGTTTGCTAACACGAGCAAAATAATAATATTTCATTAATGACATTATTTTTTTATACGACAATATATCCTTTGTCAGCTGGCGCTTACTTTCAACAAAGGATATTAACCATGAAATATGGCACCTCAAAAAAACAACTACCTGAATTTATTCAACAACGATTAGATTTATTTATTAACGACCTTATTGATAGTAATAATAATGGCAAACATTTGGTTCTAGGCAAGCGTCCGAGCACTAATGATATTATTTTACAGAGTAATGATTACCTTAGTTTATCTCATCATCCGCTCATTAAGGCTCACTTAAAACAAGCCATCGATGATAGTACCGATAGTGTATTTATGTCGGCGATCTTTTTACAAGATGAGGCTGACAAACCTGATCTTGAGCAACAGCTTGCCCAATTTGCTCAATTTGATACGTGTCTACTTTCGCAGTCTGGCTGGAATGCGAATACCGCACTATTACAAACGATCTGCTCAGCCGATACCAACGTCTATATCGACTTTTTTGCTCATATGTCACTTTGGGAGGGAGCTCGCTATGCCAATGCTCATCTGCACCCTTTTATGCATAATCACTGTGATCATTTAGTGAAGCTCATTAAACGTCATGGACCCGGATTGATCGTGGTCGATTCTATCTATAGTACAATTGGTACTGTCGCCCCATTAGCAGATTTAGTTGCGATAGCTAAACAGTATGGTTGCGCTATTTTAGTTGATGAGTCCCATTCACTCGGAACTCATGGTCCTAAAGGTGCCGGTTTGCTCGCTGAACTTGGTTTATCATCACAGGTTGATTTTATGACGGTGAGTTTAGCGAAAAGCTTTGCTTATCGAGCTGGCGCTATCTGGGCGAATAACCATGTTGATCGTTGTTTACCTTTTGTCGGTTATCCCGCGATCTTTAGCTCGACAATTCTGCCTTATGAAGTCGCAGCGCTCAGTGCTACGTTATCGGTAATCCAATCGGCGGATGAAAGAAGAAAACAACTTTTTCGTCACAGTGAGCAGTTACGTCATGGCTTACTTGAACTTGGTTTTACGATTCGTAGTCAATCGCAAATTATTGCTTTAGAAACAGGCGATGAACGTAATACCGAAAATGTTCGTGATTTTCTAGAGAATAATGGCGTATTTGGCGCAGTCTTTTGTCGCCCTGCCACGGCAAAAAATAAAAACATTATTCGATTATCGTTAAACAGCTCACTAAAAGACTCTGACATTCAAAAAATTCTCTCAGTCTGTGAGTCTGCGATACACAATAAGCAACTCTATTTTAAATAATTAAAGATCGATTCAAGGAAAGAGAATTATACCAAAACAACTTGGAGTTGTAGGTAGGCAGCAAGTGAGTGCATATCCATGAGCATAGGCAGACTATGTGATTGGGGTGAACGAATGCAGCCAACACCGCTGCGGCTTAAAGGAGGAAGGATATAGGATACAGGAGGAAACCTTGTATCCTATAACCAATCGGCCACTTTATTTAATAATTTATCTTTATCAGCAGGTTTAACAATATAATCATTCATTCCAGCACGGTAGAGACGATTTATCGTTTCTGAGCTATTATCCCCTGTATAGCCAATAATAGGCGTTTTTCGGTATTCGGCCATTGAACTGCGGATGATATTCGTCGCCTGTAATCCATCAATAACTGGCATTTCAACATCCATTAAGATTAAATCCATAGTATGTTGTTTTAATATCTCTAAAGCTTGTTGACCATCATGAGCTTGATAAACATCATAACCCTGCTTTTCTAATAATATAGCAGAAAACGTTCGTAAAGAATCATTGTCATCGACTAATAAGATACTTCTTTGATAATTGACTTCTCGTTGTGGTATATTTCCCCTTTCAACCTCAAGCTCATCAATCGAAAATAATAGCTTCTCGATGGTTCCAATACTGTCTTTTAACAAATGACGTATTTCAATTGGATAAATTGTTAAGTAACGAGAGATATTAATAGGATAACGCTTAGATTGGTCATAAATATAACTAATTCTGGCTTCAGTAAAATGTAATTGACCTTCCAGTAAGCTCAATTTATCCCACTGTGTTTCAAATGGAGCTAAATCAATAAAAATAAGATCAAATTCAAATTCATACGCTTCTTTTTGCATCGCTTGACTGAGAGTGAGCATATGCAAAGTAAACCCTAAATAAAAAGCTTGTTCATTCAGATGCCGACTTAATAAACTCGGTTCACCAATCAATAAAATCGATTTAGATTTTAGTAGATCGTGTTTTATCTGTTTGATACGTTCGGATTCAACATCTGGAAACTGAAGGGTAAATTGGGTCCATTCACCGAAGACGGAATGGCAAATAATTTCACCGCCAAATGAATGCATAACTTTTCGACAAAAAGGCAGCCCTAACCCATAACTATTATGTTTACCAAAGGTATAGAAGTCCTTAAAAATTTCTTCGAGCTGTTCTGCTTCAATACCAATCCCATTATCTTTGACAGTAATCACATTCTGCTCATCGACTCGATTCAATTCGATGTTAATCGTAAACACTTCACTACTTTGATAATAAAAAGCATTTTTCAGTAAATTGTACAACGCAAACTTAAGTAAGGTATCGCTACCAAAAAAATCAAAATCTTGATTAACGGTTAATGAAACGGCTGCTCGATCGACGGCCCGTTTGTAGGCAAAAGAATGAATAGCATTTTCAACCACCGTAGCAGCGGATAATTTTCGAAAGGTCGACGTTGAGACACGATGCTGATCAATTGACGTTAACAATAAATCTATGGTTTCATTACCAGAATGAATCACCTCATCCGCATCATTTAATATTTCATGCAATTGCTGTAAATCTTGTTGATTAATAATATGAGTTGCTTGGCCTGAATGGGGGGAAGGAACTAGAGTACGCACCACATCAAGAGAAGACTTAAGCGCACTGAGTGGATTACGCATTTCGTGTGCAATTCCTGCACCAAACGATTTTGCTAATGATGCTTTGCTCTCGTGTGATACCTGATTGCGAAAGTAGAACAGATTACCGAATACATAAGTAAAGATAAAAATAGGTACATAAGTCCAAGAAATCATCTGACTAGGGGCGGCATCAACGACAACATAAACCGAGAAGTAAGCGAGTAATACGGAAATAATCGCTTGTGGCAACATCACCTTAGTTTCATGAACTAGCAGAATATGCAAGAAAATCGATGCCATAAAAGACATCGCCCAGACTGTCGACCAATCGTTCATCAACATCATAAAAGAGAAGAAAAAAGGTAAACAAAAGCCTATTGAAAGCAGATAGTAATACGGTAAATAGCGCTGTAATGCTTTGGGAAATGAGTGGCGAAAAGCAATTCCGGCAAACAATAGCGAGCAAAATCCCCGTAGCCAAAACGATTCATAGCCTTGGGGAAACAGGTAAGTCCATACATAATAGTAAATCGGAAAACCGATGAAGCCCATCCATCCAACTAACGTTAAGTTTGGTTCTGCGTATTGGTATATTTTTTTTACCGCATCCATATAAGTTATCGCTGCCTATGATCCATTGATCAATCCTCTATCCTATCTTTGAACTATACAACAAGTTTAATGCTACTGCCGAGGGTTGAGGTCACGATATCTAACCGTAAAGCAATTTGCTCTTTGAGCTCAGCAACGTGAGAAATAATACCAATGCACCGCCCCCCTTGCTGCAAATCAACTAAGGTTTGGATTGCCAAATCTAACGATTCAGGATCTAAGCTACCAAATCCTTCATCAATAAACAGAGTATCGAGGCGAATCCCACCGCTGTAGGCTTGCACTACATCGGATAAACCTAATGCCAATGCTAACGCCGCCATAAAAGATTCTCCGCCCGATAATGTCGCCACATCGCGCCATTTTCCGGTATAGCCATCTTCGACCATTAAATCGAGCCCTGAACCCGCATTACCTTTAGCGCGATCTTCTTTACGTTTTAACCAATAGCGTCCTTTACTCATTCTTTGCAAACGTTGTGAAGCCTGAATTAAGACATCATCCAGCAGCACGCCTAACACAAAGCGGTGTAAACTGACTTTAGCGCCCGTGCGTCCATTGGCTATATCACTTAATGTGCCGTAAATTTGATACTCTTTTTCAAGTTGCATATTGTTCTGATAAAGCGTAACCAACTTGTCGCTCACTTGGCGTAAACTGTCGTAACGTGAGCGAACTTCACTGAGCTGCTGCAAGCAAAGCGTAACATGGGCTTGTTGCTGTTCTACCGCGGCCTTGAGTTCGGTGAGGTTCGGCGGCGTTTGGTTATGCAACTCCTTAGCCAACGCATCCCACTGGCCTTTTTGCGTCGCGAGGCGCTGCTCAAACTGGCGAACTTTCTGTTCTATGGATAAGCGGGCCTCTTCTGCTAACTTGGCCTGCAGATAATCCTCTAGCGAGGAAAAAGCACTGTCGTTAAGCGCCGCTTGCCATTCCTGGGCTAAACGCTGCTCACTGTCCAACCAATGTTTCGCTTGCTGCTCGGCGCTGATTAAGCTTGCTTGAGCAGAAGATAAAGCCTGCTGAGCCGCGGCTAACTGGGTTCGAGCCTGTAATTCAGCTTGCTGCAACCCGGTGATCTGTTTTTTCACCCGTCCATAGGCTTCACGCACTTGAGCGGCATCCGTAAACTCACTAGCCACTTCAGCTTGTAAACTGGTGACTTTGGTTTGTGCTTCAATCTCTGCTTTACTGGCTTGCTCGACTTTATGTTGCTGCTGCTCAAGTTGTAATTGAGCTTGCTGCAGTGCAGCGGTGATCTGGCTCAGTTGATGCTCAAAGGTTTGCGGATTTAACAGCGTTAGACGCTCAATTTCAGCAGTTAATGCTTGATGTTGATGTTGCAATGCGGTTAATTCTGGCAATGCCTTGTGCTCGATTTGCTCCTCGATCTGCTTGAGCTGCTGCTGATAATGACTAAGATTGTTTTCAGCCTTTTGGTATTGTTTCAGTTGTTCGGTTTCATTCGCTTGATGATGTTGCTGAGCCTGACGAGCTTGCTGAACCTGATCTTTACTCACCACTTGACCAGAAAATTTTGCGATATGTGGATGATGCTCACTACCACAGACTGGACATGGATTACCTGGTGCGAGTTTCTGTGCCAATTCTGCGGCTTGATTACTGTGCCAATAAAATTCCAACTGATCGGCATGCTGGCTAGCCTGCAACGTTTGCTGCTGCGCCTGCTGATAAGCTTGCCCAGCTTGTTGATACGCTTGCTGTAACTGGTTGATTTGTTCAGTTAAAGATTGCTGCTTGACACGTAACTGAATATGCTCATTCAGTTGGCTACACTGTAGCTGTTTAGTTTCCAGACCGCTTCGTTGGCTAATCACCCGTTCTAATGCTTGCTGCTGCTCTTGGCGCTGCTGTTCTAAATCGGCAAGGTGCTTTTTCAACTGCTGATGCTGAGTCTGCGCCGCCTTCAACGCCGCTAACGCGTTAGTCTGCTGATGCCGTTGTTGCTCTAACTCAACCCATTTTTTACCCATACTTTCCAGTTGATACAACTGTTGGCTGAGCGCATCAATTTGCTGTGCGGCTTGATCTGCCTGCTGATAAGCTGCCGTTGCCACCGTCACTTGCTGCTGTGTTTGACTCACCGCTTGTTGATGCGTTTTTTGCGCTTGCTCAGCCAGCGTCAATTGCTGCCGTACATCAGATAATTGTTGATAAGGTAAGTCGAGCCGCGGCGCTTTTTGGTCTTGTTGCAATCTTACTTGCCACTCATCGATCTCAGCCTGTTGCGCGGTTAATTGTGCTTGCTCTAAAGCCAACTGCTCTTGCTGGCTAAATTTCGCTTGCAACTCTTGCCCCGCGTGCCATTGTTGCTTAAGAACATCAAGCTGCTGCTGCGCTTGTTGATGGCTTTGCTCGCTGTTTTTTAAGCTTGGCTCAACGCTGGTTAGTGCTTGCTGCAATTCCTCTTCACTGGCCATAGCAACAACATTCAACGCCCCTTTTATTTGCTGATCAAATTGCTCTTTTTGGCGACGAATCTCTGCCGCTCGCTCAAACAATTCCCGTTCAATTTGCGTATAAATATGGGTTTGAAATAGCTGACCAAAGATTTGTTCGCGCTCTTTTGAGTTGGCGACTAACAATTCACGAAATTTACCTTGCGGAATCACCATCACTTGACGAAATTGCTTTACATCTAAGCCAATTAATTCCACCACCGCAGAAGCAACACGCTTAGGGCTATGAGCCAGCAGCTTTTCTTCGTCATTAGCGAACCATTCGATTAAGCTCGCGGCATGAGATTTTTTAGTGGTGCCTTCACCGCGCTGTTTCGCCACCTGCTGATCCGGGCTGCGGATGATCTTAAACCGCCGATTATGCAGCTCAAACACAAACTCTATTTCCGTCAGAACAGAATCCGGCGCATAATCACAGCGCATTTGATCGCCAGAACGTTCGCTACCCGTAGTTTCGCCATACAAGGCATAACATATTGCATCGAGCAGCGAGCTTTTCCCTGCCCCTGTTGGGCCATTGATTAAAAAAAGCGGCGCATGACCAAAAGCGCTGAAATCGACCACTTGCTGGCTCGCAAACGGGCCAAAAGCTTGCAGAGTCAAAGTAATTGGACGCATAACTTAATTTGACTCCTGATTTTTCAGTGACTGAATGACTTGGCTAATCGCCTGTGTTTGCAATTCCGTTAACGGCTCTTGCTTGGCTTCAAGAAAAAAATCTCGAAACATATCCAGCTCACCACGCGCCAAACGAGCTCGACCCATTGGCTGCTCACTATCCATTAACATACCCGGTTTCTCTAAATGCAACACATTGGGATACACTTTGCGCAGCTTTTCCATCGGATCTAAAATGGCGTGCTTATCCATTAAACGTACCAGCAGATAATCATCCGCATGAGGGTCTTGCTGACCTTGAGCCAACAAGGTCTCTAATTCTCCTTCAATAACACGCATATCATGGGGCGCGGTGAGCGGGATCGGTTGTGCCGACACAAAACCCTCTTGATTCAATTCCACTAAAGTCATACCTTTTTTATGATATTGCTCAGAGAAGCTGTATTTCATCAGCGAGCCACTGTAACGAATATAATCTTGGCCTTTATATTGCTGCTGATGCAAATGCCCTAATGCAACATAATCAAAGGGTAAAAAGTGCTGGTGATTCACACAGTCAGCGCCGCCAATCGACAGCGGTCGCTCTGAATCTGAAGTACTTGCGCCATCGACAAAACAGTGACTAAGCAAGACATGACGCTGGGCAGGATTGAACGTATCAACGATCTGCTGACAAAGAAATTGATGCGCCTGATCATGAGTGCTGACCTTATTTTTAAACGCATCACGAACCTGCTCAGGATCGCTGTAAGGCATACCATAAAAAGCCACTTCCCCGGCTTGCTCTGAGCTAAGCACCACAGGCTGTAACATTTGCGTAAAGTCACTGATAATATGCAAGCCAGACGACTGCATATGTTGGGCGGCAAAACCTAAACGTTTCGCGCCATCATGATTGCCAGGAATCATGATCACTGGAGTATGTAATTGCTGACAAATGCGCGTTAATACTTCATCCAATAGCTCAATTGCGGCAGTCGGTGGTACTGAGCGGTCATAAATATCACCGGCGATCAACAACGCATCCACCGGATGAAGAGTGATATAATCGATAAGTTGGTTTAAGACCTGCCGTTGATCATCCAATAAAGAGACATTGTGAAAGTGGCGGCCTAAATGCCAATCGGAAGTGTGTAAAAACTTCATTGCCAGCCTATAAGCAAAGGTTATGTTAAGCCTATGATAACCTTAAGCCATGATAAGATCATTGCTTTCATCAATCAGCGGCGCACTTTCAACCGACGCGGGATCAGTTCAATACCATTAGCAAAACGTTTTGCCGACGCATTCAACGCTAATGCCATCGCACTATCGGCGATCAATTCAAACTGCTGAGGTAATGAATTAATTTTAATCGGTAAAAAGTCTAATAATCTATTATCACCAAAGGTCGCCAGCCTTAGTTTATCCATCAGTGCTGGATGCTCTAATAATACGTCTAATACCCCTTCTAATAAGGTATAAGACGTCACTACCACGGCATCGGGCATGTTATCTTGCTCATGCCACTGTGCGAACACTCGCCGCCCTTCCTCGCGATTAAAGTGCTCGCCATAAGCCAGCACCATTTGCTTATTCGCCTGCTTCAACGCCGATTCAAAACCCATTTGCCGCTCTTGAGAGATACTTAATTCAGGCAATGCGCCAATCAAACCAACGCACTTCACCTCATCGCTCAATACCGATTGGGTGAGTTCAAAGGCGGCACTAAAATCCTCACTGACCACGCAAGGGAAATATTCATCATCCAAAGGTCGGTCAATAGCAATCACCGGCGTGCCCGCTTGTTGAACCTGCCAATAAAATTCGCTGGCGTCCGCCAAGCTACTGGCAACAAATAAGGCATCAATCCGCCGAGAGACGAGAGCGTGGGCAACATTTTTCTCAATTTCTGCATCATCATCAGAGCAGCCAATTAATATTTGATAACCCGCTTGACGTGAATTGTGTTCAAGTAATTTGGCTAATTTGGCATAACTGGTGTTTTCTAAATCGGGAATAATCAAGCCAAACGAGCGACTATTGCCCGCTCTTAACGAAGATGCGGCTAAATCTGGGCGGTAATCATACTGCTCAACAATCGCGAGCACTTTTTGCTGAGTTTTTTGGCTAATGCGATATTTGGTCGCTTTGCCATTAATCACATAGCTGGCGGTTGTTTTTGAGACGCCTGCCAATTTGGCTATTTCATCTAGTGTCATATCCACTACTCGGGTTCTGTGCGTGGGATCATAGAAACAATTTTTTGATCCTTAATTGAGTTGAATTATAAGCTGAATCGATTCAGTATCAAAGCTGAAAGGATTCAGCAAAAGTTTAAATTGGTAGCTAAGTCGAGTTTTTTGGACTAAACCTAATGAAAGCGACTGATTAATAAACTATAGCGTTTGCTAAATTTTTTTAAACTTAAAGCTGAAACCATTCAGCTTAATCATAAATCACGATAATGCGACTCTATACCCAAACAACTTGGCGTTGCAGGTAGGTGGCAAGTGAGTGAGTCCCCATGAGCATAGATAGGCTCTATGATTGGGGTGAACGAACATAGCCCCCCCTGCAGCTTCAAGTAGGAAGGGGATAGTCAGAAAAAGCGACTCGCATTATCAACACAAGCCATTTCTGGCTAAGGGGCCAAACATGTTGCAACTCTCTACGCAAGATATTCGATTAGCGCAGACACCCTCGAATAAACAAGATGCCATTCGTGCTATCGCGGCAGACCTTACTGAAAAACAACTGGTCGAGTCAGGCTATGTTCAAGGTATGCTTAACCGCGAAGCGCAAAACTCCACCTTTTTAGGCAGCGGTATCGCCATTCCCCATGGCACGATTGAAACTCGCGAACTGGTTAAGCAGACTGGCGTCACCGTGCATCATTTTGCCAACGGCGTTGATTGGGGTGAAGGTAATATCGTCTATGTCGCGATTGGTATTGCAGCCAAATCCGATGAACATTTAGGCATATTAAAGCAACTGACCAAGGTGCTCTCTGCCGATGGCGTTGAGAATCAGCTCAAACAAGTACAACAAGCGAGTGATTTAGTCGCACTACTCAATGGCGAAGTGCAATTTGCCGCTGATTTTGATCCTGCTTTGATTCAACTGCACTTTCCTGCCAGTGACATGCTGCAAATGACCGCGGTGGCGGGTGGTTTACTGAAAAATACTGGCTGTACTGATAGTGCTTTTGTCGCCGATCTGGTCACCAAGTCCCCTACCCATTTAGGCAAAGGGTTATGGTTAATCAGCAGTAACCAAAGTGTGACGCGCAGCGCGATGTCATTTGTTTCTACCGCTAATCATTGTGAGTACCAAGGCATTGCTGTCAAAGCTTTGATCGCGATTGCCGCTTGTAATGATGCCCATCGCTCGTTTCTTAATATCATCACCCAGCTTGTATTCAACCAGCAGCAAGAGCAATTATTACAAGCGGATGCCCATCAATTGGTCGCGTTATTTTCTCAAGACAACGCCCAAGCTGCTTCTAGCCACCCAGAAAACAACGCGAATGTTGAAACCGCGATCTTTAAAATTACCAATTCACATGGTTTGCATGCTCGTCCCGGCGCCATGCTCGTGGCAGAAGCGAAGAAATTTCAAGCCAACATCAAGGTGGTCAATTTAGATGGTGATGGTAAAGCGGCCAACGCGAAAAGCTTAATGAAAGTTATCGCCCTAGGAGTGAAACACGGCCACCAACTGCAATTTAGCGCTGAAGGGCCAGATGCCGCCCTTGCCCTTGAATCGATTGGCGCAGCGATTAAATCCGGTCTTGGTGAGCATTAAGGGGCCGATGATGAGTATGAAAGTCGTTACCATTACCTTGAATCCAGCACTTGATCTCACTGGCAGCATGGAAAAAATGCATGTTGGTTCCGTGAGCTTAGTTCAACAAGGTTCATTACATGCGGCGGGTAAAGGGGTCAATGTAGCCAAAGTGCTCAGCGATCTTGGTGCTCAAGTCACGGTGACAGGATTTCTGGGTCAAGACAACCAAGAAATGTTTTGCCAACTCTTTGCTGAAATAGGCGCAAACGATCAGTTTATTCGTCTACCCGGTGCAACGCGGATTAATGTCAAATTAGTCGAACAATCCGGCCAAGTCAGTGACATCAATTTTCCCGGCATTCATGTCAATGAACAAGATATTCAACGATTCGAGCAGAGACTGTTCCAGCTCGCTGATGATCACGAGTACTTCATCATTGCAGGCAGTCTACCATCCGGTCTCTCCCCACAGCGCTGCGCCAGCTGGATTGAACAGTTGGGATTGCTGGGTAAAAAAGTGTTGTTTGACAGTAGCCGCGAGGCATTGATCGCCGGAGTCGATGCAAAGCCATGGTTAATTAAACCCAATGAAGAAGAACTGGCTCAGTTTGTTGGCCACCCTCTGCATAGCCCTGAAGCGTGTCAAGCCGCCGCTCAACAACTCGCCGATAAAGGTATCGCTAATATTGTGGTATCCATGGGGGCACAAGGCACGATGTGGCTTAATCAAGGCCAATGGCTACACGCCAAACCACCCAAAATGCCGGTCGTGAGCACGGTCGGTGCTGGCGATACCTTAGTGGCCGGTTTGTGTTGGGGGCATATGCAAAATATGGATAAATCGTCATTGATCACCTTTGCAACCGCGCTATCCGCTCTTGCGGTAACGCAGGTGGGCGTTGGCGTTCCTGACATCAACAAAGTCACAGCTCTACAAAACGATATCCAATTATAACCACACGACTTGACGAAAGCAGTCACCAACGACAGCGAGGTAACTGGGTAGAAACAATATACCGAGCTGTTAAAACCGCCATCGTCTTAAGTTACTAGGGTAAACCATTGATTAGTCTATGAACTAACCATTAACGACAAAAGGTCAACACTATGAATATTGCCATCATTACCGCATGCCCCAGCGGGGTTGCCAATAGCATTATCGCCGCCGGTTTATTAGAACAAGCAGCGAAATCACTGAACTGGAATGCCACTGTCGAGTGTCACTCTTCGATACTCGACACGACAACCTTAACCGAGGCCGATATTGCTCAAGCTGAAGTGGTGATCATTGCTGCTAATACGCCGGTCGATACCTCGCGTTTTGTCGGTAAAAAAGTCTACCAAAGTGAGATTTCAGCGTGCACCAGCGATCCGACTGCATACTTAACCACAGCCGTTGAACAAGCTACCGAGCTTAACGCCTCAGCCGTTACCACCACGACGCCAAGTTCATCAACTACATCAGCGGTAAAAAAAATCGTCGCTATCACTGCGTGTCCAACCGGTGTTGCTCATACCTTTATGGCAGCGGAAGCGCTGGAAGAAGAAGCCAAACGCCGCGGCCACAAAATCAAAGTCGAAACTCGTGGCTCGGTCGGTGCCAAAAATCAACTCACTGAGCAAGATATTGCCGAGGCCGATTTAGTGATTATTGCCGCCGATATTGAAGTGCCTCTTGAGCGCTTTAATGGTAAAGCGCTGTATCGCACCAAAACTGGCCCAGCACTGAAGAAAACGGCTGAAGAGATGGATAAAGCCTTGGTCCAAGCCACCACTTACCAACACTCAGGACCAAGTAGTGCATCGTCTAGTGACGAGAAAAAAGGCGTCTATAAACACCTGATGACTGGGGTTTCACATATGCTCCCGGTGGTCGTTGCTGGTGGCTTATTGATCGCCCTCTCTTTCGTGTTTGGTATTGAAGCTTTTAAAGAAGAAGGCACCCTTGCCGCCGCTTTGATGACCATTGGTGGTGGATCCGCCTTTGCATTGATGATCCCCGTACTGGCTGGTTATATTGCTTTTTCGATTGCCGACCGTCCTGGTCTGGCACCTGGTCTGATTGGTGGCATGCTCGCTAGCTCAACGGGCGCTGGCTTTTTAGGCGGCATAGCGGCCGGTTTCATCGCTGGTTATAGCGCAAAATGGATTGCTGACAACGTATCATTGCCTCAGTCAATGGAAGCGCTTAAGCCGATTTTAATCATTCCGTTTATCGCCAGCTTAGTCACCGGCTTGGTGATGATTTATATCGTTGGTGGCCCTGTTTCTGGGATCATGTCGGCGCTGACTGAGTTTTTAAATAGCATGGGATCAACCAATGCCGTATTATTAGGCATTATTCTTGGTGCGATGATGTGCTTTGACTTAGGCGGCCCAGTCAACAAAGCGGCGTATACTTTTGGTGTTGGTCTATTAGCGTCAAACACCTATGCGCCCATGGCTGCGATCATGGCGGCAGGGATGGTACCTGCATTAGGGATGGGCCTTGCCACGTTCTTAGCCAAAAATAAATTTGCCGCAAGTGAACGTGAAGCAGGCAAAGCCTCATTTGTACTGGGCTTGTGTTTTATCTCTGAAGGGGCAATTCCTTTTGCAGCCAAAGACCCCATGCGAGTTATCCCGGCATGTATGGTGGGCGGAGCATTAACCGGAGCACTATCCATGCTGTTTGGTGCACAACTCATGGCACCGCATGGTGGACTATTTGTCTTGTTGATCCCGAATGCCATCACGCCAGTATTGATGTATTTGGTCGCGATCGCTGCTGGTACTATAGTGACCGGTGTAGGCTATGCGTTTTTAAAATCACGCGCAGCGGCAAGTACACAAGCCGTTCAAGCTTAAACCTCTCAACCATGGTGCAAGCCATCAGGCTCTGCGCTCCTTGTTCAAAAAAGCAAAAAGTCAGCGATACGCTGACTTTTTTGTTTCATTACTTCTACCACTGTAGATGTTATTGATGCTTACCTTGGACATATTCACGACTTACATCAACCACCGCCACATCCCTAAAAAAGCTCCGCCCTAACAATATAGGAAAGGTGAGATGGGTTCGATTGGCTAAAGTGAATTGAGTATGATCTTTCATCTCTCCAAGTTGTACCCACATCATCACCACCGGACGACGCTGATAACTGTTATCGGACGATTGACGAATGCGTACCCAACGTTCAACAGGTAAATTGATCTCACCACTTTTTATTCCATCATGTTCAATACGAAACTTGACCCAATCTTCTCCATCCCGTTCAAAAGCTTCAACATCGACTGCACTAATCGAAGATGTGGTTGCTCCGGTATCGATGCGAGCCCGAAAGCTCTCTTCTATTGCCGGTACATAAACCCACTCTTTTTCACCAAAAATCACTTTACCATCGGATGTTTTGGTCGCCGCAGGCACCTCGGGCTCAACAATCTCTGGTGGTTCTACTTCCGGTTTTGCAGATTCCGTTTCTGGTTCGGGTTGCTCAATTTGGGCTGAGGTTTCAGTTTGCTCAGAAGAAGGAACCATCGCACAAGCGACTAACCCCCCACTAAGCAGCAACGTTAGAAGGATTTTCCATGGTTGTTTCATTCATTTACCTCATTCAACTACTGTTATGACACGCTAACGATCGCCTCTGCTACATAAGGGATGTCTTTCTCCGTTAGACCGGCGATATTAATTCGACCATCAGCCACCGCATAAATCGCGAACTGATCGCGTAAACGACCCATCTGTTCTGGACTAAAACCGAGCATAGTAAACATCCCTTTGTGGCTTTGGATAAAATCGAATTGTGACGTATTGTGTTGATTTCTCAACTCATTACACAAGGTTTGACGAAGGCTTAACAATCGTTGCTGCATTTCTGTCAATTCTTGCAGCCAAAGGTTGGTTAACTTTTCATCTTGTAATACGGTTTTCACCAAAGCCGCACCGTGATCAGGTGGCATGGTGTAAGTGGCTCGTGCTAGGGTCAACATTTTGCCTCGCGCATTGGCGACCTGCTGAGCGTTTTTACCTAATACGATTGCCGCTCCAGTCCGTTCACGATACAAACCAAAGTTTTTCGAGCACGAAGTAGTAATCAGCATCTCTTCTACCCGCTGCGCCATATAACGCACACCTTGAGCATCACCTTCAAGTGACTCACCAAAGCCTTGGTAAGCGATATCCACAAATGGAGTAAAACCTTGTTTAAGTGATAATTCCGTTATCGCCTGCCAGACGGAAAAATCAATATCCGCTCCTGTCGGGTTATGGCAACAGCCATGCAGTAACACCACATCTTTCGGTCCCGCTTGAGCCAGATCGCTCATCATTGCCTCAAGATCAACCATTTTGGTCTCCGGACTAAAATAAGCATAGTATTTTACTTTTAATCCTGCCGCTTCCATGACTGGTTTATGATTAATATAGCTTGGATTGGTTAACCACACCGTCGTATCGGGCTGAGCAACACGCATCAAATCCCCCAACATGCGCAATGCGCCACTGGCTCCGGGAGTCTGAATGGTGGTTAAACGGTCAGATAATGAGTGTTCATGACCCAAGACCAATTGCGTGATACTGTGGTTAAACTCTTCACAACCGGCAAGCCCAACGTAGGATTTAGTGGTTTGAGTCTGGATCACCTTTTGCTGAGCCAGTTGCACCGCCTGCATGATCGGTGTTTGGCCTTGACTATTTTTATAAACGCCAATCCCCAAATCGACCTTTTCAGGACGGGGATCTTGACGAAAAGCGACGGAGAGAGAAAGAATAGGATCTAATACTGGTTCAGATAAATGGTCTAGCATGAAAGTCACAACCCTTTGAAATTCAAGTAATGACTTTCAAGTAAACACCAGAAACCATAAAACCGAAAGTAATTTTTACAATTTACAACTATGTATCACCTGATTATGGCTACCCCGCCACGGTAAACTGGGATCCGCTTTATCTTGCTCAAACTTACCATCAATTAATACATCAATATGATCGAGTACTTGACGTTGTTGAGCGTTCAATTCTGATAAACGGTAACCCGTCCATAACCAAATATCTTTGCCCGGACATTCCTGATTAACTCGTTGCACCAAAGCTAAAATGGTAGGGACATTACTCGGATGCAAAGGGTCGCCACCGGACAGTGACAAACCCCGCTTAATAATGCGCTGGTCGTTGAGATCAGCAATGATCTGATCGGCCAACTGGTCAGTAAACGGCAAACCTGAAGTCAATGACCAAGTGCTTTGGTTATAACAACCTTTGCATTGATGTACACAGCCAGAGACAAACAAAGTGCAGCGTGTCCCCGGCCCGTTCACCACATCAACGGGATAATATTGATGATAATTCATAGCTCAGCCGCTGTTGATCTGATGATAAAAGCCGTCATAGGTGTTTCACTCGTCGCTTGACTTCTTCTTGTTTACCGAAGTTAAACGGTCTTGCATCCGGACTACCGAGATAACCACAAACTCGGCGCGTGACCGATACTTTTGCAGAGTCATGATTACCACATTTAGGACAAACAAAGCCTTTGCTGGTACAAGAAAATTCACCAGTAAATCCGCACTCATAACACTCATCTATCGGCGTATTGGTGCCGTAGTATGGCACTCGGCTATAGCTGTAATCCCAAACGTTTTCCAATGCTTCAATATTGAGCTGCATATTAGGAAATTCGCCATAACAGATAAAACCGCCACTGGATATCGCTGGGTATGGCATTTCAAAGTCAATTTTATCGTATGGATTAACTTTCTTCTCTACATCTAAGTGAAAACTATTGGTGTAATAGCCCTTATCAGTTACTCCAGCAATAATCCCAAATTCTTTGCTGTCAATTTGGCAGAAACGGCTGCACAAATTTTCACTGGGCGTAGCGTACAAGCTGAACGCGTAGCCAGTCTCTTCTTTCCATTGATCCACTGCCGCACGCATGCGACTGATAATAGTTAACGCGTGATCGCGTAAAGCCGGACTATCATAAACGTGCTGTTGTGAACCAAACAGCGCATTAATGGTTTCATGTAAACCAATATAACCCAACGAAATAGACGCTCGGCCATCTTTAAAAATTTGCGCAATCGTATCATCGGCTTGCAAACGAACACCACAAGCCCCTTCCATATAAAGAATCGGCGCGACCCGCGCTTTAACATTCTCTAAACGACTAATACGAGTCTCTAATGCTCGACGAGCCAGCAGTAATTGCTGATCTAACAAACGATAGAACTGGTCGACATCCCCCTTGGCTTTCAGTGCGATACGCGGCAGGTTTAAACTCACTACACCTAAGTTATTACGCCCTTCATGAACAAGCTCGCCCTGCTCTTGGTATGTATTGAGGAAGCTTCGACAACCCATTGGGGTTTTGAATGAACCCGTGACTTCAACCACTTTGTCGTAATTAAGAATATCGGGGTACATACGCTTCGACGCGCACTCTAAAGCCAGCTGCTTAATATCGTAGTTGGTGTCACCGGGTTTATGGTTCAAACCTTGTTTAATCGCAAAGACTAATTTCGGGAATACGGCGGTTTTACGATTTTTACCAAGCCCAGCGATACGATTTTTTAAGATCGATTGCTGAATTAAGCGCGCTTCCCACGACGTACCTAAGCCAAAACCAAACGTGACAAAAGGGGTTTGCCCATTAGCCGTGTGCAAGGTATTGACTTCATATTCCAGCGATTGGAAGGCGTCGTAACACTCTTTCTCGGTACGAGACATAGCAAAATCTTGTGCATTAGCAATGTGCCACTCTTCGGCAATCGCCAAATGTTTGTGATAGCTTGCCGTCACGTAAGGGGCAAGCACTTCATCAATGCGGTTGATTGTGGTGCCACCGTAAATATGGCTAGCGACTTGGGCGATAATTTGCGCGGTTACTGCCGTGGCGGTAGAAATCGATTTCGGTGTATCAATCTCAGCATTACCCATCTTGAAACCATGAGTAAGCATCCCCTGCAAATCAATCAGCATGCAGTTAAACATTGGGAAAAATGGCGCGTAGTCAAGATCGTGATAGTGGATATCGCCTTGCTCATGGGCTTGTACAATATCTCGGGGGAGAATTCGGGTTTTGGCGTAATGTTTAGCAACAATCCCCGCTAATAAGTCTCGCTGAGTTGGGATCACTTTACCGTCTTTATTGGCATTCTCATTGAGTAGATCGGCATTACTTTCTTCAATCAGACCTTCAATTTCTTTGGTTAGCGTACTCTGCTTTTCACGGGCAATATCGCGATCGTGACGATATTCAATGTAGGAGCGAGCCAAACCTTTATACGGCCCTTGCATCAGTTCATTTTCAACCAAGGTTTGAATCTCAGCAATATGAACCTGCTGCTGACCCTCAAGTTGTAATTCAACCGCTAACGCGACATTGAGTGCATAAATAGCAATCTCGCTGGTGACTTGATCAGCAGCGCTTTCTACCGCCGCTTGAATACGATCTCGGCTAAACGACGCTTTAGAGCCGTCACGCTTGATTACGATTGGTTTCATGATATCTCCTTACCCAGAATATCCACACGCTTATCCACAAATACACCATATAGATAAAAGTCTGCACCGCTAACACAATATGTTGTGGCATATTAGACGAAATGCCGCCATGAGGCGTATTGATTTAGATCAATAAAAACCAGACCATGGACAAGAAGAAGACGATATTGAGGTCAGAGATCGCAATCTATTGAGAAACGATGAAAATAGGCATTTTCTCAAACAACGTATTGATTTTTTAAAAAGCCTGCTAGGCTAAGGACTTAAGATTCAACGGATGAAAATAACCATGATAACCCGATTTCTGTCACGATTGACTCTGTGTGTGGTGTTGCTCAGCTCATTTTGTGGCTATGCACAACCGATCAGTATCACAACCTGGAATATAGAATGGCTGACCTTAAATCCCGATGCGCCTGACGATAAGGGCAAACGTAGCGAAGCGGATTTTCAAGTCTTGTCTCGACATTTTCAGCGTTTCAGACCTGATGTACTGGCTTTTCAAGAAGTGGATAGTATTGCTGCCATCCAAAAGGTGGTGGGTAATGAGTATCGAATTGTTTTATCTGAACGCGCCATGCCACAACATCAGCAGCATCAATTCAGTAAACTCAATCAATATACAGGTTTTGCTATCAAATCAACGATCCCTTTTGATACACCAGCTGATATTGATCTCTATGGACGGGCTAATCATAAACTGCGCTTCGCCACGTATGTGATTCTCTATCCTGATAATCCGAACGAGATCCACTTGCTTTCAGTGCATTTAAAAGCTGGATGCGCTGGAGTCTTCCATCCCAATACTGACAGTTGCCAAATTTTAAAAACTCAGGGCAAAGCACTCAATCGTTGGCTACAAGAGCGAGAGCGTCATCAACACGCGTTTATGATCTTAGGGGATTTCAATCATAATCTCGCCTACCATGGGGATTGGCTATGGAAAATAATTAACCAAGAGTTAAACAAGCCAGTGCAACTCGCGACTCAAGAAACGCCCGCACGCTGCCAAGTTCGCTCTCGCCGTCAGCCAGATAAATTGCACCGCTTTCGTTCGTTAATTGATCATATCATTGTCAGTAGCCAAGTGAGCTATCAGCAAGTACAACAAATGATTTTTCCTAACGATGAAGTGCTGCGCTACCGACTGAGTGATCATTGTCCGATTCATGGTCAATTTCACTGGTAATTCTTTTACAGTCTATTAAGACCAGATAAAAAAACAGGCGTATTGAATGACATTTTTCAATACGCCATAAACCAAACCACTTAAGTAACTAGTTTTTGGTTTTTAGCCATTGTCCCATGACAAATAAACCCACCAACATAGCCACAAAAAATACCCATACGTCACGGTTACCTAGCGCTAAACTTGACACTGCTGGCCCTGGGCAGATGCCTGCTAACCCCCAACCCAAGCCGAAAATAACCGCGCCGCTAATTAGACGACTATCGAGATGAGGATTATTCGCCAAACTAAAACTCGAGGCATTAAGGGGCTTAGCTTTTGGCTTGATCACAATAAAATAAGCAGGCATAAAGACCAATAATGCACCACCCATCACAAACATTAGACTTGGATCCCAAGCGCCAGCAACATCTAAAAAGCCAATCACCTTAGTCGGATCCGCCATACCAGAAATCACCATACCGAGACCAAACAATAAGCCCGTTACCAGTGACGTTAAACGAAATAAGAACGTATTCATGATCTATCCTTACTAATAAAAAAAGCTATGCGTTTAAAGAAGATGCAAACGAACAAAGACGGTAATACCAGCAACCAACATAAAGATCCCCGTAGCAACAATAGAGCGCAGCGACAAACGTCCAATACCACAGATACCATGGCCACTGGTACAACCATTACCTAAGCGAGTGCCTAAACCAACCAGTAAACCGGCGATGATTAACATTCCTGTACTCGATGAGTACTGTAAAGGCACTTCGGCTCCCAGTAAGCGCACCCCAAACACGCCTCCCGCCACCAAACCAATCATAAATAACCAGCGCCATGCGGTATCTTGCGCTTTGGGGGTTAATAAACCACCAAGGATGCCGCTGATCCCAGCAACTTTACCGTTGAGCAGTAACAGCAACGTCGCGGAAACGCCGAGTAACATTCCGCCGAATAGTGAATACCAAGGAATTGAAAATGTCATAATTACCTCATCATGAGTTAGCGTTATTTGGGTGACAAAAAATACGTTGTAAACTAGCGATTAGTTGTTTAACTCTATGATCAGCCAAAGAATAAAAAACTTGTTGCGAGCGTTTACGTGCGCTGATCAATCGCTGTTTACGCAGTAAAGCAAGATGCTGCGATAAGGCGGATTGACTCAATAAAGACGCTTGTTGTAACTGAGCTACCGCGACTTCACCTTCAATCAACTGACACAGCACCATCATCCGTTCAGGATGGGCCATAATTTTTAATAATTCCGTGACCTCATCAATATGAACTTGCATTTGATCAATATTTATCTCAGCCATACGCTTATCTCCGGTCACACTGTCAACATAATAGTAATCAATCACTAAATTAGTCAACACTTATTTAGATTAATAAAAATTAGAACAATCTAATTTATTGACTTATACTGTTGCCAGTATTTTTAAAAGCTAGAAGAGGTAATCATGACCAAAATCGTTATTATTGGTGGCGTCGCAGGTGGCGCATCCGCAGCAGCCAGAGCTCGTCGTTTAAGTGAAGAGGCTGAAATAATCATGTTTGAACGGGGGCCGTTCATTTCCTTTGCTAATTGCGGTTTGCCTTATCACATCGGCGGCGATATTCAGGATCGCAGCAAATTGCTGCTACAAACACCAGAAAGTTTTCTTGCTCGTTTTAACGTTGATGTGCGAGTGATGAATGAAGTGATAGCAATCAATCGCTCAGAAAAAACGGTTACCGTGAAAAACCTTGTCGATGGTACCGAATATAACGAATCGTATGATTTCTTACTGCTTAGCCCAGGAGCAAGTCCGATAGTTCCCCCTATTGCTGGTCTTGATAATCCACTTACACATTCGCTGCGTAACATTCCCGATATGGATCGTATTATCCAAACGATCCAGATGAACAAGCCCACCCACGCGACTGTCGTCGGTGGTGGTTTTATTGGTTTAGAAATGATGGAAGCTTTTCATCAACTTGGGATTAAAACCACGCTGATTGAAATGGCCGATCAAGTAATGACACCCGTCGATAGAGAAATGGCCGGCTTTGTCCACCATGAAATTCGCAACCAAGGCATCGATTTACGTTTAGATGTCGCATTGCAATCGGTTGAATTTGTCGCAACCACTTCCATTGCGAATACCGATGCTGGCGAGCAAGATTCTACTCAGCATTTGTGTGGCCAACTTTCATTAACATTAAGTAATGGCGACTCGTTAACCACTGAGCTATTGATTATGGCGATTGGCGTACGGCCTGAAACCACACTAGCGCAACAAGCAGGATTAGAGATTGGTCAACTCGGTGGTATCTGGACTAACGCAGAAATGCAAACCAGTGATCCTTTTATTTATGCCGTTGGCGATGCGGTTGAAGAGCAAGACTTTGTAACAGGTAAACCAACACTCGTGCCACTGGCGGGGCCTGCAAATCGGCAAGGTAGAATGGCAGCCGACAATATGTTTGGTCGCCAAGAAACGTATCAAGGAACACAAGGCACCGCTATTTGTAAAGTCTTTGATCTTGCCGTTGCTTCCACGGGTAAAAACGAAAAACAGTTAAAACGTGAAGGGATCGAATACGAAAAAGTCTACGTCCACACCGCCAGCCATGCCAGCTACTATCCGGGGGCAGAAATTGTCTCATTTAAAATGTTATTTGATCCCAATAATGGCAAAATATTCGGCGCGCAAGCGGTTGGCAAAGACGGAATTGATAAACGTATTGATGTGATGGCCGTAGCGCAACGCGCTGGTATGACAGTGGAACAACTTCAGCACCTAGAGTTAACTTACGCGCCACCGTACGGCAGTGCAAAAGATGTGATTAACCAAGCCGCGTTTGTGGCTACCAACCTGATGAAAGGTGATGCAAAAGCGATTCACTTTGATCAACTCGCCACCCTGAGTGACAATCAGATTATTTTAGATGTGCGCAATCCTGAAGAACGCCAAGAGGGTTGTTATCTACAAGGGGATATCAATATTCCGGTGGACCAATTACGCCAACGACTTAATGAGCTACCTAAAGACAAAGAGATCATCATCTACTGTCAAGTTGGCTTACGGGGTAACGTCGCCTATCGTCAACTAGTCAACAACGGCTTTAAAGCTCGTAATTTAATTGGTGGATATCGTACTTATTTTTATTCCAAAGTGTGATAACCACTTTATATATCGAAGAGATAGAGCATCCTGAACAATCAGCGCAGGATGCTCATCATATAATTATGCTACCACTTGCTTTCGAACAGTCTCTTCTTTCATTTTGGTTGCATCAAAACCATCATGCAAATGGTAATAACGCTGATAAATCATACCGCTCACTAACATTAAAACGGCAGGTAATCCTATCATGATGAACTTTAGTCCAGCGATCGTACTCTCTGTTTGCTCAACATTGGGGACATATCCAATAACGCTCAGACCTATACCAACGATAAAACCGCCTGCTGCACCAGCAAATTTAACCAGCATGGTTTGCACAGAAAAAATAACACTTTCACTACGACGTCCCGTTCTATATTCACCATAATCTACGACATCAGCCAACATTACGGTTTGAAGAGCGTTGGCAATACCTACACCAAATTTAATAGCAGCCCCTGCGATTCCAATGATAATTACATTGGCCGGAGCAACAAATCCCATAATTAATAAAATAAAGCAGGATAAAATTGGAAATCCACAGGCAATCATCCACAAATATTTACGAGGTAATAAGGCTGCAATTCTCGGAAATAAAAACACACCAGCTACTTCAGCAATACCGGCAAACATCATATAAACAGGAAATAATTCTGCTTTATTTAATGCATAAGAAAAATAATAGATAGCAAAACCACCAACAAGAAGGTTCGCGATTTGAAATGAAAGAACGGTACCAATCAATGCTTTAAGTTGATCATTTTTTCCAATAATCGTTAATACATCTTTAAAGCTAAATTTTGCTATCGTCATCGGAGGGGCTATTTTTTCTTTTACATTACGCGCAATTAAAAAAGCACTCATAATAAATAGTACAGCAATCAGCATCGCAACATTAAAAAATCCTTTACCTTGATCACCTTGCCCTAGCTGACCAACAATATATAAACCATAAGTTCCGGTCACAAACCAAGCAAGACTTGCAAATAAACGCGGCCATACCACTAATTTTTCTCTCTCCTGACGAGAACTAGATAGCGCTGGAATCATTGACCAGTAAGGAATATCCATGATGGTGTATGTTAATCCCCACAAAATATAAGCGGCGGCAGCATAGATATAAAGCGTTGTACCTTCAAACATATGTGTACTAAATAAGCCAACCAGAACGACCGCATTTAGCAGTGTACCAATGACAATCCATGGGCGGAATTTGCCAAACTTTGAGCGCGTATTATCGACAATGACTCCCATCATAGGGTCAGTGATCGCATCAATAATACGAGCAGCTAAAAAGATGGTACCAACGAAAGCCGCGGGTAAGCCGGCAACGTCAGTGAAGTAGAACATTAAGAAAATATAGATAGGAGCACAGGCAAAATCTTTACCGAGTGCACCAAGGCCGTAAGAAACCTTAGTTTGTAGCGTAATTTTATCAGACATAATCGTTCCTTAGTATCGTACTGCTATGAGTTTCTTGATAAGAACTCATGGCATCAATGTCTTTTATTTATTGTTCGATGCTAATGCTATCTATACACCTGATACCTTACTGTGATCTATCACCAGCTTATGGAAACGTTTACATCGGAGTTTAAAAAATGAGACATAGCACATAAACAATCCCTGGATAACATTAAAAATTATTAAAATCAAAATGTTATAATAATCAAATTATGGTTAACATTACTTTTAAGCAACGCGAACAGCCGTTTAACCAGAAGGTTAAACGGCCTAAAAATATCAACAGTGAGGATTTAACGAATACACTTAATCCATACGTTCGAACTTGACCAATATTGCCGTTTCAGGATCCAAAATTGGTATTGTTAGACCAACTTTCTCACACCATAAACCCGAAACTTCACAACCAGACTCAGTCCAGAGAGGCTGATAATTGACAATATCATCGTAATTTGAAGGTTTATCTAGAAGAAAAACTCGATATAAGCCTTGTGACGCTAATCCCGGAACTCTCAGCTGGCCGCTTAATGAATTGGTTGGCATCGCAAGCTGAGCGATCATCGCAACCGCTTCAGATTGATTATTGGCTACCACAACATGGATTTGGTGCGCTTGGTCATCGGTAGGTACTCGCCAAGTTCTACCACTGTGTAGTAATGGACGTAATATCTTGTGTAATTTAATATAACGCTCAAAACCTTTTTTTTCTGATTTTGTTTCTTTAACAGGGTCTAGTTCTATTCCCATATGGCCAAATAGCGCAGTCAAACCACGAAATTCTATGCTGTGCTGTCTTCGGGTACTATGACAATGGCTCGATCCTATATGACTTCCCATCACTTCTGGTGGGAAAAAGTAACTCATCCCACGTTGAATCCTTTGACGCTCTAACGCGTCATTATTATCTGAAGCCCAGAAACGATGTGTTCGTTTAAGCACCTCAAAATCGATACGCCCTCCTCCAGCAGCACACGATTCAATCTCAACTTGAGGATGTTTGACTCGAACTTTATCGACCAATTCATAGTAACGTAATGTTTGATTGTACGCTGAGGCTTGGCCTAGATGAGCCGGTTGAACAACTTCACGGTTCATATCCCACTTGATATAGGCAATATTGTAGGTTGATAAAAAATAGTCAAGTCGCTCAAATAAGAAGTTAAAAGCTTCTTCATTCTGTAGATTAATCACATATTGATTGCGTCCAGTAGGTTGCTCATATCCATCAATAGCGAGCAACCACTCTGGATGTGCGCGAAAGAGATCGGAGTTTGTATTGATCATTTCAGGTTCAAACCACAATCCAAACTCCATACCTAATTGATTCACATGTTCGACAATAGGTTGTAAACCATTCGGGTACTTAAATGGGCATAGAAACCAATCTCCTAGGCCAGCTTTATCGCCATTTCTTCCTTTAAACCATCCATCATCAATAATAAAACGCTCAACTCCCATCTCTGCTGCTTGAGTTGCCATTGACATAATATATTCAGGATTATGTTCAAAATAGATACCTTCCCATGTATTTAAATGAATGGGTCTAGGTTTATCACGAAAGCTTTTCGATAAAATGGCATCCCTGACATGTGAATGGAAATGATGGCTCATTCCATTCAACCCAGAATGACTATAACTTGCATAAAGCCAAGGAGTTGTGAGACTTTCCCCCTCTTTAAGCGCGATTTCTCCCGGGAAATAAATGACTTCAGCTTGCATGTAACGACGACCATCTGCTTTTACATCGACTCTTAATCGATGATTTCCACTCCAAGCAAAATGGAAACCCCATACCTCTCCGTTCATTTCATCAAAATGCGAAGTCCCAGCAACAAGCGCAGGATAATGCTCATGAGAAGTTCGACCGCGTCGGTTCTCTTGTTGATAACCGCCTTGTAACAGGGGCTGACGAACCGTTTGGAACTCATGCACCCAGCGTCCATAATAAGTCATCAACTCATTAACACGAACAGGCAGAGGGAGCGTATTAGCAAAACGATTAACTTGGTAAACCCCTGCCCGAATATTGGTCAACGTACAGCGAGTTTGCAAAACATCATGTTCATCGAGTTTTAACTCCGTTTTTAAATGAACACCAGCAGTGACATCCTCACTCTCAATAACAATGTTATCTTTATTTTTCTCGATTTGAGTTATCGCAAATACGGGGGACCAATGTTGGCCATCACGATGACCTTCCAAACCCGGGCTACTAAACACTCCGCGGCCAAGCTCAGGAAGCAAAGTCATTGGTACATCATCATCTAAACGCCCATATGGTACAGGACGGGACAAAGTGAGACGCGATCGCTCAACGCCATCCCCCACATCTATCCCCCAATATAAGACTTCAGCATAATCTCCAAGCTCAACAATAAGTTGAGTCTGCTTACCTGTTAGCTGAACCAGTGTTTTTTGCCGCATGTTTTTTACCTTGATGTTGGGTACAGTTTGGTATGATAGATAAATTGACGAAATAAACTGTGAGCTTCGACAAATAATGATAACGTTTCCATTTTATGCGCAAAACTTTGGAAATATTTATTGGAATTAGTTATTTTTATGACGAAAAGAGTCAGAAAACAAGAAGGCACAGTTTAGTGCGTCAAAAACGTAATCCAACCTAATGAAATAACGCACATCCTGTTATTATAGTCATCTTCATTAGCGCACCTTACTGCTAGCGATTGAGATCAATACTCGTGTTCTCAAGACGTTGAGATCCGTTATAACGTGTCTAAACCTGTTCTTTTTCCTTACCTATGCCAGCACATTTTATTAGGTATTCTTGTCTCTTACTTATTTAACGCCTCATGAAAACATGATGAGAATCACAAAAACAACTCCCTAACAATAGTCAATATTAAAATGCTACCTTTATCATGAAAACGTTTCCAAAATTATTTATACTATTTGCCAGATTAGAAGCTTAGCGAAAAATAAATCCATAGACATAAAGTAAAAAGACAAGTGAGAGTGCTGGGATTTACCCCCTATGCGCAAACTGAAATTTGGCGAGTCAATCTATTAGCAGCAACCGTAGGTTACGTTAACTAAAACGCTTAAGCTCTAAAACTTTATTTAAAAACCGATAATTAGGTAAAGAATTCATGACAACATTTGTAGATATTATTCAACGACGTGACTGGGAGAATCCGCAGTCCGTGAACATTCACTGCCTAAAAGCACACAGCCCACTTCACAGTTTTCGTCACATTGACCATGCGCGTGATGGTATTCATACTCAACGTCAATCACTCAATGGTCAGTGGAAATTCAAGCTCTTCGATAAACCAGAACTAGTCGATGGACAATTCATTGAAACCAGTTTTAATGATGAAAACTGGGATGAGATCACGGTTCCTTCCAACTGGCAGCTACAAGGTTACGACAAGCCCATCTATGCTAACGTCAAGTATCCATTTGAGGTAAAGCCACCATTTGTTCCAGTAGAGAACCCAACGGGCTGCTACCGAACCATCGTTTCACTATCAGCAGACGATCTTACCCATACTCAACGCATCATCTTTGATGGTGTTAACTCTGCATTCCACTTTTGGTGTAATGGGGCATGGGTGGGTTATAGTCAAGATAGTCGTTTACCCGCTGAATTTGACCTGACACCACACCTTGTTGTAGGCGAAAATACGCTTGCCGTAATGGTGATTCGTTGGTGTGACGGCAGTTACTTAGAAGACCAAGACATGTGGTGGCTCAGTGGTATTTTCAGAGATGTCACCCTACTTTCTAAACCTAAGCACTGCATTGAAGATGTCTTCATTACTCCGGATCTCGACGCATGTTATCGCGATGGTTCTCTGTCTATCGTGACTCACATTTCAGCGCCAGACACTTACCAAGTTCAAGTCCAACTTTTTGAGGGTGAGCAGGCAGTAACAGAACCAAAAATTGATCGACCACATAACCGTCGTATTGATGAGCGTGGTACATGGAATGACGTGGTATTCCAGACTCTGCATCTACACAACCCTAAAAAATGGACCGCAGAAACTCCCCATCTATACCGCTTAATCGTCTCATTATTGGATGAAAATGGTCACCACCAAGAAAGTGAAGCATACCAAGTTGGTTTTCGAAAAGTGGAAATCCGTGATGGTCAATTGAAACTCAATGGTAAACCCTTGTTGATCCGTGGCGTTAACCGCCATGAGCATCATCCAGAGCTAGGCCATGTAATGACAGAAGAAGATATGATCCGCGATATCTGTCTAATGAAACAATACAACTTCAACGCAGTTCGTACCGCTCATTATCCCAATCACCCACGTTGGTATGAACTGTGTGATCAATACGGTTTGTATGTATGCGATGAAGCCAATATCGAAACTCACGGTATGCAACCGATGAATCGCCTTTCAAGCGATCCACAATGGGCACACGCCTACATGAGTCGCTATACCCAAATGATCATGCGTGATAAGAATCACCCGTCGATTATTATTTGGTCGTTGGGTAACGAATCTGGTCATGGCAGTAACCACAATGCCATGTACGCTTGGTCAAAAAATTACGACCCTTCTCGTCCGGTACAATACGAAGGAGGTGGAGCTAACACAGAGGCAACGGATATCATTGCTCCTATGTATGCCCGCGTGAATACAACGATAAAAGATGAAGCCGTACCGAAATGGTCAATCAAGAAATGGATTTCGTTGCCCAATGAAACTCGCCCACTAATATTATGTGAATACGCCCATGCCATGGGCAATAGTCTAGGCAGTTTTAACGAGTATTGGGATGCATTTCGAGAATTCCCTCGCCTTCAAGGTGGTTTTGTTTGGGATTGGGTTGATCAAGGTTTAAGCCAGTGGGATGAGAATGGTCAACACTTTTGGGCCTATGGTGGAGATTTCGGTGATGAAATCAACGACCGACAGTTCTGCATCAATGGCTTGATTTTCCCAGATCGCACGGTACACCCTACGTTAGAAGAAGCCAAACATTGTCAACGTATGATTAGCGTTTCACTACAAGGACAAACGAATGGAGTTTGTCAGCTATTAGTGACAAATGAACATTTATTCCGTGCTATCGATAACGAACAATTAAACTGGTCACTATTGGAAAATGGCAAAGCGATTCAATCTGGTTCAATAGCACTGAATATCAAGGCAGATAGCCAAGAAATCATATCAGTTGATTTAAATTTTACCCCCCGATTAGACGCACAATATCACTTAAATACTGATATTATCTTGGTTGAAAAGACACTTTGGGCACCCGCTGGCCACATCTGTGCTTCGGAGCAGTTTGCACTTTATCATGGCAAAGGCCTAATGATGCCGAAGCTGGAAATCCAACCACCACCACTAATGAGCCAAACCAATAACATGATTATGATCACGAGCCTAGATGGTCAGCATCAATGGTGTTGGGATAGCCAAACAGGCTTGATGATTGATTGGAAAGTCAACGGTAAAGCTCAGCTACTAACTGCGCCACAAGATAACTTCTTCCGAGCACCACTGGATAACGACATCGGTATAAGTGAAGTAGATAATGTGGATCCAAACGCTTGGGTATGTCGTTGGGACAACGCTGGTATTGGCCGATGGAAGCGCGAATGTGTAAGCTGTCATAGTGAAACACTCACACACTCGGTACAAGTAACCTCAATTTTCGCTTATCAATTTAATGGCATCATTCAAGCGATCACCTCGTGGACACAAACACTAAAAAATAGTGGAGAGATGCAACTAAACGTTGATGTAAAACTGGCCGACGAACTCCCTCCAATACCACGCATTGGTTTGGAGCTCATTTTGCCCTTGAATGAGAAAAATCCTATCATTACATGGCAAGGCTTAGGCCCATTTGAAAACTATCCAGATCGCTTGTCCGCTGCACGTTTTGGCTGTTACGAAAAAACATTACAGCAAATGCACACACCCTATATCTTCCCGACCGATAATGGGCTACGTTGCAACGTTCAAAGATTAAGCCTTAACCAATTAGAAATTATAGGAAACTTTCAATTTAGTGTTAGTCAATATAATCAAGAACAGTTAACCCAAGCAAAACATACCAATGAACTGATCATAGAAGATAAAATATATGTGAGGATTGATCATCAACACATGGGGGTCGGTGGTGACGACTCATGGAGCCCAAGCGTACATAAAGAGTATCAACTTTGTGCGAAATCCTATCAATATAGCCTTACTTTAAAATCCATACTTAACACCGTTAGTTAACTAAATTTGATTTAGCCCCTTGATTATCTCTAGGGGCTTTTTCTAAAGTCGTTAACTCAATATCTTGAAACAACACAACAATCACATTGATAGGATTTGAATTTTCTAGTGATGAGGTGTTAAATGGCACGGCCGACAATACTAGAGAACCCTATGACGACTATCAAAGATGTTGCAAAAGCTGCAGGTGTATCCATAGCGACCGCTTCTCGAGTCATCAATAACTCACCCCAAACGAGTGAAAAAGCGGTTAAAGCCGTACAACAAGCAATGAAAGCATTGGGCTATCGACCCAATGCAAACGCTAGAGCGCTGGTAAGTAAATCCTCCAATACTATTGGCGTATTGGTCAATGATGTCTCATCTCCATTCTTTGGCAGCATGGTCAAAGCCATCGATACCGTCGCTAGTGAACAAGGAAAACAACTACTGATAGGCAGTGGGTACCATGATGCTGATAAAGAAAGAAACGCCATCAACCTACTGATCAATAGCCAATGCGAATCTTTAGTTGTACATAGCAAAGGGATGAGCGATGAAGAACTTCGACAACTGGCTAATGAAATTCCGGGAATGGTGCTGATTAATCGAAGTATTCCTGGAATAGAATCTCGCTGTGTGGCTTTAGATAACTATAAGGGCTCCTACATCGCAACTGAATATTTAATTAAAAATGGCCATAGGGATATTGGCTATATTTGTTCTAGTCATGATATTGCAGATGCGCATGATCGACTCCGAGGCTATTACGATGCTCTGCGAGATAATCATATTACGATAAAAGAAAGTTATATTGAATTTGAAGAACCAGACGAAAAAGGCGGAGAGTTAGCCATGGTCAACCTTCTCGCCAAAAATATGCCATTATCTGCAATTGCAACCTATAACGACTATATGGCTGCAGGTTGTATGGCATTACTACAAGAAAATGAGATACGAATCCCCCAAGATATCTCTATTGTAGGCTTTGACGATGGTCATATCGCACGTTACATCTACCCTCGCCTAACCACTATTCGTTACCCAATACAAGTCATGGCCGCTGAAGCCGTCAAACTTTCAACTCAGTTGATAAATAAAGAGGTAATACAATCCCATACCCAACGTCTATTCTTACCAATATTGGTTAGACGTTCTACTGTGGCCGTGAACAATCAAAACATCACTTAAGGGGATTAATCGGTAGTCAAAAAAAAACAAACAGCTTGAATCATTAATTGGCATATTATTCAATCAATTAGTCGAAAGATTATTATTGATTCATGGTATTATCATCAATCTAACTTGCTAGGCTAAATCTGCCATTAAAGACGCTGATGAGAACCTCTCTTTAGGCTATTAACGTAGTCCGCTCACCAACCGTTGTGTGAGTGTATTCATCACTTATTAAAATGAAAGGTTATATATTATCCATGGCTACCATTAAAGATGTTGCAAAAGCTGCGGGCGTTTCCGTTGCTACCGTTTCCCGCGTACTCAATAAATCCCCGAAAGCCAGTCAAGCGTCAATCCACGCCGTTACAGAAGCAATGAATGCTCTCGGTTATCGACCCAATGCGGCCGCTCGTGCTCTTGTTAGTCAGAGCACAAAAACAATGGGCGTCTTAGTATCAGATGTCTCTGATCCCTTTTTTGGTACTTTAGTCAAAGCCGTCGATACCATTGCCCGAGCAAATGGTAAACACATATTGATCGGTAATGGATACCATAACCCCAATGATGAGCGCCAAGCCTTAGAGTTACTCATCAACAACCGTTGTGATGCACTCGTGGTGCATGCTAAAGGCTTATCTGATGAGGAGTTGATTGGTTACGCCAAAGAGGTCAAAGGTATGGTTCTGATTAATCGCTATATCCCAGAACTAGCCGAGCGCTGTATTTCACTCGATAACCGCAAAGGAGCATTCTTAGCAACGGAATATTTACTTCGTCATGGTCATCGAAAAATTGCTTGTATTGCCTCCTCACAAGACATTGAAGATACCGATGAACGTCTACAAGGCTATCAAGCCGCGCTCAGTGACTATGGTATTGAGCTACCTAAAAGCTACATCGAGTACGGCCCCCCTAATAGTGATGGCGGCGAACTCGCTATGACTAACCTATTAGCAAAGTCATTAGAGATCACGGGAGTCGTCGCCTACAACGATTATATGGCTGCAGGCGCATTGGTGACCTTAGAACAAAATGGGATTGAAGTACCGAATCAGATTTCTATCATTGGCTTTGATGATGGATTAATTGCTCGTTTTGTTCATCCAAGTCTTACTACGATTCGTTATCCTATTGAGATGATGGCTGAACGCGCCGCTCACTTAGCTTTGGCATTATCACGTGATGACGTGATTGAAGAAGAAACAGCCATATTCACCCCAACTCTCGTACGTAGAAACTCTGTCGAACGCTGCTGATCAGCAATCTAATTACGATAAAAAGCCCGCACTTTTTATTAAGCGGGCTTTAACTATAAACAATTGTGGGTATCTAGCTCAATGCTTCATGTGGTTTTACAGACTTAGCCTCTACACCTTCAGCAAATTCACCTCGCTGCAACTTCTCTCGTAAAATTGCGTGTTGATCTTCAGTAAATGTATAACGGGACATAATGAAGATGTACACTAACATTCAAATTGATAAATAGTCCGATGTTGGTAACGTTCCATCGGCATCAATATCCCTCGGTTACGTCCCCATTGTGGCTTGTTTGGGCCATCTGGAAAGTACTGTGTTTCTAGAGCAAGACCATCATAAGATTCATAGATTTTACTTGCACCAGGAGTGCCAGCTAAGAAATTACCCGAATAAAACTGGACGGCTGGTTTTGTGGTTTTAATCGTCATCACCACCTCTTTTTCTGGTGCAATAAGAATCGCGGCGGTAGATATGCCATCGGTCACTTCTGGTTCGAATACGAAGGCGTGATCATAACCACCAGCCATTTTCTGATCCTGCTCAGCAAGAAAGGTTTGACCAATCGGTTTGAGAGCAGTGAAATCAAAGCTGGTACCTAAAACCGACTTCTGCTCACCAAGAGGAATTAACCCCGCATCCGTAGGCAAATAATACTCCGCATGAAGCTGTAAAACGTGATCTAAACTTTTCGCACGGCTTGCCTCACCAGCCAAATTAAAGTAAGCGTGATTGGTTAAATTTACTGGTGATGCTTTGTCCGTCGTCACGTCATAGGAGATAGACAATTGATTGTCATCAGTGAGCTTGTAAGTCACACTAATATCGAGATTACCAGGATAACCTTGGTCACCATCTGGCGATTGAAGCGAATAAACCACATGTTGAATACTTTGTTCCTCGACTTTCCAACGTCGTTTATCAAAGCCATCCAACCCGCCGTGCAGTGAATGGTCACCATTATTGATACCCGTTTGATACGATTTTCCATCTATCTCGAACTGGCCTTTCGCAATTCGGTTAGCAAAACGACCGACAATAGAACCAAAGTAAGCTCCTTGCTTCATGTGTTCAGCCATATTCGGCGAACGCAATAGTACTTCACGGCTCTCACCATTCACTGGTAGTGTGCAGCTCAACCACGTCGCGCCGATATCCATAAACGATGCGGTCATACCATTCGCGTTAATAAGATGAATCAAATTTGCGACTTGACCATCAAACGACGGCGTTTTAGCCATAGCTTGTTCTAGGAGTTCAAAGTGTGCGTTCATCAAATACCCTTACAAGAGACTATGGCGTCAAGAGTTAATTTTGGCGCTGTTTACATCCCACATGCAGCCGTCTCTGAGCATAGAATTTAGGATAACTACCATCTTTCTGACGCAAGCAATGATCGCTACTTTTTTAGGTTTGCCTGCCGCTAATAACTTTTGATAGTGCTGTTTAAAAACAGGATTACATTGCATTGCAGACATCATGGCCATGTACAAAACCGTCCTGACTTGCATGCGTCCGCCTTTGATCATTCTCTTGCCTTTATAACTACCGCTTTCTCGAGTAATGGGAGCGACAC
>NZ_WXWI01000072.1:0-33368 GCF_009904895.1 Vibrio sp. V31_P5A7T61
GGCGTACTCACCTCTTTAACAGATAGCCAATATGACCTTCAATCCCTGTTGGATGTCTACTTCGAACGTTGGGAGATTGAGAGCAGTTATGGAGAGATAAAGCACGACATGCTAGAGGATGAACGTCTTCTCCGAAGCCAGTCTGTAGAAGGGGTAGAACAAGAGGTATGGGGAATACTGATTGCTTACAATCTGGTTCGCTTAGAAATCAGCCGCATTGCGAAAGAAGCCAAGGTATCACCTCTTCGAATAAGCTTTATGATGGCACTTCGAGATATCCAAGATGAACTGATGTGGTGTGCGATAGCCTCACCCGGCTCAATCCCTAAAAAGTTGAGGGCAATGCGAGAGCGAGTAAAGCGTTACATTCTTCCAGAACGAAAAAAACGGCCCAAATCCAGGACCGTTCGTATGAGTAAAACTCGCTACCCAGTTCGTTCCAAACACGCTAAGTGATAGGAGTTAGCCATTAACGGCGGGTTTATTGGTTAGGATAAGCAGGGATTAACGCGCGATATTGACGTTAATTTGTAGTTTCAGTGGTAACCCAGATAAACGCTTAGCGATGGTTTTTCTGGTTTGTTCGATATCATCGACTAAAATTACATCGCTGTTGTCTTCAGGATAGATATCCACATCTACCCATAATTCTGGACCGACTTTGGTCACTCCGGTTAATTCAATATCTTGCTCTGATTCTTTACAAGCATCGATAATACTTTGATCAACGCGCTTACAAATATCTTTACTCGGTGACATAAGGAATATTTCGCGTAATGCCGTTTTCACCATCCCGAAAGGTACTTTTAAAAAATAAAACGACATAGCAAGCATCATCAACGGGTCAGCATAGACCGCATAGTGAGCGAAGGGAGTAAAAGTCACACCCAGTGCCACAATAAAGCCGATGGTTACTGCAAGGCTGAGCAATGTATCCATTTGCCATTGTTTAACCTCTGCACCAATCAGGCCTGAAGCGTGGCGTTTACTCAGTTTTGCCATATACCACCATGCTAAGCCACAGCCGATAACATTGACTGTACCAAAAAGGGTTGCAATCGAAGCATCGACTTCTCTACCGCCAGTGATTAAAGCACCGATCGCAGAATACAGTGAGTAGGTGACGAGTAGTAAGATCACGCTGCCTTTGATAACAATAACCGCAGGTTCAAATAGCGCACGACCAAAAGGGAACTGCGCATCAGACGGCTTACGTATATAACGTGAAGCGACCAGCGACAATAATGTTAACAGTAAACTGATGAGAGAGTAGACTCCATCAAAGACAATAACTAATGACCCTACAAGTAAACCAACCACTAATCCGCCAAGGGCAAATACTGATGCGATAAGGGCGGAGAAGGTTAAGACACGATTTTCATTTAAACTTGTTTGAGCACACATAAAACATCTACCGATTTAAAAACTAAACGTATTTTGGCTTAAAATCGGTCTATTACAATCTCAATTTACTTACACATCTAAATAAAAAACACGAATTTAAAATAAATCCATTTAAAACAGTGGGTTGTGTGCTATTTTTGCTGTCAAAAATATTGACTCTGACTGCCATTGGTTATTTAAAAGTCAAATAGGTAATCACTGAGCTTATCAGCTAGCCAAAGCATGGCTGGATTTTCTGCGTCACCAGGGATGGTATACATGCAATAATCTTCTTGAGTTAAGCCGTAGGTATGGCGAATAACGGTTAAACGTTGTTCGCGCAGATGATGGCGAATTAATGGCTCAGGTAACACTCCCCAAGCGCTTTCGGTCAATATGGTCGCCAGCATATATTCAAAACTTGAGAAACCAATATAGCGGCGAGAAAAGGGCTCAAGGTTTGAGTTATCTTGATCATTGAGGTAAACCATCACCGCTTGCATCGATTTACGTAAGTCTTCATCGGACACTCGTTTGAGTTTAGTTAAAGGATGACTGACGCTACAGACCGACATCATGCGGATTTTACCCAGTGGCTGGTAACTGATACGAGGATCGTCCAAACGCTCGTAATCGACACCAAACGCGAAGTCAACCTGCTCGGTTGCGACTAAACTGGCTAGATCACCACTCGAGGCAAGGACGATGTTAAAGGACGTATTAGGAAATAAATTATTCAGTGAATGAGCCAAATCTTGCCATAACACATCAGGCAGAGAGTCATCACGCGCAATCCACATTTCAGCGGCAAATTCATCACACACCTGCGAGCAGGTGCGTTTAATTCTGGTCGCTGTAATTAATAAGCTTTGGCAGTCTTTGTAGATAGCCTTACCGGCTTCCGATAATGTGACTTGATTACCACTGCGGACTAATAGCTCAACCTTAAGTTCATTTTCCAGCGCTTTTACCGCCATACTCAGTTTGGTTCGGTTACATTCCAATTGGCGAGCCGCCTCGGAAACTGAGCCTGCATCGGCGATAGCACAAAATGCTTCTATTTGTGATAGGTTCATGAGGGTTCCATTATTAAACGTGAGCGACGTTAATCAGGCTGATAACTTCCACTTTACATTGCCGATTTTCTCAGCATTACGATGAATATTGTATTTTCTTAACCAAGATTGTTCGCTAACGCTATGAAGTTGACTCTATTTTGGTTTAATCTTGGCATATTACCAGAATACAAGACGTAATACGGAGACCATGATGGTACACGACTGGGATAATCTCGCGAAAAATTGGGAAAACAATACAACAAACACGATGTTTGTTCAGCAGGTATTTCAGCAACTGAAGACCTTAACGTCCTTGGATGGCAAGCATATTCTTGATTATGGCTGTGGGACGGGTTTCTTAAGTCAGATGATGTCCCCCCTAGCGAAAACTATCGTCGCATTGGATAGCTCAGAATCGATGATTGAGGAGCTGGATAAAAAAGAGCTACCTAATGTCGAGCCTGTGGTCGATAGTTTAACGCGCGGCTTAGTGGCTCAACATCCAGCTTTTCGAAAGCAGTTTGATCTTGTCGTCGCCGCTTCGGTGTGTGCTTACGTTGATGACTTTCCACAAGTAGTCGAGATTATTTACTCGTTACTAGACCAAGGTGGTTTGTTTATTCAGTGGGATTGGTTAGCAGACAATACGCTGGCCGATCACCATCTACATGAACTTAACGTTAGACAGGCTTTTACCCAAGCAGGCTTTACGACCATTGAGGTTGCACAAGCGTTTGTCATCGCTACCCCGGATGGACCACAAGCCGCCTTTTTTGCATTAGGACGTAAATAGCCGTACACACTCTGGTTTGAGTCTGTATTTCGATGTGAGCAGGGTACGGCGTTGGTTGATTAGGTGGTCGCGTTGGCATAACTCGCCACCTCATCAAGCACTTCAGGATGATCAATCGCATGACGATTGTCGACCGTTTGCCCATTGAGTACTTGCTTAACCGCTAACTCGACCAATTTACCGGAGCGCGTTCTCGGTACTTTAGAAATAGGGTAGATTTTCTTCGGTACATGTCTCGGTGAACATTGGGTGCGCAATTGTTGTTTAATGGTCTCGATCAGTTCATTGTTGAGCGAAGCACCTTGTGACAACTCAATAAAAAGAACAATAATTTCATCGCCTTGCTGCTTTTGGCCGACGGCGACTGCATCCGCTATCTCGGTAATTGATTTAAGCGCTTGGTAAATCTCCGCAGTACCGATGCGTACTCCGCCAGGATTGAGTGTCGTATCACTTCGGCCATAGAAGAGAAATCCGCCTTGTTCTGAGCGCATGACATCGTCACCATGATGCCAAGTATTGGGATACTTCGCCCAGTAAGCATTATGGTAGCGCTCGCCGCTATCATTCCAAAAGCCAATCGGTTGGTTGGGAAAACTGTTACGGCAGACTAATTCTCCGCGCTGTTGCATGACCGCTTCTCCCCGCGAGTTAAACGCCGCTACGTCCATGCCTAACCCCGCGACTTGGCATTCTCCACGATAGACGGGTGAGAGTGGGTTACCCAAGACAAAGCAACCACAAATATCAGTGCCTCCAGAAATCGAGGCGAGATGCACATCGGATTTAATATGTTGATAAACATAATCAAACTGATGAGGATAGAGCACTGAACCCGTAGAACAGATCGTTTTAAGATCCGCGAGGTGATGATGTTGATTGGGCGAAAACCCCGATTTTTGCAATGATTCTAGATAAATAGCAGAAGTGCCAAACAGCGTTGTTTGTGATTGCTCAGCCAATTGCCAGAGAACATCGGGATTCGGATAGATTGGGCTACCATCAAAAATCACTAAGGTCGCTCCACTTGCCAGCGCTGATACGTGCCAGTTCCACATCATCCAGCCGCAGGTCGTGTAGTAAAACACCCGATCATTCGCTTGGATATCACAATGTAATTGGTGCTCCTTCAGATGATTGAGCAGTGTTCCTCCGACAGAATGAATAATGCACTTAGGCTGTCCAGTCGTGCCTGAAGAGTAAAGAATAAACAAAGGATCATTAAATGCTACGCGTTGGTAGGTTAATCCTTTTGGTGTATAGCTAGCGAGAATGGATGCCCAATGGGAAAAATGCTCATTGATGCTTGGGTTATAGGCGCGCTTTTGCAGATAATCAATTTGGCAGACATTATTGAGCGTCGGTAATCGAGTCACTACTTGGGAGTTTTGCTCATGCATCTGGTGTGTTTTACCTGAAAAGGTATACCCATCGCAGCAAAATAGAATTTTAGGCTCTACTTGTGCAAAACGCTCAACCACGCTGTTAACCCCAAAATCCGGGGAAGTTGATGTCCAGATTGCCCCTAAACTGGTGGTCGCGAGCATGGCCACGACCGCTTCTGGAATATACGGTAGATATGCCGCGACTACATCTCCTCGACCGATGCCATTTTGTATCAACCACTGCTGAATCATGCAGACTTGATCAGAGAGTTGTTGCCACGTTAAGTGGCGACTTTGGCCGCGCTCATTATGAAACCAAAGAGCAATATTTTCCGGCTGTTGATAGGCATAAGCGAGTAAATTTTCTGCGTAATTAAGCTCCGCATTCGCAAACCAAACGGTATCTCGACTCGGCATGAATGGGGGCCAGCGTGCCTCGCCTTGAGTTGATAATAACGTTCCACGTAAGCCAATCACATCACAATATTGCCAGATTTCACTCCAGAACCGTTCGGAAGATTGAACCGACCATTGATGCAGTTCATCATAGTGAGTCATTGCATAGCCTTGTTGATGAAGATGTTGCATGAATTGGTACAGTTCAGAAGCATGAATACGTTGTTGGCTAGGTGTCCAAATCGGGTCAGAGTGAGACATGTCTTCCTCAAGTTAGCAAATTTTAGATAACAAAAGTGTTGTATAGATTGCTGTAAAGTCAAAAAAGAAGATTGATAAACAAGCAAAATTATAGATTAAGGCATACTCAATAGGTGGGAACGCCATCAACGAATGTAAATAAATTGTTACAGAGATAAGTCAATCCAATCCTTGCAGAGGAATGGCAGATTGAAGCAACCGTGAATACGCTAAATGTAATAATAATGTTACGGAGATTCCGTCATGAGTTGTTACGTTGCTAAATCACTCAATCAACACGGTGAGATCGATTGGAGCGAAGAAGAGCATGGTGTGTGGCACGATCTTGTCGCTCGTCAGCAGTCGATTGTTAGCGAGACCGCTTGCCAGCCTTACCTAGATGGATTGGATTTATTGGCACTGTCAGCGGACAGAGTCCCACGACTGTCTGAGCTTAATCATACCTTAGATCGAGAAACCGGCTGGCAAATTGCCCCCGTTCCCGCCTTAATCAGCTTTGATCATTTTTTTGCGTTATTGGCCGATAAAAAATTTCCCGCGGCAACGTTTTTACGATCTCGGCAAGAGTTTGATTATTTACAAGAGCCCGATTTTTTCCATGAAATTTATGGCCATTGTGCCATGTTAACGCACCCAGATTTTGCGGCATTTACTCATCGATATGGTCAATTAGGCAAGAATGCTTCTCCTAAAGCACGGGCTTATTTAGCTCGTTTGTACTGGTTTACGGTTGAGTTTGGCTTAGTAAAAGAGCAAGGGGTCGTCAAAATTTATGGCGGCGGTATTCTCTCTTCTCCTGCCGAAACACGCTGCGCGCTAGATAAACCAGACGCGCAGCATCGGCGATTTGATTTGTTACAAGCACTGCGCACCCCGTATCGAATTGATCATATTCAGCCGGTGTATTATGTATTGGAAGAGATAGGTGAGCTTTACTCACTCAGTCAATTAGATTTAATGCATTATGTTGAACAAGCCATGGCACTAGGCTTACTACCAGCGCCATTTACTGTAAAGGAAGAAAACTATGTTGGATGAATTACGTTGTGAAGCCTGTGATAGCAACGCAACTGCTTTAACTCAAGATCAGCAGCAGACATTACTGAGTGAACTTGATGGATGGGCACTGGTGCATCGAGACGGTGTTCCTCAGTTAGAAAAAGTCTATCGGTTTAACAACTTCAAGCAGGCTTGGGCGTTTTCTGAGCAGGTAGCCAACCTTGCTGAAGCGATGCATCATCATCCTAAAATCACGGTCGAGTGGGGTAAAACGACATTAACTTGGTGGACCCATGCGATTAATGGACTGCACAATAACGATTTTATTTGTGCTGCACGCTGCGACAAACTGCCCCGTTAAGTGAATGATCACTCAGGCGATATTGAGTGTTCGCCTGAGTGATCTTGCCCCAGTTCTATCCTCATATTCTCCTTCATTCTATCTTCATAAAACTGTCATTATTGTTACACATCTAATCTTTTTGCTGTGATGGGTTTATTTTTATTATTATTTTTTATGTATATTTATCATTGGATTAAGTGGTGATTTTGCTTTTTTGGTAAAATTCAAGCTTGAAAAAGTCGCTGAGACTGTTAGTTTATAAAAGAAACTTGTTTAGAGCTCTAATGGATAATATGTATCAAACTATGATGACAGCATCGCCTTGGGTTGCATACCCAGAAATTATGCAAAACACTCAGGATGAGTGGACTTTTCGGGTTCCACACCGAACGGATGGTAAGCGAGTCCATGATCTGATAGCACAGTGTGCTCCGCTGGATGAAAACTCCGCTTACTGTAACTTCTTACAATCTACCCACTTTCAAAACACTTGTGTGATAGCCGAGCGTAATCAGGAATTGGTCGGTTTTATTTCAGCCTATCGCAAGCCGGATAAGCCGAATGAGTTATTCATTTGGCAAGTCGCAGTGAGTCCAACTGCGCGAGGTATGGGTCTGGCTTTCCATATGCTGAATGAGCTGCTGACTCGTGATGAATTGAGCGATATCAGAGTGTTAGAAACGACCATTACTCGTGATAACCAAGGCTCTTGGAAATTATTTAAAAAGCTGGATCGAGCACATGGCGAACGCGGTGAAGTGTCTACTTTTCTCGATGAGACTCGCCACTTTGATGGCGAGCATGACACGGAATACTTGTACCGTATCCCGCTCTCTCTTCCCACCAACCAAAAAGGATAAATCCCATCGTTATGGATATCTTCAAAAAGAAAGAATCAAACGTTCAATCTTATGCCAATAATTTTCCTGTTGTGTTCTCCACAGCAAAAGGAAGCTGGTTGTATACCCAAGATGGTGATGCCTACTTAGATTTCTTAGCGGGCGCAGGCTCGTTAAATTACGGCCATAATAACGCCATTTTTAAACAGGCATTGCTTGAGTACATTGATAAAGACGGCATCACCCACGGTTTGGATATGCACTCAGAGGCGAAAGCGGATTTTTTACATGCGCTACAAACCTACATTTTTGAGCCGCGTCAGCTTGATTATAAAGTGCAGTTCACCGGACCAACGGGGACGAATGCGGTTGAAGCGGCGATGAAACTGGCGCGTAAAGTGACAGGGCGAACCAATATTGTGGCTTTCACAAATGGCTTTCATGGCTGTACTTATGGCGCTTTAGCCGCCACAGGGAATCAACATCATCGTGGTGGTGCTGGTATGGGGCTATCCGGGGTGACTCGTATCCCTTACGACGGTTATGCCGATATCGATGGCCTAGCGCTGTTTGAGACCATGCTTGGCGATCCGTCCTCTGGTTTGGATAAACCCGCCGCTGTGCTATTGGAAACCGTACAAGGTGAAGGGGGGTTAAACGCAGCCTCTTACCCTTGGTTGCAAAAGCTGAGTAAAATTTGTCGAACGCACGGTGTACTGATGATTGTCGATGACATTCAAGCTGGTTGTGGACGTACAGGAACCTTCTTTAGTTTTGAACCTGCTGGTATTAAGCCAGATATAGTGACGTTATCGAAATCGATTGGTGGTTATGGTTTACCGCTCGCGATCGTCTTGTTTAAACCAGAGTTAGATGTTTGGAAGCCCGGAGAGCATAACGGCACCTTCCGTGGCAATAACCACGCCTTTGTGACGGCGGCGAAAGCCTTACAAACCTATTGGGCTAATGATGATTTTCAACAGCACATTAAAACCCGATCTGAACAAGTTACCCATACGATTCAGCAGACCATCCGCCGTTTTCCAAGCCTATTTACGCGTTTAAAAGGGCGTGGATTGATGCAAGGTATTGAATGTCAAGATGGCGATATCGCCAATAAGATTGCTCGCGAATGTTTCCGCTTAGGCATGGTGATTGAAACCGCAGGGCCACAAGATGAAGTGGTGAAGTTTTTCTGCCCCTTGACGATCAGTGAAAATGAACTGGAGCAAGGCTTAACGATTTTCCAGCAAGCGGTGGAAAACGTCGCTCCGCAGTTTATTCAAAAAGCATCCTAAGGAAAAATTATGATTGTTAGAACATTACAAGAATGCCAACAAAGTGAACGCCGCGTCGTCGCCGAAACGTGGGAAAGTGTTCGCATGTTGCTCAAAGACGATAACATGGGGTTCTCGTTTCACATCACGACGATTTATCAAAATACCGAGACCCACATACACTACAAAAATCATCTGGAATCGGTCTATTGCATGTCGGGTGAAGGGGAGATAGAAGTCGTCGGCGGTGAAACTTACCCGATTAAACCAGGTACTCTGTATATTTTGGATAAGCACGATGAGCATTATCTACGAGCCAATAAAGAGGCCGATATGGTGATGGCATGCGTATTCAATCCTCCGATAACGGGAGCGGAAGTCCACGATAAAGATGGCGTTTACCCCCTCGTTGAGTGAGCCACTGACCATAAGCAGCGTCAATGGATGTTGAACGAATCAAAGTCTATTACGCTGCTTATCACCTAACCGATATTCAATACAAGGAGACCTTATGTCTTACACCGTAGAAAAAATCGGTGGTACTTCCATGTCGGCGTTTGATGCTGTACTGGACAATATTTTTTTAAAGCCGACGAACCCGTATGGACGAGTGTTTGTGGTGTCGGCTTATTCAGGGATGACCGATGCACTTTTAGAGTGTAAACGCACCGGGAAACCGGGTATTTATCAAATGATTGCTAAGCGCGATGAACATTGGCAAGACGCGATATACGAGCTTGAACAACGGATGTTGATGATCAACGAAAATCTGTTTGCTGATCCCATGAGTCGAATTCGCGCTGATAAGTTTATTCGCTCTCGTCTTTCTGAAGCGGTCAATTGCGTCAACAACATTTTAGAAACCTGCCAATATGGTCAGTTTTCATTGCGTCATTATTTACCACAAATTAGAGAGTTCCTCTCTTCTATTGGCGAAGCGCACAGTGCTTATAACACCACGCTGAAATTGAAAACGTTGGGCATTAATGCTCGGTTTGTCGATTTATCGGGGTGGAGTGAACAAACGCGTGGCCAGTTGGATGAGGTGATTGAACGTGCCTTTGCTGATATTGATGTGACGCGAGAGTTACCGATTGTTACCGGTTACGCTTATTGCGACCAAGGCTTGATGAAGAGTTATGATCGCGGCTACAGCGAAATGACCTTTAGCCGGATAGCCGTATTAACCAATGCCTCCCAAGCGATCATTCATAAAGAATATCACCTTAGCTCCGCAGACCCTAGAGTCGTTGGGCCGGAGAAAGTTCGCCCGCTGGGACTGACGAATTTTGATGTCGCCGATCAGCTGGCTAATCTTGGTATGGAAGCGATTCATCCTAACGCCGCGGCTGGATTACGTAAAAAAGGTATCGAGCTTCGAGTCAAAAATACCTTTGAGCCGGATCATCCTGGTACGCTGATTTCAAACCATCATCAACCGGAAGCCAATAAAGTCGAGATCATTGCTGGACGCAACAAAGTGTTTGCCTTACATATGTTTGATCAAAGCATGGTGGGTAATGTTGATAATGCCAGCTATGAACTGATGGAAATCATTGCTGAAGCGAAAGTGCATTTAGTCGGTAAAGAAATGAACGCAAATTCAATGACTTACTTCTTAAGTGGCACGAGCGACAACTTGAATCATGTCTTGTATAAAGCAGAGAAGCGTTATCCGAATGCGTCGATTTCAGGAAAAATGGTCGCGTTAATCTCGGCGATTGGAGCCTCGATTAATACCAACCTCGCACTTGGCAAAGGCATGCAGTCTTTAATGGAAGCAGGGGTCAACCCGATGGCGGCTCACTCATCCATGCGCAATGTTAATGTGCAATTTGTGGTGGAAGACGGTGATTATAACAGTGCAATTTGTGCGTTACACCAAGCCTTAATTAACCAAAATACCAGCGTGAAAACGGACGATAAAGTCAAAGCGGCTTAGTCCTTTTACCCGCGAATCATAGCAATCCAACCGCTACAGAGCTGATGACTTTGTAGCGGTTTCGTATTTTATTGCGGTGTTGTTCAATCAATCTCTTCGCTCCTTAACCCGTTGGGTTGGATCAACAAGGCTTGATTGTTAATCGTTCATAGAGGTGGTTGTTCGTCGATCTGGGCGATTAATGAATCGTCGGTTTCCAAAGGTTGGCAAGTTTCATGACGTCTAGCCATAACCAAAGACCAGGTATCAAAGCGACCACCCGTTTTGGCGGCGGTAAAAAAAGAGTATCTTGGCTACGTTGAGGAAAAGCCATCACGGCTGGCCAATTTGGACTTGCTGCTCCCGAGGCAGTTTCCGAGACCTGTAAATGGATATTGGGCAAGGTATTCATCGTTACCCCCGTTAATACGTTTAAGAGTCAATGTAGGTGGCTTACCCATATAGATAAGGCAAAAAATACGGACTTCAAGCGAGATAAGGAAAAATAGTGTGTTTGTTTTTTCTCACCCTCACTGGTTTTGCATCAAGCCGTCTTAAGGATAAAAGTGATTGAAAAAAAAGCCGCCCTCGAATACAGGGGCGGCGCAGATGATCTTGATAAAGGATGAGCGTTTAAGCTTTAGGATCTAACGCATCTTGTAGCGCATCACCTAAAAAGTTAAACGCCATGACGGTGAATAAGATAGCCACTCCCGGATAAATCGCCAGCCCTGGGGATTGCCAAATCATTTCTTGGGCATTTTGCAGCATATTACCCCATGAAGGCAGGGGCGGCTGAATACCTAAGCCAAGGAAAGATAAAGCACTCTCAAGCAAGATGACGCCACCTAAGGCCATGGTGGTCGAAATGATCACCGGTGATAGCACATTCGGCAATACGTGTTTACGGATGATGCGAGCGGAAGAAGCGCCATAACCAACCGCGGCTTTGACATATTCACGCTCACGAACCGATAAGGTGCCAGAACGCACCAAGCGTGCAGTAGTCGGCCAACCGAAGAGAGCGACAATCACAATGATCCGTAACAGACTAATGGTATCGCCTTGCACCCATTCATCCGGTAGACCTAACTTACGTAAGTCCACGGCGGCCAGAACAATCATCAATGGTAAGGTAGGCAGTGAGAGGGTGAAATCGGCAATGCGCATTAAAATCGCATCGACTTTTCCGCCAAAATATCCGGCACAAACACCAATCAAGCTACCGATAATCGCTGTGGCAAATGCCGCTACCGCGCCAACCATTAATGAGATTTGCCCACCATATAAGAGACGTAAAAAAACATCACGGCCCAGTTCATCGGTTCCTAACCAATGGGTACTGCTCGCTGGTTCTAAGCGAGCAAAGAAATTGACGTCAAACGGGTCATGACCCATCCAACGCGCAATTAAAGAGGCAGAGAAACACAGGATCACCAGCAGTACAACAAAAATGGCACTGACTACACCGGCTTTATGGCGCTTAAATCGGTTCCAGACTAAACGCCAAGGTGAAACACTTGGCTGAGCTTTTGGCTGCTCAGGAAGCACAACATTCGAACTCATCGTCGTTGTTCCTTGACTCATGATGTCGCTCCTCGGCTTAGAGAAATACGCGGATCCAATTTTGCGTACAGTAAATCGGCCACTAAGTTACCCAACAATGCGGTAAAGGTAATCACCATTAAACCGAGCAACGCCAGATTGTAATCATTCCCCATAATGGCATCAAAAATCAGTTTGCCCATCCCCGGCCAAGCAAAAATCGTTTCGGTAATTAACGCTCCTGAGAGCATAAAGCCAATATCAAGGGCAACGATAGTGACGAGTGGGATCATCGCATTACGTAGGGCATGATGAATCACCACCCGTTTATTATCCGCCCCTTTAGCTTTAGCGGTACGAATATAATCTTGGCGCATCACTTCCAGCATGGTGCCACGCACGTAACGTGAGTGGCTCGCAACGTTTAACACGGTTAACGTGATCGTCGGTAGTACCATATGTTTAGCGGTTAACCAAAAACCGCCCCCTTCAGCTTGTCCCGTTCCGCCAGCCGGAAACCAGCCCAAGGTGACAGAAAAGAGTAAAATAAGCATTAAGGCTAGCCAAAATGCAGGGGTAGAAAAGCCGACAAACGCAGCAAAGCTAATCAAATAATCGGCCCAGCTACGGTGTTTTAACGCGGCAATAATACCGACGGGGATAGCAATCGCCAAAGAGAAGAAAGTCGCGAAGCCGACTAATTTTAAGGTATTGATTACCGCTGGGATCAAGACATCGATCGCTGGTTGCGAATAGAGCCTTGAATAACCGAAATCTCCTTGCAAAGCGGAAGTTAGCCAGTGCCAGTAACGAGTGATGAGCGGTTGATCCAATCCGTATAACGCTTTCATCCTTGCCACATCGGCAGGTGTCATGGTCGGATCGGATTCAAACATCAAATCAATCGGGTCGCCCGGCATCAGGCCAATAAGACTGTAAGAAACAAAGGAGACAAACAGCAAAACCAATAGGCTTTGAATAAAACGATGAGCTAAATAGGTTTTCATGAAACCTCCATAACAGCAATATGAGCATCATTTTTTACCGCATCAGAATGGGTCACTAATTGCGGATAGTGACAAGCGACTTGATGTTTGGCGTGGGCGAGCGTTTGCATCGCGGGTTTTTTCTGACGGCATAGCTCATCAGCAAAAGCACAACGCGGATGAAAGGTGCATCCGGATGGAGGGTTAATTGGACTCGGTACATCCCCCTGTAGCGCTAAGCCTTTACGTCTGCGTCCCAGAGCGACCTCGGGTACGGCAGCAAGTAGAGCTTGGCTGTAAGGATGAGCAGGGGCAGAAAAGAAAGCTTCGCGCGGCGCTTGTTCGACAATACGCCCTAAATACATCACCACAACGGTATCCGCCAGATGATCGACGACCGCCATATCATGGCTGATAAAAAAGAACGACAGTTGGCGAGTTTCTTTTAACTCAACAAATAAGTTGAGCACTTGGCTTTGTACCGAGACATCCAGCGCGGATAATGGCTCATCAGCAATGATCAGCTCCGGATCCAAGACTAATGCGCGTGCGATACAGATCCGTTGACGTTGCCCGCCCGAAAACTCATGAGGATAACGGTTGAGTGCATCTTCACTTAAGCCAACCGAGTATAATGCCTCTAATACTTTAGCGCGTTGCTGCTCACGATTACCCATACCATAGACTTCTAATGGCTCAGAGACCAGTTGTGAGACGGTCATACGAGGGTTAAGCGCCGAATAAGGGTCTTGAAAGACCAGCCCAAGTTGCTTACGCAGCGCTTTCATGGCTTTTTTGCTTAAGTTAGCGGTCGGTTGCCCTGTGATGTATACCTCGCCTTTACTTGGTTTTTCAAGCAGTGAGACCATTCGGCCTAAGGTGGATTTGCCACAGCCAGACTCGCCGACAATCGCTAAGGTTTCGCCTCTGCTAATCTGCAGTGAAATATCATCCACCGCGTGAAGATATTGCTGATGGCGTCCAAAAAAATCACTGTCGCCAATTGGATACGCTTGGCTGACATTATCGAGTTTAACTAGCATGGGCAAACTCCACTTGATGGCACGCAACGCTGTGCGAGTTTGAAAGGGGGAGTGTGGCTGGCATCTGCTGGTGGCAGAGCGGTTTCGCTTGCTGACAACGATCGACAAATGGGCAGCCGAGACTGCGTTGCCCAAGTGGAGGCACACTCCCAGCAATTGCGGGTAAACGAGCTTGGCGGTGGCCAATTCGCGGTAGGGTAGCGAGTAACCCTTGGGTATAAGGATGCTGTGGATCGCTAAACAATTGATCAGAGGTTCCTTCTTCTACCACCCGACCGGCGTACATCACGACGACGCGATCGGCAAGTTGTGAGACGACACCTAAATTGTGACTAATAAATTGAATGGCGGTGCCGGTGGTTTCTCGCAGCTCTTCAAGCAGGTCTAAAACCTGTGCTTGTACGGTAACATCGAGGGCGGTAGTTGGCTCATCGGCAATGATCAGTTTAGGCCGACACGCCAGCGCCATGGCTATCATCACCCGCTGGCGCATGCCACCAGACAGCTCATGTGGATAAGCTTTGGCGCGACGCAGTGGATCGGGGATATGCACTTGTTCCAGCATTTCAATCGCTTTTTGTCGCGCTTGTGCTTTGTTGTCTCCTTGATGAAGAAGAAACATTTCTGCAATTTGATCGCCAACCGTGACCACCGGATTTAAGGCGGTCATTGGCTCTTGAAAGATCATCGCGATGCCTTCACCGCGTAGTTTTTGCCACTGCTCGGCGGTATTGGTCAGGATATTTTGTCCGGCAAACGTGACCGAACCAGAGGCTTGCATAATCGATGGTTGCAGCCCCATTAGGGTTAAAGACGCTAGGCTTTTGCCACAGCCAGACTCACCGACAATTCCGACAATCTCACCAGCATGGATACGATAACTAATATCATGCACGGCTGGGTGACCATGGAAGGTCACCCGTAATTGGTTTACATCTAATAATACTTCGCTCATTGGTTTATGCCCCATCTTTACGCCATTCTTCTACCCACAAGGTAGAGGGGTATTTATGACCCGTTGGGCGCACGCCTTTTAGCCACTTTGGCATCACATAACTATCAGAGCGGAAGTAAAGAGGTAACGCGGGTAAGTCTTCAGCGTAAAGTGACTGCATTTTGTGGAACAGTTGATGTCGAGCCTCATCATCGAGCTCCACTTCAATTTTTTCGAGTAACGCATCCATATCAGGGTTGCTATAACCGATGTAGTTTTGTCCAGCCCAACTATTTTGTGCCGATGGGATCTGCGCTGAATGAAGCGTAGTTAATGGCGGGCTTTCTGGTGCTGACGCCCAAGCAAACATCGCGAGTGCTTGATGTTTACGTTGATTAAGCGTTTCACCAAAAAAGACGCGAGCGGGTTGGTTATTAATTTGTACGCGTACGCCAATTTGTCGCCATTGTGATTGCAAAACTTGCTGGACCAATTCACGAGAGCGGTTACCGGCGGTGGTCATTAATTCTAACTGGAGTGGACGACCTTCTTTATCAACCATGACATTGTTACGCAGTGTGTAGCCCGCTTTTTCAAGCAATTGACGAGCTTTAACCGGATCGTATTGGTATTGATGTACTCCATCAAAAAAAGTGACATCGAGTGGATGAACGTTACTGTGAGCAACGGGTTGACGTCCTTCAAATAGACGATTGACCAGCTCTTCTCGGTTCATGCCGTACATCAGCGCTTGACGTACTTCACGAATGGCGAGATGCGGATTATCCATTTGAGTATCAAGATGTTCGTAGAGTAGTCCTGGCGCGTATTCGACCGTAAAGCGATTCGCGTGACGCTTCTCAAATTGTAAGGCTTGTTCAATTGAAAAGCCCAGCTCACCCGGAACGTAGTCGACAGAACCTGATAACAAATGTGCTTCAAGCGCTGCCGTGTTTTCGACGACTTTAAAGATCAGGCGATTAAAATCTGGCGCTTGACCTTTCCAGTGCGAGTTACGCTCTAAGGTGATGAAGCTACCTTGTGAAATTTGCGTGATGCGAAAAGGGCCATTGTATAAACCAGGATGCGTGGGCTGGGTAACGTACAGCGTTCGACGATCATACGTTGTAGGATCTTCGCGATAGATCGCTTCTTCTAGATGAGCAGGGAGCACAGACGGAACATAATCACGGTACTTAAAGTGCGCTTTATTAAGATAGACCTCGAAGGTCTTGTCATCCAAAGCCACCACTTTCTCCATGATTCGGTTGCTTTCTAAACCGGGAATGCCTTTGACATTAGGATCGGTCAGAACGGCATGAGACAGGAGCACATCTTTGGTGGTGATGGGGGTACCATCTCCCCAATATAAATCATCTTTGAGCTCAACAGTGAGTTTGATACCGAGTGTGCCATCTTCTCTGGTGTATTTTCCCGCACGTCCATTATCCAAAGAAGGGGTTTCTGTACATAACATACAGAAACTTTGCCAATCATGGTTATAAGCGACCATATCACGAAAGGCGGTCCCCATAATCAGCGAGTTGGCTGTCATTGAATCAATCACAGGATGTAAGTTACTTGGGAATTGAGTAATGCCCAATGAAAGATCATTGGCAATGCTTGTCGCACTAAGCAAACTGCTGCTTAAAGCGACCGCTAAGAGTGTTTTTTTCATCATCACGGCTCCATGTGTAATTATCAATGGGTAATGTTGCATATTTGTTTCTTTCATTCAATAAAAGGCATTAATGCCAAGAGAATGATTGAATCTGTGTCTAGATTTAATAAGTCCCAGCTCAAAAAGTGAGCTGGGAAAGTGTTTTTCTGATCACGAGGATCAATACAATTCGTTATCAGAAATCATGGGTTATCTATTAGCGATTTGAAATCGGTAAACTATCAAGAATCTGATAATACTGGCCGGCAACTCGCTCAAATTCACCATTGGCGTAAGCGTTAATTAACGAGAGATCGGCTGTCCAGAAAAACTGTTGATCCACTGATTCATTGGCATAGCCTTGAGCGACATTGTCAACGGCAGTGAAGTACTGCTCTTGAAAATCGGATGCAAACAGGGCACGACTGCGCCAGAAGATGTTATAGAGCTCTGGGAGGCTAAACGTTAACGGATTATCACGGTTTTGATAGCGATTCTCTTTCTTAAGCAGAGGTGTGTTATCTTCCATCGCTAATGCATTGATAAAAGCAATAAACCTTTCAACTTCATCATCGCCTTCATCTATCTTAAGATCCACAAAGCGTTGTATTAACTCAGGGTTAAGTGCTTTGATCGGGCTATGAAAGGCGGGGATAATCGTTTCCAAGATACCATTCCAAGCGGTTTCAATTTGCGTGGTTTTTTCGCGTAACTCGGCATTAGAATAGTTTTGCAGTTTGGTGGTTAACTGATAACCCTCGTTTGCCTGTAGAGCACTGGCGTATTGATAAGCCATGGTGTTGGCTTTGCTGGCGACATAACGTTGGCCATAGAGATCAAACGGTATGGTTTCACCAGCGATAGTGCCGGAACGATCTTGCTGTTTAGTCCAGCTGTCGTATTGGGCGATACCACGACTGCGCACTTCAAAATCATTCGACTGCATCTGCTCAACGGCTTGTTGTAAGATCAAGCTGGCTAAGTTATTTCGTGAATTCTTGGAAATATTGAAGTCATCCATGATTCCATCAGGTAATGGTGGTAAAGATTCCAATAATTCGGTTTTATGCAGATTGACGGTGACCCCACTATTGATAGGGAGTGTGTAAGCATTGCCGTCTTTATCGCGCAAAGCAAGCGGAGTATTGAGCGCTTCTTTAGCGATGAGGTTGGCCATAATATTATCAAATTGTGCTTTGACACCAGGTAGATCGAGCAAGTTAGCATAGCTCACTTCATCGGTTTGGCGTAGTGAATAGCGACGGGCAAGTAAATTACTGGCGAGCAATTTATCAGGCCAGATCCCTAACACAGAGACTGCATTTGACCATGGAAAATCGGGGTCAAAGCCTTTGACGGAGTTAATGAATCGACCATTCACCGTTTCTGCTACGGGTGTAAATCCACGAGCAAAATCGTTAATGATTTCAGAGCTTACCGAGTCAAAGCAAGATGCATCACCAATATTGTAAGTGGCAGGTATCTTGAATGAGTAGCCATTGAGCATATGCCCTAGTGATTCAACTCGATATTGATTACCGTTTTGTAAAACACATTGATGTTCTGGAGTCGCTAAGACGTCTAAAAAGAACTGTGCCGCGAGCTTTGACGCATTACCTAAATCGCAGAACCAAAAATCCGTATCTTGACCACGACAGTACTCGGGATTACTGGTTAAGCTGCTGAGAAAATCCCCAGGTTTGGCACCAGCAGGAGCGATACCTCGTGAACGATAAAGATAATCGATGCGCTCATGGTCTTCTAAGATATCACGAATTTCATTCATTTCTCTAAAGCGACGTAAAACGTAGCTTGGGTAATCACTATTGAATAAACCAGAAATACCATGAATGCCAATATTACGAGCATCATAGCTGTCTAAATGACGTTGCCATGAATAGGTGACGATTTCGGTTAAATTTGTTCCTTCATCAAAGCGGTTACAATCGCTATTGAGAGAGACATTACCATCAGTACAGAACTGATAATTGATCTGCGCTAACTCTGACAAATTATGCTGTTGTTTAATTTGAGCGAGATAGTTTATTGCGCCATAGCGCACTTGCTCATACAGGGCGTTGCGATAAGGCGATTGATGAGCATTATAAGCAATCGCATCAAACGTCGATAAGTCACAACTATACCGTACTTGTCCATCGTTGAGCTGACCACGGGGTTGGCAATCGAGTAAACTTGGGTTATTTGGATTTCTCGCACTCAAAATAAAGGGATTCTCTGCATCAGACTGAGCATGCACTGAATTTGCTGGCGCTGTGATGTCAATTTTACGACCGTAGGCAAACTTAAGGGCGGCAAGATCATATTTACCCCAAGTTGGCAGTTGATCGAGCATGCTTGGTGCGTAATCCATGATTGAACTATAAGCGGGAATATTATTGAGACCAATGGCTTTCGCTTCTTGTTGAGTATAGAAGTTCGCCTTGTCATTCGAGCCTTTAAAGTTATGACGCAACCCAAGGTTATGCCCTAACTCATGAACCAGCGTTGAGGCATAAGTTGCAACCGTAATCGCATCTGCCGCTTGTTGTTTCAATTCACTAGGGAGAGCAGACCAGCGTTTTAACTGTTTAACTTGTTCCCCTTGTGCGTTAGTGATGGTGTCAAAAAAACCTGCATCGGTTAACGGCAAGTTATCCAATAGAGTTTTAGAGGTTGAGGAAACCCAAGTGGCTTCGACGGGATAAATATTGTTTTCAGACCAAGTGGCTAAACGGCGTTCTTCGGCATGCAGTAGCTCCTCTAGGCTCATGTCATCATCAAACTTGCGAAAGATTGATTCAGGGAGGCGAGCAGACGGTCTTTGATTTAGGGCATGATCAGCGCCTAATAACGGTACCTGAAACTGGGTAGTATCCACGCGCTCAACTTGTTCCATTAATCGCAATACATTCTGCTGCGCTAAGCGAGCGGCAATATCTTGAGATAGGGCTTGCGTGCTTTGTGCGTGAGCCGTGGTTATCGATTCACTATCCGATAGGCTGCGTTCAATTTGGCCACGATTGTAAAATCGCACCAAATTATCCCAATAGAAAGGCACTCCAGCCCGAGCAACTCCTGAGTATTGGTTAACATGAGCTTTTAAAATCTCACCAGTTAAAGGATGACTGACGGATGGACCATAACCAAGTAGACCATTAGCCAACGGCTCATCGATAAGGTTAATTACATTGTAGCGAAGATCACCGGGATGAATATTCATCGGTTGGTTGTGATTCACAATCGTGATGGGTGGTTTTCCTGAATCAGGTTCAATGATCTTAAGGGTACGATTCATAAGATCGATGGTTTCTAATGTTGAGTCCAAGAACAGTTTGTTTTTTGGCTCAAAGAAACTATCACTTAAATAGTATTCAATCGGTTGGTTAGGATTGAAACGGTTGAGATAGGTCACCGTTCTATCATAGCGGTTGGTGACGGGATCCAGAACTTTCGATGACGTGGTAAAAAAACCGATGTCATTTTCATCTTTTACAGGATACGGAATGGGCTGATAATCCGCGGAAGCTAATTGGCTTTCATGAACTAAAGAGTAATGAAAACGCGATTTAAACGCTCCGTCTTGAATGGCATCACGCAGCCCTGCGCGGTTTTCCCATTTGATGTACGAGCTACGCTTATCTTCATCAATTTTGAATGTACGCTCAATTTCAAAATTGAGTACGCCAGCTTTAGGATCAAACTTCCAAGAAATCAGTTCTGCTTTGCCTATCTCAGAAATACCTTCACGAATGCCATAAAAGTCTTCCCAGTTCAGCTCTGCAATCAATAGATCTTCAGGCTTAGGGGTAAAATGTGTGTTAGCACGAAAAGGGAGGTTGGCGTCTTTGTTTGCTTCTTCTTTATTAACACAATCACCATAGCGATCTTCTTGACAACGATAAGCGGCGAAATCCCCCGGTATGGTTAAAATGTGTGAGAAATTCGTTTGTTTATCACTGCCAACGGCGTTGCTTGGTTGTGGTATACAATAGCCATTAGCATCTTTGGGGAGAGTCGCATCAGGATAGTTGCTATCGTAGTTGCGAACTTCTAAACCACGCTCACTAAAACAGACTTCTGCATAGCGGCCCATGCCTTGTAAAAAAGGAAACTGATTAATCGCAAAGCGCGGAGCGGCACCAGTGGTCGGAACGTAAAACCAGCGACCTTCTGTTTTAAGATCTTTTACCGCGATTTCTTTGATATCACGGGGAAGCGTATCATAAGATTGTTTATCTGCGCCGCATCCCGCCAAAATGGCGGTAATCGACGATGCTAACAAGAGTCTTCTCATCGTATTGCTACCTATGTTTGTTGTGTTTATTTACTCGTACACATCAACCGATTCATCAAGCACAGACAATGAGTCATTATTGAACGGATAATAATGACCCATGATGGGTTATGCCGATGAAAGCAATGAATGTGTGATAGTTTGTTATAAATCGAGTGGTGTTTGTTAATAGTTCAAACTGATACTGGCGGAGTAAATCACTCTATCTGCATCAAAAAGATCGATGTTCCCTAAGGTACCCTGTGCGGCATCGTAATAAACACCGGAGTTTGAGGCTCCGACATTAAAGGCCACATGTTGGTTTACGCGGTAACTGAGATTGACATCGCCTGCGTAATCGAATGAATTACGTCGCGTACCAGCGTAGCTAATGGTATTGCCTCCCAGCACTGAACTGCTAAGAGTAAAATCGCGCCACTGGTAACTGCCAAGAAAGTGAAAGCCGTAAATCCATTCGGTTAGCGAACGCTCGCCCATGGTTTCATAGCGGTGGAAATTTTTGCGTAAGCGAGGTGTAAATTGCCAATCTATATTGACCGCTTGCCATTGGATAGGGGTTGATAACCTTAAGGCGGTCGTCAGTTTGTCTTTGCGTGAAAACTCTGATGTTGGCAGGGTGAATTGAGCTTGCCAGCCAATACGTCCCGTTTCACCAAAAGTAAATTGAGACTGTCGATGTAAAGCGAGAGCCGTGTCAGTAAAAAAATCACCGCGCTCTTGCTGTAATGGACGGTAAGCGCCAGTTGAAAGTGAAACTGAATAATGAGGAGCAAAGGTATGGCTGAGTGTACTGTTCCACCATAGCTTACGTTCTGAGCGGTAATCATTTTTGTTGTAAATATTTGAATCATAGCCAAAAGTTAAACTGGCTGCATAGCTGGGTACAAAATCAGCGCTTTGCTCAGATTCCGATTCTGACTCTTGTGGGTAAACAAAAGGTTGAGTGTTGGCAACGGCTTGATGACTGACCATCAGCAATGACGATAGCATCACTATCAGTGGTGAAGAGTAGATTTGCATGTATTAACTTCCATGTTGCAATGTGTGTTGTGTGGCAGTTCATCATGTGTATTTCACCAGTTGTTACTCATCAATGTGAGCTAAACCATTCCTTAGTGATACCGATTCATGTGACTGTTATATTTGTTTAACATGCTTGTAACTCAACTGACTTAATTCAAGCAATCTATTTTTGGGAGTGATTTGTGGGGTGTTATTTATTGATACCGTAAAGTTTCATCTATTGAGCTATTGAACCGCAGAATATAAATAAGCTATTGTGCTTAACTGCCGACAGGTCGGATCAGCCGATAAGAATAAGCAGGTGCCAATGTCGCACCACATAAGCAAGGATGTTGTATGAGTTTCTGCGCCAATTTATTACTGCAAGCATTACGCCAAAAATTAAAAGAGAAAAATGTCACTTATAGCGAGTTGTCGGAGAGAATTAATGTTCCGGTATCAACACTGAAACGCCATTTTCATAGTCAATCAATCAGTCTCGATAAACTGCTTGAATACGCTTCAATACTGGATACTAACCTTGAAGAGTTGGTTCGCTTAGCGGGTGAAATTCATACTGATACTTTGGATTTAAGTGGCGAAAAGCGAGATGAGCTTTTCTTTGAATATCCGTTTCTTTATGACTTCTTTAACGAAATTCGAGTAAAGGGCAAACCCGTTGAACAGGTCAAACAGGAAAACCAGCTTTCCGATCAAAGTGTCTATGTTTATTTGCGGGCATTAGAGATAATGGGGCTGATTGAGATTAAGCCGCACAACTCGGGGATCAATTATCTGACGCCTCCTTACTACTCATTTCATGAAGGTTCAAAACTGGATCAACTGTTTACGAGTAAGTTAAAGCAGGATGTTTTCACTAACTGCCATATTCCTCAGCTTGGCTTATGTCGAGTAACGTTGACGAATGAGCAAACGAAACAGTTAGCGGATCTGTTGTATGAGAAGATACAACAGTTTCATTTTCAAAATAACAAACTGAAAAACAGAGAAGCACTGCGGAAAAACCTTTTATTTGCGGTCACTGAAGGAAACGGTTTTTGGTTATCGGAAGGGATAAAAGAGATAGAGCCTACATTTTTGAAAACATTATCTACGCGAATAGGTTAATGGGGATCAAGATGAAGTATTTACTCTAGGCTAAGGTTGATAATAAAATAATGTTTTATTGATAAGTGTTTGTTTATTAATAATAAACAGGCTATAGCATACAGGTGTGCGCTCGAAAGTGTTTGCGGATTAGTGTGAAGTGTCTCAAAATTAACGAATTAGCAGTGTTTCTTTGTTAGGAATGAGGTTCTGATGAAAGTGAGCGATCTTTTAAAGCATCGTGCTGAAAATTTAGTCAAGACTACGGAATTTAAGCAATGGATGTCGCCAGTGGTACGTGAGTACTGGGATGGTTTTTTAGATAGAGCGAACAGTCGTCAGCTTTTTTCGTGGGTGAAAGAGTTTCATCAGCCAGCGAATGAAGATACTCAGTTGCCCGCTGAAATCGTTTTAAAACCAGAAGCACAGGCGCTTTATCATGAATTGACGGATAAGTTAGGTGAAGTTATCCACACTGGGCAGTGGTTAGCCGTCGATCAACAGCGCATTAATCAATTTGCTGACGTTACCGAGGATCAGCAGTGGATTCATACCGATCCAGAGCGAGCCGCTGTAGAGTCTCCATTTAAAACCACTATTGCCCATGGTTTTTTAACCTTATCTCTGTTACCAAAACTGACCGATAGCGTTGATGCCAATCAACCGCTTTTTCCGACCGCGAAAATGGTCGTCAATATTGGTTTGAATTCAGTGCGATTCCCTTATCCAGTCAAAGCAGGGAATCGTCTTCGCGCTGTCAGTACTTTACTCAAAGTGACGCCAGTGAAAAAAGGTTTAGAGATTGAACGCGAAATCAAAGTAGAAATAGAAGGCGTACGTCGCCCAGCATGCGTGGTGGTTTCGGTCATTCAACTGCACTTTTAATTCTACCTGTATGACAGTGATAAAAAGGGGAAGCCGATGCTTCCCCTTAGTTTTTATACCGATTTAGTTTTTAGACTGATTCGGCGCCTGTGTCATCGGTCAGCGTTGCTAGCTTAGCAAAGGTTTGGGTTGGTTTCGCAACAATACTCCGATTGTCTTGATTAACCTCGGTTAAGACGACTTCTAATGTATCAGCGAGTCGATAGGTAGGCTGATCATCAATCGCTAAGACGCCTTGCTCACTATGGCAGACGATTCGCTCTTTATTGTCGACAATGAGTGTGGCCGGAATGAAAGCACTTGCGCCATTTTCGAGTAAGCGAACTCGCATACCCGCTCGGTTAATATCAAAAATTTCAGCAGTAAAGCGGGTCTGTTTGCTCGGCTCTTCGGCAAGAGTGCGTGTATAGAGCCAGTCGGCAACATTTCTCTCGGCTATTTTATGATGCTTACGGTGAATGGCTAGCTCTTCACCCAATTGTTCATCAGGCCATTGTTCGGGATCTTTACCGAGAATATGGGCTTTTAACAGACGATGGTTCACCATATCACCATACTTACGGATCGGTGATGTCCATGTCGCATAGATATCCAGCCCCATTGCGAAATGAGGCAAAGGCTGATTGCCAATTTCACTGTAGCTTTGCCATTTACGTAGGCGATTATCCAGATAAGCGGTCGGTTGGCTGGCCAACCAGCGTCGTAAGGCAGAAAATCCTTCTAGACTGGTCAGTGAAGCTTCATCAAACTCAGCGCCGTGTTCTTTGATAAGCGCAATAACATCGGTAATTTTATCGTTTTTAAACCCGGCATGAGTGTTAAATACGCCCGTTGAAAAAGACGATTGTAGTATTTTACCTGCGCAAATATTGGCGGTGATCATCGCTTCTTCAACGAGGCGATTCGCGCTACGACGCTTATCGGCGTGAATAGCAATAACATCATTATCTTCGCTGAGTTCAAAGCGATAATCTGGCCTTTCTGGGAATACCACCGCATGAGTTTCACGCCATTGGGCACGAGCTTGAGAAAAGGCATACAGATCCCGGACAACTTGCGCAATTTCAGAACTTGGTTGCCATTGAGATTCACCGGTTTCTAACCAGTCTGATACTTCATCATAGATAAGACGTGCTTGTGATCGGATATAAGCTGCAAAAAAACGAATACTCTCACTATTAATCACGCCGTCTTTATCGACCGTTAAGGTACAGCACAGAGCCGGGCGAGTTTCATTTTCGATCAGTGAGCAAAGATTATCCGCTAATTCCCGCGGTAACATAGGAATATTGCGCCCAGGAAGATAGATAGTAAATCCACGCTCGCGTGCGACGTTATCCATACTGTCATTAGCGGTTATATACGCAGTGGGATCGGCTATCGCTATCGTGACATCAAATCCGCCATCTTGGCGCTGAATCGCGTATAACGCATCGTCCATGTCTTTGGTTGATTTGCCATCGATAGTTACAAACGGTACATGGGTTAAATCGATACGCTGCAAAGCAGAATCATCGTTCAGTGACCAATGCTCCAAACCGGGAGGTTCACAGTTGGGTAAATCATTTTCTGCTAAGGTAACCCACCATGGGGCAATTTTATCCTCAGCATCGGTAATTTTTTGAGTGATTTCAACCAAAAAACCGGTATCGCCTTTGAGTGGATGACCGATTAACTTCGCGACGACCCAATCACCTTCCTGCATTTCTTGTGGATTAATGCCTTTTTGGGTTTTGGCTCGCAGGGGGAGTTTCTTCAGTTGCGGATGATCAGGGATAACGTTTATTTTACCTTTATGAATTTTTATACGGCCAATAAAACGCGTTAATGACGGCTCTAACAATTCTTGTGGTTCAGCAACTTCACGCTCATTTTCGGTGCGAATGATTGCCATGACTTTATCACCGTGTAGGCATTTTTTCATATAGGGTGGTGGGATAAAGACACTGTTTTTGCTATCTATTTCAAGAAAGCCAAAGCCTTTTTCGGTCGATTTAATCTGACCTTCTTTTTTGGGTAGGTTTTCTTGAATTTGTTGTTTGAGTTGAGCAAGAAGTGGATTGTCTTGAAACATGTTTAATTGTAACCCTTTAATTCTTAAAGTGCGATTGGGTTCCCTGTCACTGCCTAAAAGCGATTCTGTGAATGTTAAATAGGTGGTTTATTCGTGGGGAAGTTTTGTCAATCTGCCATGGTCTACATGGTACTTGGCAATAAGATAAAAGTATAGCGTGCTCTTTTGCTTGAGTTGGGTAGCTTACAGTCTAGAAAAGTGACGAATTAAGAGTTGGACGATATTCAACCATAGGATGGAGTAGTGCGGATAATGCCCTCTCCGAGGAGAGGGCATAAGGTCTATTTAAGAATGATTTGTACTGAACGTTCGATATCAGCACTGCCTTGAGTTAAAGGACGAGAATCTGCGACCACTGATACGTTAATTCTTTTTGCATCAATGCCTTGAGATTGAAGGTATTGAGAAACCGCTTGAGCACGTTGCGCTGAAATCTTGTTATTGATCGCATCAGAACCAGTGCTATCTGTACGACCGACTAGATGGGCAACCAACGCTGGGTTAGTTCGCATCACATCGACGACTTCATTGAGATAGAAGTAAGAGAGATCTTCAAGCGTAGATTTACCTAAAGCAAAAGGCAGTAGGAAATCAGTACGAGCCGCTTTAGCAACTTCAACCTGAACAGGAACTTCAATGACACGTTCTTGAATCACTTCAATTTGCTCAGTTACGACTCTTGGTGTTGCTGGTTGACCAAATTTATACGCCATCCCCCAGTAAATCTGGTGTAGGTGTGGATTCCGGCCTTCTTTAACCTGTACGCGATCATAGTAGTCGTAACCCACTTTTGTTGAAATCGCGTTAGTCAATTGATACTCAAGGCCAATGCCTGCTGAACCAGTAAACGTGTCTGTTTTTATATTGGATGAGCTGATATCAGAATAGATATAGGATGCGCCTAATTTACCAAATACAGAGAGGTTATCCATAAGCTCATATTGACCTTTGACCCCCAAAGATCCGATATGTAGCTTATCAACACCTAAACGATGAACATAATCATAACCGGTGTAAACCCCCCAGTATTGGTTGACATCGTATCCTAATTCAAGTTTGGAGCTAACGGCTTTATCTCTGTGACCAGTGATGGATTTTCCATCTGCAGTTGTCACGCCAGACGCAGCACCGATCCACCAGCCTGATTGATCGATCGCAGAATCAGAATGTGTTTCAGCATTAACGCTCACGGCTGTCATTGTGAGTGCAGCGATGATGGAAAGAGAGACCAGATTTTTTTTCATTACTTATCCTTAAAAATAATAACGACTTATTCTTATTTCTTTATTTATCAGCGAACATGTTAAAAAACGCTGTTCAATAATAGGTTGCCACTGCTTTATGCGGAATTAGACCAACCATTTCGCTAAGTCCTGCCCATTATTCGGTAAGCATGAATGATTAGATATCAGTTAAAGAAACAGTGGGTGTAGGAAAAATCCGTTTTGTTTTTTTAGCTTATATATTGATGATTATCTTGTTGGTTTAAAGAATCAGTGCAGATGGCAAGCTAGATTGATGAGATAAAGCCCCCTTGTCATTTTGACAAGAAGTAGGAGGTGGTGAGTAAAGTTTCTTCAAAGGGTGCGTTAAGTTCATACAGATTGTGTTTTTTGTCGTCTTTAAGAAAAAATATGTGATGAAATTCAATTTTTTCTGGCTTTTTTTATGCTTTTAGTGAATAATCCGCCTCCCTTAGATGTCCCTAGTGGCTTGATGCTTTTTGAGACTCATCCGCATCTGAACGGAATCAGCTCTTCTTTTAGGATTGGTTGGAAATGGTATAGCACGTGGGACCTTAGTTATTTATTCTTTTAGTGGGATCCACATGCAAGAAACCGTTATTCAATTTAGTGATTTAGCACTAAACAGCACACTCCTTTCTGCCCTAAACGAAATGGGCTTTGTTACTCCAACCCCAATTCAATCTGCCGCGATACCTCTTTTATTAGCAGGTCGTGATGCATTAGGTAAAGCGCAAACCGGTACCGGTAAAACGGCCGCATTCTCTTTACCGCTTCTGAATAAGCTAGACCTCACTCAGTACAAGCCACAAGCAATTGTTATGGCACCAACTCGTGAGTTAGCGATTCAAGTTGCCGCGGAAATTAAAACCCTCGGTAAAAATATCAAGGGATTAAAAGTATTAGAGATTTACGGTGGCGCCTCCATCGTCGATCAAATGCGCGCTTTAAAATCTGGCGCACATATCATTGTTGGTACGCCTGGTCGTGTTAAAGACTTGATCACTCGTGAACGTCTACATTTGGACGAGTGTCACACTTTCGTTTTAGATGAAGCTGATGAAATGTTGAAAATGGGCTTCGTCGATGACGTCACATGGATCATGGAGCAATCGCCAGAAACAGCGCAGCGCGTATTATTTTCTGCGACTATGCCCCCGATTGTTAAAGACATTGTTGACCGCTTTTTACGTGATCCTGCACGTGTTGACGTGGCGGGTTCAAACCAAACTGTGGCAAAAGTTGAGCAGCAATATTGGGTTGTTAAAGGTGTAGAGAAAGACGAAGCCATGGCTCGTCTACTTGAAACTGAAGAAACTGACGCTTCTATCGTGTTTGTTCGCACCCGTCAAGATACCGAGCGTCTAGCCGATTGGTTAATTGCGCGTGGCTTTAAAGCCGCAGCTTTGCATGGTGATATTCCTCAATCGTTGCGTGAGCGTACCGTTGATCATATCAAACAAGGTGTGATTGATATTTTAGTCGCAACGGATGTTGTGGCTCGTGGTCTTGATGTGCCACGTATTAATCACGTATTCAACTATGATATTCCATTCGATGTTGAATCTTACATCCACCGTATTGGCCGTACTGGTCGTGCTGGACGTAAGGGTAAAGCGATTTTGTTGGTTCGCACCAACCAAATTCGTATGCTACGTACCATTGAACGAGTAACTCGCACTTCAATGGAAGAGATCCAGCTACCTCATCGTGATAAAGTGGCTGAATCGCGCTTAACTCAGCTAGGTCTTGAGTTAGAAGCAGACAAAGATCATGCAGCACTAGAAAAGTTTGCTGAATTGGTTGAGAAATTGCAAGCATCATTAGAGGTTGATGCAACGACGCTAGCGGCTATTTTACTTAAACGTCAACAGGGTAAACGTCCACTGTTTTATACTGGTGAAGACCCAATGTTGGCTGCGATTGAGCGTGATAAGTCTCGTCGTCGTGATCGCCGTGAGTCGGGTGATGGCCGTACAGACAGCCGTGATGGTCGTCGTGAATTTGGTAGCCGTGATAACGTGCGTAATGTTGATTGGGATACTTACCAATTACAAGTTGGCCGTGATCAAGGTGTACAAGTTAAAGATATCGTTGGCGCATTAGCTAATGAACTTGGTCTAACCAAAGGTTCTATCGGTGCGATTAAATTAGCCCAAGGCCATACGTTTGTTCAGTTACCAAAAAGCATGTCTAGCGATGTGACGGGTAAATTGCGTAAGCTACGTATTCGTCAGAAAGAGGTGGGTGCAGTCGTGTGTGATTTTGATGACTTCCGTGAGTCACGTGGTCGTCGTCCAGAAGGTAATCGTGATGGTGGTGGTTACCGTGGCGCTCGTGATGGCGCACCACGTCCAGCACGCAGTGATTCTCGTCCTCCTCGTGAAGGTGAGCGCCGTTTTGACCGCAACCGCGGCGCGGATGGCCGTAGCAGCTATCGCGGTGATCGCCCAAGTACTTCAAGCCGTCGCCCTAGCGAAGCTTAATTACTACTGATATTAAGCCCGTGGTGGAATGCTACGGGCTTATTTATTTGGTTTCGCATTCATCCTTTACATTAAGGATGTGACCTAGGTACAATCGTCCAACGTTGATGATCCGGTATTCGTGTTACCGAGTGACCATCGATGTTTACTTTTAACGTACTGAACACGTGTTGCTTGGTGTATGTCAACGCCTCCCTTTCCTTTACATTCTCAATTCCTAGCCAAGATTCGAATCCTTTCATTTTTTATCTTTTATTTCATACAGTTAAATCCAGTTTTCTTTAATTTTCCATTTTTTTAGATCGACATGAAGCCATCATAATTAGCTTGCATTCGTCCTTGCTTTGTACCAAATTTGTACCAAATCTTATTCCCGCTGAAAATTTGGTACAAGCTATCGTGACAATTACAGATACTTGGTTGCGCTCTGTTTACGGGAAACCGTACAGTGGCAAACCAGAAATTACCTACCGTGATGGTGTTGGTGTTCGGATCAGTCCGAAAGGTAAAATTACTTGGATTTATCGAGTAAGCTTTTTTGGTAAGCCGATAAAGCTAAAGCTTGGTGAATACCCTGCGATGAAGATCCGAGACGCATTAAGAGAAAGAGATGCGAAAGCAGAGCTCGTAGCGAGTGGAATAGATCCCCGTAAATCATTGGCACCGGAAACAAGCAAACCTATCACTCTCGATGAGATCATTGATTACTGGGTTGAATACCATGCCAAAGAGAACATAAAGCGATGGCCCAGCCTTAAAAAGATGTTTGAGGTGGATATCTCTCCTTATCTTGGGGCTTATCCAGTTAAGCAGTTGGATCTATCGGACTTCATGCCAGTATTTCAAAAGGCGAAACGAAGAGTTGGCCCTAAGCATTCGGCTAACCTTATGTCACGTTTAAAACAGGTTATATCCTACGCGGTACGTCATGGTTTAGTGCAGCATAACGTCATTTCTGAATTGAAAAAGCAAGATGTTGGCCAACCCACGGATGTCAAAAGGGGGAGGCAGGATGCTGAGTCGGTGCCTGTTATTTGGAAGGCAATATCAACGCTACCTGTACATGAGAGTAATAAAAACTTTTTGCGGCTGATGATGATATTTGCCAACCGTTCGAATGAGCTGCGTTTAGCTAAGAAGCAAGACTTTGACTTGGATAGGATGGTTTGGACAGTGCCGAAGGAGAACAATAAGACAAGGAAGAAGGATGGGCGGGAGATCCGCAGAGCAATACCAAGGCTTGCCGCGACAATCATAAAAAGACAGTTTGAAATATGGCCCGAGTTTGAAATTATGTTTCCTCCCGTCGTTGCTCAGGAAGATAGGCCTATGGCAGAGAGTATTCCTGTGGACTTTGGAGCCAAACTAGCGGTAAAGATGGAAGAGCTAGGTTTCCCTCGAACAACGAATCACGATATGCGAAGAACAGCACGCAATATATGGGAGTCGATGGGCATTCAGTATCACGTCGGTGAAACCATGTTAGGGCATAAAGTTCACGTTGGCGTTCAAAGCCATTATCTTGATTACGATTATCTCGATCAACAAAGGGAAGCTTATGAGAAATGGTGTGATCTTATTTGTAGTGGTCACTAAATTTCAGGTGGCACACATAGATTAGATATAAACATATTCGTGTTAGTAAAACTGATCGTATAGGGTTGTTAAATCAAATTGGATATTGGCGATACAACTAGACTATTTAATCCTCGCGAATATATACTGTTTTTTGTGTTATTAATATAGGAATACTTTGTGGACCCCAACTCTAGTCGATTATGTCAAACCTTCTTGGCGTCTTGTCATCAAGGGAGAGCACATCAATGATTGAGCCTTTTCTTACCCTTCTATTCGGCATTCTATTCATGCTGGCAATTATTGCAGCAAATGGCTATTTTGTTGCTCAAGAGTTCGCGTATATGGCAGTGGATAGAGCAAAACTAGCAACCCTAGCTGCTACTGGCGATGAAGCCGCCAAGCGTGCGCTTGCCGTCACCAAACGTACCAGCTTTATGTTATCTGGTGCTCAGCTTGGTATTACGGTAACTGGCCTAGTTTTAGGCTTTACTGCGGAGCCGCTTCTAGGTAAATCTATGGGCGTAATACTGCAATACTTCGGACTGTCGCTAGAAGTAGGTATTGCTATCGGTACTGTTACCACTCTTGTTGTTGCAATGATCGTTCAAATGATTTTCGGTGAGCTTTATCCGAAAAACCTCGCAATTGCCAATGCAGAGCCGATGTCCCTTATGATGTCCCGTTCGACGCTAATTTATATGGCGGCGTTTGGATTTTTCATCAGCTTTTTTGATAAATCTGCGAATCTTCTACTTCGTGCGGTCCGCATTGAGCCCGTACATGATCTTGATGTAAGTGCGTCAGAGGAAGACTTACACCATATTATTACCAATTCTCGTGAAAGTGGTGATATCCCTATCGAGCTATCGTTGATGATGGATCGCATCCTAGATTTTCCTGAACGAGATGTTGAGCACGCGATGGTGCCTCGTTCACAAGTGGACTGGGTTGAGCCTGAAACTACACTGATAGAGTTGTTATCGCTGATGGCACAAGCACACACGCGCTATCCTGTCGTCAATGACGATGATGTGCCTGTTGGTGTTGTTCATCTACCAGATGTACTTGCTCGCATCGATGCTGGCTATGTAGATGACACTGTGGAGTCAGTGATGCGCCCAGCTACTGTGCTACCAACGCTGATGAAATTGCCTGATGCACTTGAACAACTTGTGATATCTACCAATCAATTAGCTTGCGTTATCGACGAATACGGCGGTTTTGCTGGCGTATTGACGGTTGAAGATTTAGCGATGGAAATTGTGGGCGAAATCACCGATGAGCACGACGCTGACGACGGCGAAGCTGTGGTATCAGAAAGCGATAATGTATGGCTAATGGACGGTGACGTTCACATCGACGAAGTAGAGCGTACGATTGGTTACGACTTACCAAAAGATGATGTAGAAACGATCGCGGGGCTTTTGATTGCTAAACGTGGTGCGCTACCAACTGAAGATGAAAAAGTTATCATCGAGTTACCTGTTGACCCGTCTGAATTTGCTTCTGGCGAGCTATTTAAACGACATCTTGAGGTTAAAGTATTACGTGTGGAGCGGCACGTTCCAACAGAGGTGCGTGTGAAGCTTGTAGAAAATTCAGTTGAGGGTAAAGAATGATGACCGATCCGTTAATTGTAATCCTGATAACAACAGCCCTTATCATATTAAGTGGCTTCTTTGTAATCATTGAATTTTCGTTAATGGGCGCACGTCGCCACCGTCTTGAAGAAATGGCTGTGGAAAGCGCTTCAGCTCGCGCAGCTTTGAGAGGTATGAATGACCTGACGTTGATGCTAGCGGGTGCTCAATTGGGTATCACCTTCTGTACCTTTGCACTTGGCGCAGTCACCAAACCAGCAGTTGATCATTGGAT
>NZ_WXWI01000025.1:0-280521 GCF_009904895.1 Vibrio sp. V31_P5A7T61
GGACTCATACTCGTGACAAAAGAATAAAAAATGTTTGATAAATCAATTAGTTTGAAATTTTTATCACACTGAAGTTCAAAACGAGGATTTTTTACTTTTGTGATGAATTAGAATAAAATTCATATAAAACAAATAGATAAAAAATAACCAGCCTAAAGCCGTGAGGATTAATACTTGAGTATTTTACTCGGGTATTGTATCTTTGCGTCATAAGATTATCGTCTGCGGTCGCCATTATGGGTACACTATAGGCCTATGACAAAGCAGCGCATAAAGACATCAGCGAGAACCGAAGTTATGACTGAACAAATTCATGAAGCATTATCCCGTAAATATGAGGCAGGCTTCGTCTCTGATATTGAGTCTGAAACCTTTGCTACAGGCTTAGATGAAAGTGTGATTCGTCGTATTTCAGCCATGAAAAACGAACCAGAATGGATGTTAGAATGGCGTCTGAAAGCTTACCACAATTGGCTGGCGATGGAAGAGCCTGAATGGGCTCATGTTCACTATCCGAAGATGGATTATCAAGCCATATCCTACTATTCAGCTCCTAAGAGTATGAAAGATAAACCTAAATCACTTGATGAGGTTGATCCAGAGCTATTACGAGTGTATGAGAAGTTAGGGATTCCTCTCTATGAACAGGAAATGCTCGCTGGGGTTGCTGTTGACGTCGTGTTCGATTCCGTGTCCGTAGTCACCACCTTTCGTGAAAAACTAAAAGAAGCCGGCGTGATTTTCTGTCCGATTTCGGAAGCGGTGCAAGAATACCCTGAACTAGTGAAAAAATACCTTGGCTCTGTGGTGCCACGTTCTGATAACTACTTTGCCGCGTTAAATAGTGCTGTATTTACTGATGGTTCGTTTGTGTATATCCCGAAAGGGGTACGTTGCCCGATGGAACTATCAACCTATTTCCGAATTAATGAACAAAATACTGGCCAATTTGAGCGTACCTTAATCATTGCCGATGAAGGCAGTTACGTCAGTTATCTTGAAGGTTGTACCGCGCCTCAGCGCGACGAAAACCAACTTCATGCTGCTGTGGTTGAATTGGTGGCGATGGACGATGCGCAAATTAAGTACTCGACCGTTCAAAACTGGTATCCCGGTGATGAAGATGGTAAAGGTGGTATCTATAACTTTGTAACTAAGCGTGGCATTTGTCATACCAATGCAAAAATCTCGTGGACACAAGTTGAAACCGGGTCGTCAGTCACTTGGAAATATCCAAGTTGTATTTTAAAAGGCGACAACAGTGTCGGTGAATTCTACTCTGTTGCCTTAACCCGTAACCGCCAACAAGCGGATACCGGTACCAAAATGATTCATTTGGGTAAAAATACTCGCTCAACGATTATCTCGAAAGGGATTAGTGCTGGAGAAAGTAATAACACTTATCGTGGCTTGGTACATATGGGGCCGAAAGCTGATGGCGCTCGTAACTTTACCGAATGTGATTCGTTGTTAATTGGCGACCGCTGCGGCGCGCACACTTTCCCATACATTGAAAGTCGTAACCCAAGTGCCAAAGTAGAACATGAAGCGACCACTTCTAAAGTGAGCGATGAACAGCTGTTTTTATGCCAACAACGAGGATTAGATACCGAGAAAGCGGTATCGATGATCGTCAATGGCTTTTGTAAAGAAGTGTTTAAAGAGTTGCCAATGGAGTTTGCCGTGGAAGCCGGTAAGCTGCTTGAAATTAGTCTGGAAGGCTCAGTAGGATAATTATTACATGTTAAATATTAAAAACTTACACGCTCGTGTGGAGCAAAAAGACATTATAAAAGGGCTAAATCTCGACATTAAGCCGGGCGAAGTTCACGCGATTATGGGACCTAACGGTGCGGGTAAAAGTACCTTAGGCTATGTGCTTTCTGGGCGCGACGGCTATGAAGTGACCGACGGCGAAGCGATGTTACATGGTCAAAGCTTACTGGATATGGACGTTGAAGAACGTGCTCGACACGGCTTATTCCTGGCCTTTCAGTACCCAGTAGAAATTCCTGGTGTCAGCAATATGGAATTTATGAAAGAGTCAGTGAATGCCATGCGTGCTCATCGTGGACAAGAGCCATTGACGGCTGCTGAGTTTTTGAAAAAAGCCAAAGAAGCCAGTAAGCAAGTTCAACTGCCGCTCGATTTTCTGAAACGAGGCGTTAATGAAGGCTTCTCCGGTGGTGAGAAAAAACGTAACGAAATCATGCAAATGATTTTATTAGAGCCAAGCCTATGTATTTTAGATGAATCGGATTCAGGATTGGATGTTGATGCTTTGCAAGTGGTTGCTAACGGCGTGAATAGCCAGCGCAGTAAAGATCGTAGCTTTGTGGTCATTACTCACTATCAGCGCTTGCTTGATTACATTGAACCCGATTTTGTCCACATTTTGGCTAACGGCCAAATTGTCAAAAGCGGTGATGCTTCATTAGCCAGAGAAATTGAGCAACAGGGTTACGCATTTCTTGGCTTAGAAGATAGCGAGGGGGCTGAGTAATGAGTCAATGGCTTCAGCAAGTGATAGACCGTGGCTCGAAAACCAATGATTGGCTGAGCCCGGTTCGTCAACAAGCGCTTAATGCTCTGCGTCAAACCCGCTGGCCGACCCGACGTACTGAAGCTTGGCGTTATACCTCACTCTCTTGTTTAGAGCAGCTAGAACTGTCGCCGGAATCAGACAATGCGCCGTTCAACTTAGCACCAATCGCTGGGCTTGAAACCATCGATTTAGTGTTTGTTGATGGTCAATTGCAGACCGATTTAAGCGCGCTAAATTTACCACAGGGTGTCAGTATCTATAGTGCTCAAAGCCTACCCGCTGACCAACAAGCAGCTGCGGTGAGCCGTTTTTCTCAGGTTAAACCATCGCGCCATTTATTCGGTATGGTCAACGATGTATTGGCTGATAATGTATTGTTTATCGATGTTGATCCTGAGTGCCATTGCACGACTCCGCTCCGAATCGTTCATCACAATCATCATGGCTATGAAGCCCATTATCGTGTGCAAGTTAATCTTGGTCACCATGGCAAATTAACCTTGATTGAGCATGCTCAAGGCAGCGGTGATAATTTACGCACCGGTTTCACGGAGTGTTTGCTTGATGTACATGCTGAGCTAGAGCATTATCAATTTCTGATCAATAGCCCGCAAGCTTTGTATTTTGGTGGCACGCATTTCTCGCTTAATGATTATGCTCAACTAAACAGTACGGTGATTGGCTTTGGTAGCCAATTGTCACGCCTTGATGTTGATATTATTCATAGTGGTGAGCATGCAGAAGCAAAAATGAACGCCGTTTATCTATTGGGTGAATCGGAGCATTTTGATTTGCACAGTACTATTGAACACGCAAAACCTAATGGTACTAGTGAAGAGAATGTACGTGGTATTGTCGGTGACAAAGCGACAGCGGTATTTAATGGCCGTATTCACATTCATCGTGATGCGCAAAAGACCCTTGCTGAGCTGAATAATCGTAACTTACTTTTGTCACGCCGTGGCCAGATCAATACCAAGCCAGAGTTAGAAATTTACGCCGATGATGTGAAATGTGCCCACGGTGCGACGGTGGCTGAAATTGAAGAAGAAGCGCTGTATTATTTGATGTCGCGTGGCATTGGCCGTTCACAGGCATTAGTCATGCTCAATGTTGGCTTTATTCAAGAATTGATTAACCAAATGCCAAATCAAGTTTTGGCTGAGTGGTTAGCGCCTATATTGAGTGCTCGTTTTAAAGAGATGGAGGTAAGATAATGGTCGAAACCTCTGCGTTCGACGTTGCTGCGGTTAGAGCGCAATTTCCTATTCTTAATCAAAATGTTGAAGGTAAGCCTCTGGTTTACCTAGACAATGCCGCGACGACGCAAAAGCCGATGGCGGTTATTGAAGCGATTACTGATTTTTATACTCAGTGTAATGCTAATGTTCATCGTGGCGTTCACCGTTTAGCGGATCAAGCAACACAACGTTATGAACATGGCCGTGATGTGGTCGCTAACTATATCCACGCTTTTGATCGCAGTGAAGTGATTTGGACTAGCGGGACTACCGAGTCGATCAACATTGTTGCGCATGGTATCGCGCAGCGTTTGCAGCCTGGCGATCAAGTATTGGTCACCGAAATGGAGCATCACGCGAATTTGGTGACTTGGCAACAGGCGTGCCTGAAGAGTGGTGCCGAGTTGGTCATCGCTCCTATTCAAGATAATGGTGAGTTGAATGTCGAGCAATTTGCATCGCTGCTGAATTCATCGACCAAATTGGTGGCGATGCCACACATTTCTAATGCGCTTGGTACGGTTAACCCTATCCATGCCTTAACGGCACAAGCCAAAGAGGTGGGTGCACTGGTCTTAATTGATGGCGCGCAAGGCATTGCTCATGGTGGTGTCAATGTGGCTGATATTGGCTGCGATTTTTACGCCTTCTCTGGTCATAAGGTTTTTGGTCCAACAGGAGTGGGCGTACTTTGGGGCAAAGCTGAGGTATTGCAAGATTGGCCGGTGTTGCAAACGGGCGGTGAGATGATTGCTAAGGTGACTTATCAAGACGCTACGTGGGGAAGCCTTCCTAACCGATTAGAAGCGGGTACACCCAATATCGCTGGTGTGATTGGTTTGGCCGCTGCCATTACTTGGTTTAGCCAGTTTGACCTCGCAGCCGTGCAAGCACACGAACGGGCCTTGATGGAGCGAGCGTTGCAACACGCGAGTGAGCTAGAGGGTTTCCAATTAATTGGTAATGCTAACGACAAAATTGGCGTGTTGAGCTTTTTACTGGAAGGTTGTCACCCAGCCGATATCGGTTTTATTCTAGATAAACAAGGGATTGCAATTCGCACCGGCGATCATTGTGCGCAGCCATTGATGCGTCGTTTAGGCGTTCCTGGTACGGCGAGAGCGTCATTTTCTATTTACAACACGATAGAAGAAATCGATGCGCTGTTCATTGCACTTAAAAAAGCTCAGCAAATGTTAGTTTAAGGTAAATTATATGCAGGTAGAAACTTATACCCCTGAAGTGTCGAATCAACCAGTACTGACATTAACCGACAGTGCGATTCGTCATTTTGAAAATAAATTAGCGAGTCAGCCTGACCATGTTGTACGCATCTCTGTGAAAACCAGTGGTTGCAATGGCTATGCCTATGTTCTCGATATCCAAGAGCAGGCGCTAGAGTCAGATCGAGTGATCAACGCAAGCGATAAGTTGACGGTCAGTATTGCTGCTGAGGCGATTGCGATGCTGCAAGGTACTGAACTTGACTACGTTAAAGATGGTTTAAATGGCGTGGTAAAGTTTAATAATCCTAATGTGGTTGCTGAATGCGGCTGTGGAGAAAGTTTTAATGTCAGTTAACACCTTAGTGGTCAGTGTTACTGTCTTTTCGAGCATCAAGGTTAACTAAATGCAACAGAGAATTGTAAACCTTGAACGCGATTGTCTGGTTAGGCGAGTGCCTAATGGCGATAAACAGCTTCTTACTCAAGGTGAGTTTGTCACCATTACTCAGGATCTGGGCGGTAACTATACCATCACGTGGCGCGGAAATATGTATCGTGTTGATGGTACTGATGCCGATGCGATTGGTCGACAGCCTCTGAAACTTGAATTTGATACACCCAAAGATGGAAATATCGATCAAGCGCAAATATATCAGGCTTTAGAGACCGTCTATGATCCAGAGATCCCGGTTAATTTATTATCGCTAGGTCTAATCTATCAAGTGTCGATTGATCAGGCTGCTCGCTGCGTACAGATTGAAATGACGTTAACGGCACCAGGCTGTGGAATGGGACCTGTTTTAGTCGGTGATGTTGAACATCGTGTCAGTATGGTGCCTCATGTCGATAAGGTTCAGGTCAACTTAGTGTTTGATCCACCATGGTCACGTGAGATGATGAGTGAAGAAGCCCAACTCGAAACCGGACTGTTTTTTTAATTCTTGGCTCCACGACTAGTGTAGAGCCGTTACGACACCTTAATCCAGTCGATGTCGTATCAATTCGTAAGGATATAGAGCTTAAAAATGAACCTACCAAGTGACCAAGAGATGATCGAAGATTTGGCTTTTTTTGACGATTGGGAGCAACGCTACCAATACATCATCGATTTAGGCAAGGCATTAACGCCGTTTGATGAGCAGCAAAGGCGAGATGAAGATCTAGTACCGGGGTGTCAGAGTCAAGTATGGCTGCATACTCAAATTGAGCAGGGTCGTTTACAGCTTTTTGCTTATAGCGATGCGATCATCGTTAACGGTTTATTGGCGATTGTCTTGGCGGCTTATCACAATAAGACTGCCAGTGAGATCCTAGCGTTTGATATCGATAGCTATTTCAAAACGTTAGATTTAGAGCGTCATATTAGCCCGACTCGAGGTAACGGACTAAGAGCGATTGTGGGTAAAATTCAACATTTGGCTCGCCAGCAACAATAAGTCAGGTTTTGGCCTATAAATAATAAAACCCACGCAAGTCGTGGGTTTTATTATTTATGTTGTCACTTTAAGCGGTTTAGCGCAGAAAATCTTCAATCTTATTACCGGTAATGGTCGAAATACTTTTAAATAAGTAGATCAATGCTCCCATCATGATGATCGTGACGGGTAAAGCAATGACTGGAAAGCTGAGGGCGGTCATCTTACCGATCTCTTCATTAAACGCTTCTGTCCCTGCTGGGCTCGTCACTATCCATTTGGCGAGTACATAGTTTAATACCGTAGAAACCAGAAACGAAAAAGCAATGATGTATGAGCAGATATTAATTTTGCTCTCAAATTCAGCGTGATTGTTGGATTTTTCTAACGCTTGATTGAGTTTTTCATTATCGACAATATCATCGTTAAGCAGCATCTTTTTGACAACCGGATATCCGATGGCATTACTAATCAATATACCAATAAAAATGATCCCTGGAATGGCCGCTTCTTTAATCGCAATGTAGGCGGGGTCTAATTGCAGTAAACCGATACCACCAGTCAACAGAACACTGATTAAACCAAGAGCGGAGTAAAAGTTGATTTTTCTTTCTTGAATAAAACTCACGATACCAAAAATCAATGGGAAGGCGAGGGCAACGATCAGCGCCCAGGTCGGTCCTAGATTATCTTCACCACTCATCTTACTGAGAATAACGACAGGGATGATAATGTTCAGTAACAGATTACTGATTAAACTCTTGTTTTTATTTGATTTCATTGTAAATGATTCCTACTTGCAGAGAGCAAAGTATACTAATGCTCCCCACTAACGCAAGTCCATCAGTAACCTCAAATCGAGCTCAATTGTAAGCAGTCGTCTCATGGTTTCTTCTTACTATTTGAGTTTAAACCCGCCCTTATTTTTATAATTGAGTAAAAAGAGTTTGCCAATACGGCCCATTAGGTTTACTGTTGTATCTGTGTATAACACCATATCGGTATAAAAATATGACAGAGTGGCAAGATAACCAGCCCATTTTTCGTCAGTTAGCCGACAAGATCATTGAACAGATCTTACAAGGGGTTTGGCAAGAAGATCATGCCTTACCGTCAGTAAGAACCGTGGCGGCTGAACTGAAAATTAATCACTTAACGGTAATGAAAGGTTATCAATTACTGGTTGACGAAGGACTGGTTGAAAAGCGCAGGGGTCAGGGAATGTATGTCATAAAAGGTGCACTTCAGCAGTTAAAAAACAGCCAGAAACAGCATTTTTTGCAGCAGCAAATCCCAGAAATAGCCCACACACTTCGTGTGCTAGAGATGCCCTTAGATGATTTTATTAGCCAATTAAAACGGCATATTGAAGGTGAACAATGAATCCATTAGTTGAAGCAAAGCAGGTTTCTAAACAGTACGCTAAACAAGCAGAGGCGCTGCATGAAGTGAGTTTTACTCTTCATGCTGGGCAAGTATTAGGCGTGTTGGGCCATAATGGTGCGGGTAAATCGACCCTAATTAACGCTTTATTAGGGGCTCACTACTACCAAGGTGACATCGCGATTAACGGTCTTCATCCGATTGCTGATCATGCTCAGGTCATGGAAATACTGGCCTATATTTCTGATGTCAATGTGCTGCCGGACTGGATGACGGTGAAGCAATTGTTACGCTATACCTCTGGCGTTCATCCCAGCTTTTCGTTAACCAAGGCCCGTTCAGTGTTAGCAGAAACCAATATTAATCTATCGAGTAAAATTCGCACGTTATCCAAAGGGATGAAAGTCCAGCTCCATTTAGCCTTAGTGATTGCAACCGATACCCAAGTGCTGATTTTGGATGAGCCCACATTAGGACTTGATCTTATGTATCGAGAAACCTTTTATCGTCATTTATTAGAGTGGTTTCATGATGGTGAGCGAGCGTTAATTATTGCTAGCCATGAAGTGGCAGAAATTGAACATTTGCTGACCGATGTGCTGATCTTAAAACAAGGCAACGTCGTTTTACAAGATTCGATGGATAATCTAACTGAGAATTATTGTGTATTAGAGGCGAACTCTAGCTACGCAGACGAGATTGAAAAACTGAATCCGTTACGTGCACAAGTCGGATTAGGCACCACCAAGTGGTTGCTGGCCGCAGAACATCGAGAAGCAGTACAAGCTTTCGGAACAGTACATAATATCAAATTAGCGGATTTATTTATTGCTCTACAAAAGGAGAAAGCATAATGCATGCAAGTCTATATATGCTTGAAAAAGAGCTGATTGAAAATAAAAGTGTTACCCGAATTCCTTTATTTTTATTAGCATGCGGAATATTATTATTCATTAGCTTATTAATGAATGTTTCACTTGGGAATAATCTATTTTTCGATGTCGAATATTCTGACACGCTTGCTCATGTTGATGGTTCTGCCGTCGAGAGCTTCAATCAATTCATTACGATGATGATTGGCTTGGTATCATTAATGTTAAGCGCTTTATATTTTCCGAAAACGTTTCGTAAAGAACGAAAAGAAGGTAGCGCGATGTTTTGGCGCAGTATGCCGGTCACAAATACCATGGTCCATATGGTGAAACTGGCTTTTGGACTACTATTAATCCCAGTTATCTGCTCTTTATTGGTTGTTTTTGCAGATATTTTTCTCTGGGTGCTCAATATGGCAACCAATGAAAGATTTGGATTTTTATTTGCTCAGCGTTCTTTGTGGTACGCATTGCAGCATGGTTTGAGTTACATTGGTTTAATGTGGCTAGTCGGTTTGTGTTTAATTCCATTAGCATGTTTTACTTTACTTATGTCACAACTGTTTAATTCACCACTATTAGTCATGTTTATTGGTGGTTTTACCTTAAAATGGTTGTCGATCGCGATGTTTAATTCTTACCTTATCAGTGATTTCTTTAACGCTATCTTTAATTTTCCGCTAAAATTAGTCACGGCTTCGACCATGTCCAATATAGTCAATGAGGTTGGTATCGGTAATCTCATGGCGTATCTTTTGATTGGCATGGTCAGTTATTGGGCAAGTTACCGGCTTTATCGTACGAATGAAAGTTCATTGGCCGCGCTATGGGCTAAATAAACGGATCATCCTCTTCGATATATACCCAAACCACTTGGAGTTGCAGGTAGCCAACACCGCTGCAGCTTCAAGTCGAAAGGGTATAAACAGAGGTGATGGGAAATCCCTTCTCATCACCTCTAGTGTTGCCGGTATTGTTATTTGATTTGGAGTATCAAAAGGCACAGTAGTGAGAGGAGAGGAATGTGAGTAGTGATAACGGTGGGATCCCGCGCCCAAGTGGTAAGGTTAACCCAATTGATACGGACTATACCGTTGGCCAAGATAATGTGGTGTTATCGGTTGGGCCTTTTGGCTTAGACATTCATAACCGAGTGTTCGCCGTATCTGGGCTAGCAATCATTATTTTTGTATTTACGACTTTGATTTTCCGCGAGCAAGTAGAACCTGTCTTTTTACATATGCGTGGTTGGCTGACCTCGCATTTAGATTGGTTTTTCATGCTATCGGCCAATATCTTTGTCTTGGTGTGTTTAGGTTTGGTGGTATCGCCATTAGGCCGAGTGCGTATTGGTGGCACTGACGCGGTACCCGACTATTCTTACGCTGGTTGGCTAGCCATGCTATTTGCTGCAGGAATGGGGATTGGTTTGGTGTTCTTTGGTGTGTCAGAACCCATGTCACACTTTAGTAGTTCCTTATCAGGTTCAGCCATAGAAGATGGCTTACGTACCGATTGGGCGCCACTGGGCGGCGCAATGGGAGATACCGAAGCGGCTCGTCGATTGGGCATGGCAGCAACGATTTACCACTGGGCGCTGCACCCATGGGCAATCTATGCATTGCTCGCGCTTGGGTTAGCCATTTTCTCGTTTAATAAGGGATTGCCACTGACAATGCGTTCAATTTTTTATCCTCTCTTTGGTGAGCGGGTATGGGGTTGGACAGGGCATGTGATCGATATTTTGGCGGTGGTAGCGACCGTGTTCGGTTTAGCCACTTCCTTAGGCTACGGAGCGTCTCAAGCAGCGACTGGACTTAACTTTTTATTCGATGTCCCCTTAACTGATACTACACAAGTGGTATTGATCATTGTGATCACCGCGTTAGCATTGATTTCGGTGGTTGCTGGGCTAGATAGTGGTGTTAAACGTTTATCAGAAATCAATATGGGCCTAGCCGCCTTATTGCTGCTGTTTATTGTCGTTGTTGGTCCGACGTTAGCGATTTTAACGGGATTTTTCGATAACCTTTTAGCCTATGTGACTTATCTACCTGAATTAGCCATGCCATTTGGCCGTGAAGATGTAAATTACTCGCAAGGTTGGACGGCGTTTTACTGGGCGTGGTGGATTTCTTGGTCACCATTTGTCGGTATGTTTATTGCGCGAGTATCGCGTGGTCGTACGGTACGCGAATTTATTGTTTGTGTGTTGTTGATCCCATCGACGGTCTGTGCATTTTGGATGACAGCCTTTGGTGGCACAGCGATTAGCCAATACGCTAATGATGGTTATCAAGCAGTGATGGGCGCTGATTTACCCGTTAAGTTATTTGCGATGCTGGATGCCATGCCGTTGGCGAGTATTACGTCGGTGATTGGCATCATTTTGGTCGTGGTCTTCTTTATCACTTCTTCAGATTCAGGATCATTAGTGATTGATACTATTGCGGCAGGTGGCAAAGTGAATGCGCCGACGCCACAGCGTATCTTCTGGTGTACCTTTGAAGGGTTAGTCGCTATTGCATTAATGCTAGGTGGCGGGTTAGCCGCAGCGCAGGCGATGGCGGTCACAACCGGTTTCCCGTTTACCATTGTCTTACTGGTCGCGACGGTGTCACTGATTAAGGGATTAATGAGCGAACCCAGAAAAGCAAAAGCCAAATAAAGAGCCAATAACGGCATATACCGAAAGTCGAAAGAATACCGTTGCTTCTCGATAAAAAAAGCCCTAACAGAGAGTTAGGGCTTTTTGTTGTACGACTGAAAGTTAACGAATCAAAAGCAGCGGGACGTTGGATTCAATGATGATTTTTGTGGTGTTGCTACCTACAAAAAACTGACGCAGTTTTGAGTGACCATAAGCGCCCATCACAATCATTCCCAACTGATGATGCTGTTGGTAATCGAGAATCGCGCGGTGCACGTCACCGGTTAAACTGGCTTCCACCACATTGACGCCATGAGTACGCAACTTTTCCGCTGCGTTAGCAAACGCGGTCGCTTTTTCATCTGAGTCTTCGACCATCACTAAGTGACAAGTCAGCCCTTTGAGTAGCGGAGTATTGATCGCTTTTTCAACCAGCTTTTGGCTCACTTCACTGCCATCAAACGCTAACAAATAATTTTGCGGCGCTGCAAAGTCCCCGGTCGCGACTAAAATATGACTTTTAATGGTGCGAACCACACTTTCCAATTGTGAACCAACGGCTTTAGTATTGCTTTGGTTCACCTCACCAGATTTGCCGACCACGAGGACGCGGATATCTTTTTCCATGTCCAACAAAGTTTCAAGTAAGTCACCGTGTTTTTGCAGTTTTTGTAGATCAGTAAAACCAGACTCAAGGGCTTTGGCTTCTAACTCATTGAGTAAGGCCTTTCCGTGTCTTAATGCTACTTTGGCGCGTTTTTCATCCAGCTCGACCAGCTCTTGTAGTAAGTGCTCACGACTGCCTAGTCCAATGTTTCCGGATAATTCAATGGCAATTTCTCGATCGGATTTATCGAGCACATGCAGTAGAGTGAGTGGCGCAGACAACGTTTTCGCTGTCCAAACGCTCAGATCCGCCACGGACTGTGAATAGCTCGCTCCATCGATACAGGCAATAATATTTGTCATGCTTTGCTCCTTAGTGACCGCCCATCAGTTTTGCCACTTCTTCGGGTTTATTATGAACACCGAACTTGTCGACAATGGTGGCTGTTGCTTCATTCATGCCGATTAATGTTACTTCAGCCCCTTCACGGCGGAATTTAATCACCACTTTATCAAGGGAAGAGACGGCAGTAATATCCCAGAAATGTGCTGCAGAGAGATCGATGGTGACATGATCCAATGCTTCTTTGAAGTCGAATGAGTTGATAAATTGATCTGACGAGGCAAAAAAGACTTGCCCAACAACACGATAAGTACGCTGGCTGCCATTTTCTGCTAGGTCGCTCTTGATAACCATAAAGCGGCCAATTTTATTGGCAAAGAATAGTGCAGCTAATAGCACGCCAACTCCAACACCAATCGCAAGATTGTGGGTCATGACCACCACAATCACAGTCGAAATCATGACAATATTGGTAGAAAGTGGATGCGATTTAAGATCTCTAATTGAGCTCCAAGAGAAGGTGCCGATGGAGACCATGATCATTACGGCGACTAGAGCTGCCATAGGGATCAAGCTTAACCAATCACTAAGAAAAACCACCATGATAAGTAGTAGTATACCCGCGACAAAAGTCGATAGACGGCCTCGACCACCGGATTTAACATTAATAATTGATTGACCAATCATCGCACAGCCAGCCATACCACCTAAAAAGCCAGTGGCAATGTTGGCCACACCTTGGCCTTTACATTCGCGGTTTTTATCGCTGTCGGTATCGGTAAGATCATCAACAATCGTGGCGGTCATCATCGATTCAAGCAAACCGACGACAGCAAGGCCAGCAGAGTAAGGTAAGATGATCAGTAAGGTTTCTAGGTTAAGCGGTACATCAGGCCACAAGAAAATTGGCAGTGTATCGGGTAAATCCCCCATGTCACCGACGGTACGAATATCGATGCCAAAACTAATAGCGATAATGGTTAAGGTGATAATACATACCAGCGGAGAAGGCAGCATTTTGCCAATGACGGGTACATAAGGGAAAAGATAAATAATGCCTAAGCCAGCTAAAGTCATCACATAGACATGCCAGGTGACATTGGTTAGCTCTGGAAGCTGAGCCATAAAAATTAAAATTGCTAAGGCGTTAACAAAACCGGTGACCACTGAACGCGATACAAAGCGCATTAAATTCCCCAGTTTTAGATAACCGGCGGCAATTTGTAATACTCCAGTGAGCAGTGTCGCCGCTAATAAATATTCTAGGCCGTGTTCTTTAACCAGCGTGACCATTAATAGAGCCATAGCGCCCGTTGCAGCAGAAATCATTCCCGGGCGTCCGCCAGTAAAGGCAATAACCACCGCCATACTAAAAGAGGCATATAGACCCACTTTGGGGTCAACACCAGCAATAATTGAAAAAGCAATTGCTTCTGGGATCAGTGCTAGCGCAACCACTAAACCAGCTAAAACATCCCCTCGCACGTTGGATAACCAATCGCGCTTAATATTCTGTAACATCTGTTTTCTCTATAAATAGGTAAATAAAAGGTGTGAATTGAGAGGTGGTTATTGTTCTAGGGCGGCGTAAGTGACATGCACGGAATCTCCTATTGGCCATTTAGAAATGTGATCTTAATCATTGCTGTTCTGAAGGTCAACCAAGGAAACCGTTAAGACGGTGTTTTGCTTTTTACTTTTTGCCAATGAGTAACGAAAAAAACAGCATTGAGCTTTGACTTTTTGCTTCGAAAGCCTTAACTTCAAACGCATCTGATTTTTCATATGTGTTTGTTATGTGCGATACGTTAACCTTCTATAAATCATTAGCTGAAGAGACTCGGCTTAAATCATTATTACTAATAAGTCGGCATCGAGAACTGTGCGTGTGTGATTTAATGACCGCACTCTCTCTCAGTCAACCCAAAGTCTCTCGTCATTTAGCCGAGCTACGTAAAAACGGTTTGGTGATTGATGAGCGGCGGGGTAAATGGGTCTATTACCAAATTAATCCACAATTACCGAATTGGATGCGTGAGGTATTAATCATGTCGCTGGAAAATAATCAGTCACTAATAGCAAACGAAAATCAAACCATTATTCGGCATTCTTGCAGTAATTAATTACCCGTCCAGACCTGCTTTAATTCAGGCCATCCCCAGGTGGTTAAAGCAACATTTTTAATTAAATCGTGGAAACGTAGCACTTGTTGTTCGTGATAGAGCGGCTGTAAAAAACCGTAATGAATTAACGTTGCCACCAAAGGCTCTAATACCACAAGGTACTGCTCTATACAGACGTTTGCGCGTATATCTGCTAACGATTGACGTAGCCATTTACTAGCCACATCACCCAGCGCATGGTGAAGCAGCGGGTTACTGTAAAGAAACTGATAGGCACTGGTATGACGATTATCATCTAAGTTAATACTGCTTAAGATTAGGGTTTCATTGAGAGTTCCCTGTGCTGCTTTTTGTTGCAAGGTTTGATAGTCGTAACTGTGGATGATGACTTGAATACCGTGATCAGCCAGCCGCTTAGCTATTGCTTCAGCGCACTCAATCAATGTCACGTAGTTGTATACGGCCATCGTCATTGACGTCGGTAATGGGCACTGAGTGGCGGGGAATCGAGATAACTTGGTCCAACAAGGCAATAAATGATCAGCGGGAGTGAGGTTTGAGTGCGCTATATCGCTCAATAACCAGTTTGGCTCAAGCAAGCTAAGTAACCATTGGCGTTGTTGGTCGTCGAGCGGTAGGTTAGCGTGGTGATTATTTAATAAAAAAATCGCCCCCTCTTCTTGGCGAGAGAATTGATTAATTTGTTCGTTTTCAATCTTCGGAGATTCTGCCGATACGTAATATTGGCAGCTTCGGCCAGCGTGAGGAATGGCGTCGGTTGCAGTTGTTACATCTTGGTCGAATAGCCAGATAGTAATCTGGTCACATAATGAACGGCAGCCATAGTATCGATTGAAAGCATGCAGTACTAATTGCTTATCAGTATGAGTATAAACTTTGAATGCACCACTGCCGATCACGTTGGAGTTGGACTGCTGAAGCTGTTTAACCGGTTGAATAGAATAACTGACACCGCTAATCAGACCTGCAAAGCTTTGATCAGGGACGGTGAATTCAAACAGTATTTCCCGCGGATGCGGGGCACTAATGCGCTTTAAATGAGCAAGTTCATGCTGATAATTCGCTAAGGATTTTAAGCCTGAAAAGAGCTCGACAATGCTCTGCGCATCGATCATTTGTCCGTCATGAAAAGTTAGCTCTGGGCGTAAATAAAAGCGCCACTGATAATTCTCAGCATCATAATGCCAATGGTGAGCCAGTTCCGGATGTACTTGTCCGTCAGCATCACAACGGACCAAGCAAGCGTAGGTTTGTCGTACTAAAAAGCGTTCACTGTTACGTTGTGGATGATGGGGCAGCAGAGTCTGAAAGGGGCGGCGATAGGTCAATTGGATATGCAATCGCCCTTCGTGCATTGAAGCTCCGGAGGTTTGCTGTAATAGCCGAGCGAAAACCTGTTCATCTTGCTCCAAAAGATCCAAGGCCTTGTCATACTGTCCACGTAAAAGACAGTCACTGGCTAGATGTTCTTTGAGCCGCTCAGGATCTTGCAATAAACACAGCGTTGAACGCTTATTTCGGCCAACCTTAGGCTGCCACGAGAGCCAGCCTTGTTGCTGCATTTGTTGTAGCAAGACACGTGCATAGCGCGGGCTACTGCATAATCGATTGGCAATGTCCTCTAACGTAGCACTGATGGGTTGTTCTATCGCATAACCATCGAAGCGTAAGTAATAACGATATAAATTAAGGATAGACAAAATAGGTTTCCTTTTTAAATTTTTGCTCCCCATTTAAGGGGGTAATGATAGATCGTTTTCCATTAAGAGCCATCTTATGGTCTATTTAAAGCTTTTATGAGCTTTTCCAGTCTATTGTGTATTGATGGTGTCAATGAGTCATTCGATTTATTTTTAAATAGGGATGTAAAATAAATTATCCTGTCAGTTTTTCTTTTCCTTAAATCTAGCATACTAAAGATATCCCAAGCCAGAAGAGGATACCATAATGCCAACCACATCAGCCGTTGCTCGCTCAAGCAAACCTATTGAAACGGGGTCTGTTGTTCACCCGCAGCCATTAACAGAATACTACTTACAACGCTTAGCGGTATGCCAATCTCGCTCAGAAAAGCAAGCGCTATTCGCTTTGATCCAACTATGCCAATGGCAACAAGAGATAAACAGTAAATCTAACTGAATAACCGCATGGCACCTTATTTACGCCCGCTCCTGACCCCCATCAAGAGGCAAGTAAGGTGCCATTTTTACGTTTTCCATTCATCGATATTTCTCGAAAACTTCACTTTGCTAGCTTGATTACGACTTCAACATCTTGTGCTTGACGAGCGTAAAATAAGACATATGATTTACCATATATCTGAAAAATCAAATGTGATGGTGCTCTCTTCAGAGCTAAGTTACGCCACTCATAATTCGAATCGTTTGTTGCTAATAAGGTGAATCTACCGATGAAAATCACGCGCATCATCTTAATAATGGCTAAGCCAATCATTGATGATGCGTTATTTTTAGCTATTGAAATATGATGAATCGAAAATTTTAGGAGAAAAATCATGGGATTATTTGAGCGCTACTTATCCGTTTGGGTAGGGCTGGCGATCATTGCTGGTATTACACTTGGCTCAATAGCGCCGGATGTCTTTGCGATATTTGCTCGCTTTGAATATGCGCAGGTGAATATTGTTATCGCGGTGCTGATTTGGTTAATGATTTACCCAATGATGGTGCAAATTGATTTTTCTTCCATTAAAGATGTCGGTAAAAAGCCTAAAGGTCTGATACTGACTTTAGTGATCAACTGGCTGATTAAACCGTTCACCATGGCATTTTTAGGTTGGCTGTTCTTTAAGGTGTTTTTTGCTAACTGGGTCGATCCACAAACCGCCAATGAATACATTGCTGGGATGATTTTACTTGGTGTTGCCCCTTGTACGGCGATGGTGTTTGTCTGGAGCCAATTAACCAAAGGCGATGCAAACTATACCTTAGTTCAGGTGTCGGTAAACAATGTCATCATGATCTTCGCTTTTGCGCCTATCGCTGGGCTGTTGCTGGGGATGACCGATATCACCGTCCCTTGGGATACCTTATTACTCTCGGTGGTTTTGTATGTGCTGATCCCGTTACTCGCTGGAGTGTATACGCGCAAAAAGCTAGCTAAAAATAATGATCTGTCACGTTTAAACGCTTTTACCGCAAAAATGAAACCTTGGTCGATAATTGGTTTGTTAGCAACCGTAGTGCTGCTATTTGGGTTTCAAGCCGAGACCATTCTCTCTAAGCCTTTGGCGATTGTATTAATTGCCATTCCGCTGTTGATTCAAACCTATGGCATTTTTGCGTTGGCTTACTTCGCTGCTAAGAAAATCGATTTACCACATAATATTGCCGCACCAGCGTGCATGATCGGCACTTCTAATTTTTTTGAACTCGCGGTGGCGGTGGCAATTGCTCTGTTTGGGTTACATTCTGGTGCAGCGTTGGCAACGGTAGTTGGCGTGTTAGTGGAAGTACCCGTGATGCTAAGTTTAGTCTGGTTTGCTAATCGCACGCGTCATTGGTTTAATTAATCACCCGATCGATTGGTCGCTGCCGAATAGGGCAGCGTTATGGATTATTCCTTCAATAAAAAAACAGCCATCTCTTATAGAAATGGCTGTTTTCCTCAGAGCTCTCAACCTCGATTCGATAGAGACTGAGTGCGTTCGTCGAGTCAGAGAGAACTAATACTTTTTGGCGAGTAGTTCAGCCATCTCTTGGTCGGTCTTATGGCGCACATCTAAACCTTTGACAAAGTAGATGGTGTACTCACAGACGTTGCGCGCATGATCGCCAATTCGCTCCACGGCACGGCCTATCCAAGTGATCTCTAAGATGGTTTGGAAGTGAGAACAGTTAAGCAGCATATTTTGGTTGTTTTGACGTAAAATTTCGCTATAACTGTTATCAATATGCTTATCCAACATTGCGGCTTCTAAGGCCGCTTCCGCATTCATATCATGAAACGCATCCATGGATTTTTGTAGCATATTAATCACGTGAGCGTTGATTTGTTCGAACTCATCTTCTTGCAGTTCAATACCCTCAAAGTAATTTTTCTTTCCTGGATGCTGTTCTTTTAAACGCAGTACCGCGCTGGCAATGCGTTTTGATTGATCACCAATCCGCTCTAAATCCATGATTGCCTTCATGATGGAAAAGATTGCTCGTAAATCGCGTGCTGCAGGCTGGCGTTTAACGAGAATATCCACACATTTTTGGTCGATACTTAGCTCGAGTAGGTTGATCTGATGATCATTTTCTATTACCTGCTTAGCGAGTCGAGTATCACCAGTCATAAAGGCATTGAGTGCGTGGCGAACCTGCTCTATCACTAAGTCGCCCATGTTAACCACAGAATCGACAATCGAGCGTAATTCGCTGTTGTAACTGTGTGAGGTGTGCCCATCAATACGATGAGTTGGCATAAATCTCTCCTGAAAAATTGTGAATTAACCAAAGCGACCCGTGATGTAATCTTCCGTGCGGCTATCACGCGGGTTGGTGAATATTTCTCGTGTATCATTGAGCTCGACAAGATTGCCCATATGGAAAAATGCGGTTTTATCGGAGACACGCGCTGCTTGTTGCATATTGTGCGTGACCATCGCGATGGTGTAGCTGCCTTTCAGTTCATCAATCAAATCTTCAATGATTGAGGTCGCAATAGGGTCGAGTGCCGAACACGGTTCATCCATTAAGATGACTTCAGGATTGACGGCAATCGCGCGTGCAATACAAAGGCGTTGTTGTTGACCACCAGACAGCCCAGTTCCGGGAGCAGAAAGGCGATCTTTGACTTCATTCCACAGTCCTGCACGGCGTAAACTGTTTTCAACAATTTCTTCTAAGTCGGCTTTATTATCGACTAAACCGTGCAAACGGGGCCCATAAGCAATATTTTCGTAGATGGATTTTGGGAATGGATTCGGTTTTTGAAAGACCATACCCACTTGCGCACGGAGCTGTACGACATCAAGGCTCGGGTGATAGATATCTTGCCCATCCAAGGTGACGGAGCCTTCAACGCGTGCGCTATCAATGGTGTCATTCATGCGATTTAAACAACGTAGAAAGGTCGATTTACCACAACCGGAAGGGCCGATAAACGCGACGACTTCATTTTCTACAATATCCATGTTGATGCCATGCAAGGCTTGTGATTCACCATAGAACACTTTGACATCACGGGCGGCCATTTTGGAATTTTTTACCGCAGTGGATGACGATGCTTTACGCACAATATCAGGGTTAATCATCGGCTGTTTATTCATTACTGCTTCACTTATCATGTTGGATTACCACCGTGTTTCAAAGCGTCGACGTAACCAGATGGCCAACGCATTCAGACTAATCATTAATGCTAGCAATACGATGATTGCAGCAGAGGTTCTTGCTTCAAAGAAGTTACGGAGTTCATTACCTTGCCATAAGAAAATTTGCACTGGCAGAGCGGTTGACTGATCCATCGGCGTACTTGGAATACTGGCAACAAACGAGTTCATACCGATTAATAACAGCGGTGCGGTCTCGCCCAATGCTTGTGCGATACCTAAAATCGCCCCGGTCAAAATGCCTGGAAGAGCCAGCGGCAGTACGTGGTGAAATACCGCTTGAGTTTTTGATGCGCCAATACCTAGCGCTGCTTGACGGATCGATGGTGGAATCGCTTTTAAGGTTGAACGAGTCGCAATAATCACCGTTGGCAGTGTCATCAGAGTTAACACTAAACCGCCGACAAACGGTGCCGATAATGGCAGTTTAAACCATAAAATAAACACCGAGGCACCGAGTAGACCAAACACAATTGAAGGAACGGCGGCGAGGTTATTAATGTTCACTTCAATAAAATCCGTCAGTTTGTTTTTCGGCGCAAACTCTTCCAAATAAATCGCGGAAGCTACCCCAATCGGTACCGCGAGCACCATGACGATCAGCATCATAAATACCGATCCCATAAATGCCCCCGCTAAGCCAGCCGACGCTAACGAGCTGCGTGAGTCGACATTCATAAATAAAGCGGTGCTAAATTTATTTTGAATCACGCCACGGTCTGCCAGTTCATCAGCCCAAGCACGCGTGCGAGCACTTAATTGCTGGCGCGAGTCGGGTAAATCGCGATCAATATTGCCTTTTAACCACACATCGACATTCGCATCGGCCAATAAATCTAAGCGTAGTGTTTTACCGACCAATGACGGGTCATTGACTAACATGTCGCGCAGTGCGAAACGTTCACCACTGGTGATTAAGCGTAATGCATCACGTTGATAGCGGGGCGCTTCCGGTATTTCTTTGGCTAAACTATTAACGATAATGCGGTTGAAATTGACCATGCCTACTTGACCTTGCCAAGCGAGCATTCGTTGTTGAAATTCACCTGCGGATTCGCCACTGAGCTGAACGGGTTTCGGCTCAATATTGATTACCTCAGGATCGAAATAAACGTTCAAACTTACCGTCGCCTGCCAAAAAGCAGGAATGCCTTTGGAAAAAACGGAAACAAACAGGATCAATACAAAACTGAGGGCTAAGCCAACAGCTCCCATACCAAACGCTTTAAAACGACGTTCACTGGCATGGCGTTTTTTGAGTGATTTTGCAATACGCAGTTGTGTTTTCTCACGTAGCTTATTCGTATCGCTCATTGATTGAGTTGAAGTTGGCATAATACTGTCCATGAAATTACTCATATTGTTCGCGGTATTTACGTACGATGACTAACGCAATGACGTTAAGAAACAGGGTAATCACAAACAGCGTTAACCCTAAGGCAAAGGCCACCAGTGATTGCGGGCTAGAGAAATCCAGATCGCCGGTTAATTGATTGACGATTGTCACGGTCATCGTCGATACAGCTTCAAAAGGATTAGCGGTTAAGACCGGGCTATTGCCCGCAGCCAACACGACAATCATGGTTTCGCCAATCGCACGGCTGGCGGCGAGTAGTACGGCTCCGGTAATGCCCGGCAGCGCTGCGGGCAGGACGACTTTACGTATCGTTTCTGATTTTGTCGCTCCGAGACCCAGCGAGCCATCTCTTAAGGCTTTAGGAACTTGGGTGAGGATGTCATCGGAAAGAGAAGAGATGAACGGGATGATCATTAACCCCATCACGACCCCTGCTGTTAGAGCTGAGGTAGCACGGATATCAATATTGAAGAATTCACCTATCTCACTCAGAAAAGGGCCGACGGTGATCAGGGCAAAGAAGCCATAGACAATCGTTGGGATCCCTGCCAGTACTTCAATAATCGGTTTCGCTACAGAGCGAACTCGACTGGGGGCATATTCGGCTAAGTAAATCGCGGCCATCAAACCGACTGGAATGGCGACGGCAAGAGCGATAAACGCAATCATGAACGTTCCCGCTAACAGCGGTAGCATACCAAAACCACTTTGGCCGCTGGTGCCTACGGTTGAGAAACGCGGATTCCATGTCGTACCAAAAAAGAAATCGAGTGGGTCAACAAAGCTAAAAAAGCGAAAGGCTTCTCCCAGCATCGACAGCACAATACCAATCGTCGTCAGAATGGCTACACCAGAACAGAGAATAAGTACGATGTGCAACGCACGTTCAACTTGGTTACGAGCACGTAAATCAGGGCGAATGCGACGGGTGCTAAAGACGACGCCTGTCGCAGCTAAAGTCGCCATTAAGCTACTTAAGATAACGTGACTGGTAAATTGTACCTGTTGCAGGTACTCAGCTGCCGCGATTTGATAATCACTGAATTCACTGACTACGGCAAAGCCGCTGGCTAAGTTATTCAATTGGTTCATCAATACACGAGCGTGATCGGCGGTAGCGGGTTGAAACTCGCTGGGGATACTGCTGAGCACTAAGTTTTGAATGAAATTAGGGGAAAATGTCGTCCATAAAACAAACACTAAAAAAGCGGGTACGACAGCCCAAAGTAGGGTCAATACACCGTGATAAACTGGACGAGAATGCAAGCGTTGAGTCTGCCCGCTGCTGGTTGATGCCACTCTTTTACTGCGCACTAGCCCGAGCTGATAAGCCAGAGCCATGACTGCCAGTAGTACCACCATTAGCATCATATTATTCATAATTGTGATTACCTTTTAAAAGCAATAGTAAGAGAGACGTTAATGCCTCTCTTACTGAATTATTACTTTATTTATAAAGTCTTACGGTTGCGAATGTCGTTTGAAACTTGCGCGCGCTCAGCGTCATCCATTGGGATTAGGCCAGCTTCTTCTAATGGGCTACCCATGCCACCAATCTGCTCGTTGACGAAGAATTGAGCGTATTCAAGTAGGCCAGGGACAACACCAACGTGGGCATTTTTGATATAGAAGAATAAAGGACGAGAAACCGGATATTCACCCGTTGAAATGGTCTCTAAACTAGGAGTGACACCATCGACCGTTGCCACTTTTAAGCGGTCACGGTTTTGGTCATAGAAGCTGAGGCCAAAAACACCTAATGCGTTACGCTGTGCATCGAGACGAGCCAGTGTTTCTGTATAGTCACCAGCGACTTCCACCACGCGTCCATCGGTACGAATCGCGTTACAGAAGTTTTCTTTGGCTTTGCTATCCATGGCTTTGACTTCAGCAAACGTTGCACAACCCGGGTGGACAACTTTTTCTTCATACACTTCACGGGTGCCGTGGTTAGAGCCAGGGATCACTAATAAGATATCTTGATCCGGTAGTGAAGGATCAATCTGTTTCCAGTTGGTGTAAGGGTTATTAACCATTTTACCGTTTTGAGGAATTTGCGCTGCGCCTGCTTTAAATACATGTTCAGGTTTTAGTGCAAAACTGCCACTGTCGGTGCGTGAAGCAAAGACAATACCGTCGTAACCGATTTTCACTTCGATGACTTCATTCACGCCGTTGGCTTTACAGTTCGCAAGCTCATTGGGACGGATAGCACGAGAAGAGTTAGCAATATCAATGGTGTTGACACCAACGCCTTGACAAAACTGGCGAAGGCCGCCGCCCGAACCACCTGATCCAACAATCGGTGTATTAAATTGAGCAAAAGTTTGCCCAAACTCTTCAGCAACGATTGATGAAAATGGCAGCACAGTCGATGAGCCAGCAATTTGGATAGTTTCACGAGCCATTGCAGGTGCTGAGATAGCCGTGGCGATGGTTGAGGCAAGCAATAGCGCGTTGCGTCCAAACTTCATAGTATTTCCCTCGTTCATTCACATTGTTAACCGCTATGGCATCATGCCTTCAAATTGCGGTTGTGTTTGGTTTAACTAAAACGGATTTTGGGTGGTTTGTATGACAGTAAAATGGAAGTTATATGACAATCATGTGACAGAGGGGAGCGGTGGGGGTGTGGCATAACCCGGTTTCTCGGTCAGTCAGCGCAGATTAGCACTGGAGGATGACGCTCTGATGACATCAACAAGATGATCTTTTTGAATATGAAAATTTCATGACAACGGCTGGATTACCATTGACAGCGATTAGAACGAAGTTAAGATATTCACATATCCATATAAGGAAATAGACTTATGCTACCTCATCAATTTTTTAAACTGTTGGCTGATGAAACCCGAGTGCGTTGTTTATTAATGATCGCTCGTGAACAGAACCTCTGCGTTGCGGAGTTAACCGCGGCATTAGAAGAGAGCCAACCCAAAATATCGCGCCATCTTGCTTTATTAAGGGCGAGTGGCGTTGTCGTCGATGCCCGTCAAGGTCAGTGGGTATTTTATCACTTATCTGATCAGCTACCTGGCTGGATGAGAAAACAGATCCAAGGCTTAGTCGACTCTCAGTGTTTACGAACTGAATATCAGCTTGATATTGCGCGATTGGCGGCGATGAAATCTCGGCCAACATGTTGTGCTTAATTATTCCGTGTGACTTGAAGGGCTTTCAAGTCACACGGATGAACGGATCATTATTAAGGAAATAAATCATGACGATTAAAGTAGGAATTAACGGATTTGGCCGAATTGGCCGCTTGGCATTGCGCGCGGCTTATGATTGGCCAGAGCTGGAATTTGTGCAGATCAATGATGTAGCTGGCGATGCGGCAACGTTGGCACACTTATTGGAGTTTGACTCTGTGCAAGGTCGTTGGCATCACCCTGTCTTGGCAGATGGCGACAGCATCATGATTGGTCAACATAAGATTCAAACCTCTCAACAAAAAGCCATTGATGCCGTAGATTGGTCAGGTTGTGATGTGGTGATTGAAGCGACGGGTAAACATCGTAAAACGGAGTTACTTAATCTGTATCTTGCTCAAGGTGTTAAGCGAGTCGTCGTTTCCGCTCCAGTAAAAGAGCCGGGTGTAGCGAACATTGTCGTCGGTGTTAACGATCATATTTTTAACCCAGATCAACACCGAATTGTTACGGCGGCATCGTGCACGACCAACTGCATTGCACCGATTGTTAAAGTGATCCATGAAAAATTAGGCATCGAGCAATCCTCATTTACGACCATTCACGATTTAACCAATACGCAAACCATTTTAGATGCGCCGCATAAAGATCTGCGCCGTGCTCGTGCGTGTGGGATGAGCCTCATCCCAACAACGACCGGCTCAGCAACCGCGATTGTCGAAATATTCCCTGATCTGAAAGACAAAATTAATGGTCATGCGGTACGAGTACCACTAGCTAATGCGTCACTGACCGATATTATTTTTGATGTTAAACGTGATACCACCGCTGATGAGGTTAATGCTTTGCTTAAAGCGGCATCAGAGAATGAACTGCAAGGTATTTTAGGCTTTGAAACACGTCCATTGGTATCGATTGACTATAAAGGCGATCAGCGTTCAACGATTGTTGATGCGCTATCAACCATGGTGGTGGGTAAACGTATGGTGAAAATTTACGCTTGGTACGATAACGAAATGGGCTACGCAACGCGTACCGCTGAACTGGTGCGTAACGTTGGCTCAGTATAAGGAAAAGACAATGACACATCCAACTTGGGAACTGCCGATTACCGATCAAGCCGGACTGATCCTCACGCCTTGTCCGGGCACAAAACAAACAGCGCTGACCGAAAGTATCGCACAATTAAAGGCGCAAGGGGTCACGGTTGTGGTGACCGCGCTGAGCCAACAAGAGATGCAAGAACATGGCGTTGGCCAATTGCCAGAAGAGGTAGAGAAAGCCGGGCTACTTTGGTTGCATGCACCAATCGCTGATGATTGTGCACCGGATGAAGCGTTCCATGTTCGCTGGCAACACATTGCACCTTTAGTGCATAAAGCTTTAAGTCTTGGTGATAAAGTGGCGTTGCACTGTATGGGGGGCTCGGGTCGTACGGGATTATTAGCCGCTCATGTTTTGCTTGAGAAGGGCTGGCCACTGGAAACGATCATTGCCAAGGTGCAGGCTTTGCGTCCAGGTGCTTTCACTAAAGCGGATCAGGTCGATTATATTCATCAGTTTGTCGGTCAATAACCCCTAGTAAGAGCTGCATTGATGCAGCTCTTTTTCAAAAAGAGTGATCATCCATGTTGTCCCAATTCAATCATAATGTTCGTCAATATATGCTGGTGACGTTCAATTACTGGAATTTTACCATTACCGATGGCGCATTGCGCATGTTGGTGGTGCTGTATTTTTATGATTTAGGTTATTCGACGTTAGCGATCGCTTCGTTATTTTTGTTCTATGAATTTTTTGGCGTGGTGACTAACTTAATTGGTGGCTGGCTTGGTGCAAGGCTTGGCTTAAATCGCACCATGAATATTGGATTAGGGATGCAAATCGTCGCTTTATTAATGTTAGCCGTACCTGCCGCGTGGTTGACGATCCCGTTAGTGATGGCAGCACAAGCGCTCTCTGGTATTGCCAAAGATCTCAATAAAATGAGCGCAAAAAGTGCCATTAAAACGTTGCTGCCAGATGATGCACAAGGGGCGTTATATAAATGGATAGCTATTCTGACTGGATCAAAAAATGCGTTGAAAGGAGCCGGTTTTTTCCTTGGTGGTGTCTTGCTCTCGCTGATCGGTTTTCAATATGCAGTGCTGGCGATGGCTGGCGTATTATTGGTCGTCTTTGTTGGCAGCCTCGTTAGTCTACAAGCCGATATTGGCAAAGCCAAAAATAAACCCAAATTTTCAGAAATTTTTTCCAAATCACGTAGCGTGAATATTTTATCGGCGGCGCGGATGTTCTTATTCGGAGCCCGTGATGTCTGGTTTGTGATCGCTTTACCGATTTATCTTGGTAGTGTATTTGGCTGGGATCACAGTGCCGTGGGCGGATTTTTAGCCTTGTGGGTCATTGGCTACGGTGTTATCCAAGGGTTTGCGCCGAAAATCACCGGTAGTGCTTCTGGTCAAGTGCCGGATGGACGTTCCGCCATGGGGTGGGCCGCCTTATTGGCTTTAGTGACCGGAGTGATTGCTTACAGTATTCAGGTCCAATGGCATCCGCAAATGGTGATCATCGGTGGATTATTACTTTTTGGTGCGATTTTCGCGGTTAACTCATCCTTGCATTCTTATTTAATTGTCAGCTATGCCAAGGGAGATGGCGTGTCATTGGATGTTGGTTTTTACTACATGGCCAATGCGATGGGGCGCTTGATTGGCACCATTTTATCTGGTTGGGTATTTCAAGAGTGGGGATTCGCCGCGTGCTTATGGGTTTCTTTTGCTTTCTTATTACTGACCACCTTAATTTCGATCGGGTTACCAAAAGTCAAACCACAGGATAGATTAGCGACCTAAATTGACGGGCATGAGCTTGTCCGTTGAGGCTGCAGTTAGATGGGTAACCGTTGGTATGCTACCCCATCAAACTGCAGCTTCTACTTTTTTGCTTTCACAGTATCTCTGTCGGCGGCAGACGTTTTCTCGTTCTATCCTTTATTCCCCACACAAACGCTGATAACGAGGCAACATACTTTCATTGCCTAACAACCCGCCTTGGTGAATATAGATAAATGAACATGGTTGCTGACTAGGTAGCCAATCAAGTAAACAGCGCCACATCAATGGGTCGTACAGCAAATCAAACTCAACATGAGTTTGCTCATAGAGCTGCTGCCAAATTTGATAATCCTCGCGATATAAATGGCCAAAGTGATGTTTACGCGAAGGTTCGATAATCGTTGGATAAAGGGTATCTGCGAGTTGTTGCCACTGTTGGCGTAAATAGTCCGCACCACCGACACAAGGGCAAGTAATCACTTGGATATCATGAGGTTGCAGTGCCTTTTGTAGGTAGAGCGAGGTTGCTCCGGTGCCTGACGGCAAAGCGATAATCCAGTGCTGTTTTGGCTGCTGTTGAATCCATTCGAGTAATTCAAGAGCTAACTGTTTGACGCCATATTCTGCTAAAGGTGATCGACCACCTTCTTCAATAAATAGACAATCTTGATCCGGTTTACGTTGTTGAACGATGTAATCATAGGGATGTGAGATAGCTTGATCTTCAGTGCTGATAACTTGCGCACCCAGTTCGAGCGCGGCCCGATAGTTACCGATTGGCCGTTGTTGGAGCCACTTAGGGATTCGATGAACATAATATTCTAATTTCCAACCACGAATCGCTGCGAGTCCTGCCAGTGAATACAAAGAATTGGCTTGCACGGATCCATAGCTAATTAAAGTGGTGATCGCCGGAGCTTCCAATTCGAGTAGACCAAGAAATTTACGCGCTTTATTGCCGCAAAATTGTGGATGCAATTTATCATCACGTTTTAAATAGAAATCGACACCTTGAAAGCGATGCTGGGTGATTGGGCTATGAGAGAGCTTCATGAATTCATGGGGTATTAACAAGTCAGCAGAGCATTATACGCTTTCTTAGCCATTAGCGGTATGAGGTGCAAAAAAAAGCCCAGAACAAAATGAACTGGGCGGATACAAACATAGGAGTTAATAAGGAAAAAGCAGCATTTACCTTGCCACTTGAAGCATCGACGGGATTCGCTCAACCTTCAAGTCGTATCGGTATCGTGTAGTTGCCAGTGACCAAGAAAGTTCGACGGCCGTAAAACTCTGAATGCTCTACCAACTACACTAAGTCAGACTGGATGAATAACAAAGAGTTCCCAAATAATAGAAAAATGATCAAAAAAAATGATTATTTTCCTTTGTTCTTGCTCGAGAACCTGAAATGCAGAGAAGTTATGTTGATTTATCACGGATTTTATATGGCGCTGACCATCTGGTCGGACCATGTTTAAAAAGTGTGATGTTAATTGCTTGTTAATCTCGTGTTTCAAAGGTATATTTCAAACAGTTGTTTGATACGGATGATTGAAATGGCCCCTAAGAGCAGTACCAAAGAAAAAATACTCGATGTAGCAGAAGGGCTATTTGCTGAGCATGGTTTTAATGATACCTCTCTTCGTACCATTACTAGTAAAGCTAACGTCAATCTGGCGTCGGTGAATTATCACTTTGGTGATAAAAAAACGCTGGTACGAGCGGTACTAAATCGTTACTTAGAAGCATTTATGCCAGCTGTTAAACAGTCATTGATGGCGTTGAATGAGCAAGAAAGTTACAGCATGGAAGAAGTCTTTGAATCGTTACGTGGTCCCTTAAAAGCGTTGAGTCAAATACGCCCAAGCGGAACCAGTCGTTTCATGCTGTTGATTGGCCGAGGTTATACCGATGTACAAGGTCATTTACGTTGGTTTATCACCACTCGTTATGACGACGTTCTCAGCTTATTTACTCAGTCAGTGATGAAGGCAAACCCCAATTTAACTCGCGAGACGCTGTTTTGGCGGCTGCATTTTACCCTTGGGACCTGTGTTTTTACCATGGCATCCAGCCAAGCTTTAGCGCAAATTGCTGAAAATGATTTTGCGGCTAAAGTTGACGCTAACTCCATGATTGACCAGATTATTCCTTATTTAGCTGCTGGAGTGGCGGCCAAATAATTGAACCAAACGAAACTATAATAAGTATAAATCTTAACCAGTGAACAAAAGGATCGGAATTATGAGCTCTCTAAGAAGAAAATGGATTAGTGACCCCGCTTTCAAACTCTTTAAGCAAGTGTTGCCTCCGCTGTCTGCAACCGAAAAAGAAGCCATGGAAGCCGGAAGTGTATGGTGGGATGGGGAGTTGTTCTCTGGTAAGCCTAACTTTACAACGCTACATCATTATCCTAAGCCAACTCTCACGGCGGAAGAGCAATCATTCATGGATAATGAGCTTGAAACGCTACTCGGTATGATTGATGACCATAAAATCATCAAACACGATCGTGACCTACCCAAAGAGGTATGGGATTATCTGCGTAAAGAGCGCTTCTTCTCATTAATTATTTCTAAAGAATATGGTGGCCGTGAATTCTCGGCATTGGCCAATTCAACTATCGTATCGCGTATTGCGACGCGCAGTATCAGTGCTGCCGTTACCGTCATGGTGCCTAACTCTCTAGGCCCTGGTGAACTGCTTTCTCATTATGGTACTCAAGAGCAGAAAGATTATTGGTTGCCACGTTTAGCTGATGGTACGGATATTCCTTGTTTTGCATTAACGGGCCCAGAAGCAGGCTCCGATGCCGGCGGCATTCCTGATCAAGGTATCGTGTGCTACGGCAAGCATGAAGGTAAAGAAGTCCTAGGTATTCGTTTAACGTGGAACAAACGTTATATTACGCTCGCCCCAGTTGCTACCGTTCTTGGTTTAGCGTTTAAACTGAACGATCCGGATGGGCTGCTCGGTGATAAAAAAGAGCTCGGTATTACTTGTGCCTTAATTCCAGCCAACCATACCGGTGTGGAAATTGGTGAGCGTCATGATCCGCTCGGTTTAGCGTTTATGAACGGACCAACTCGTGGTAATGATGTCTTTATTCCGATGGAATGGCTGATTGGTGGCGTGGACTATGCTGGTAAAGGCTGGCGTATGCTGGTTGAATGTCTTTCTGCTGGGCGGGGTATTTCTTTACCGGCTCTCGGTACGGCGATTGGTCACCTCACTTCTCGTACTACGGGAGCTTATGCTTATGTTCGTAAGCAGTTTGGTATGTCGATCGGTAAGTTTGAAGGCGTTGCAGAAGCGCTCGGTCGAATTGGTGGTTTGACTTACCTACTCGAAGCGACACGCACCTTGACAACAACCTCTCTCGATATGAAAGAGCGTCCAGGGATCATTACCGCGATTGCTAAATACCATATGACAGAAATGGCGCGAACTATCTTAAATGATTCCATGGATATTCATTCAGGGCGTGCAATTCAAGATGGACCTATGAATTATCTATCGACCCATTACCTCGGTGTTCCCGTTGCGATTACGGTGGAAGGGGCCAATATCCTGACCCGTAACCTGATGATCTTTGGTCAAGGTGCGACGCGTTGTCACCCCTATGTTCTTAAAGAGATGGAAGCGGCTGCTAACCCAGATAGCGAACAAGCCGCGAAAGATTTTGATAAGTTATTGTTTAAACACATTGGTCATGCAGTCAAAAATACCTTTGGTGCTTTTGGTGCTGCTCTGACGGGTTCACGATTCATCAAAGCGGAGATGAGTGGACCGACCCAAGGGTATTATAAAGAAATGACTCGTTTAAGCCGTGCCTTAGCGGTTAGCGCCGACTTTGCCATGTTGACTCTGGGTGGTGAGTTGAAACGTAAAGAGATGATATCTGCGCGTTTGGGGGATGCACTGAGCTTCCTTTATATGGGGTCAGCGGTTCTAAAGCGTTACGAAGATGAAGGCCGTCAACAAGCGGATCTCGATTACGTGCACTACGCGATGCAACACTGTTTACATCATGCTGCGAAAGCCCTGAGTGATACTTATCGTAATTATCCGATTAAAGCGGTCGGTGGATTATTAAAAGGATTGATATTCCCACTAGGTAATCACTACCAAGCGCCTAGCGATACACTTACCGTCAAGATTGCCGAAAGTTTAATGACGCCGGGAGCGCATCGTGATCGCTTAACCCATTTGTGTTACATCGGCAAAGATGAAGATGATAGCGTCGGCTTAATGGAAAAAGCTTTCCTTGCTATGTATAGCGTTAAAGGATTAGAGCGACAAATGAATAAAGCGGTGAAAGAAGGTAAAGTGGCTCGTAAAGGACCTTTGACTGAGCGTCTTGCTCAAGCGAAAGCGGCTGGTGTCTTGACTGAAAATGAAGTTGAAGCGATTTTAGCCGCAGACAAACTGCGTTCGAAAGCGATTCAAGTGGACCATTTCAGCCACGACTTAAGCGAAGTGCGCACTCACAACGTTAATCCACCAAAACTGAATAATGTGGCATAACTCATCCTATTCAATTTGCTAATGTCTTAAGGCCTCTTTTGAGGCCTTATTTTTTTGCTGTTAGTGGTACAGTAGCGCTGATTTTTTGCGATTGGTCTTGTCTTGCGTGTTTAAGATAGGATGATCCTGAACCATTTAGGTTAAGAACAGCTCCAACCACTCAGTAAAAAAGTGCTTTTGGGCAGAAATAAGATGCGAAGTGGCGCTGAAACTTTTATCCTAACCGAGATTTTTGAAGGAAGTTGAATATGATCATCAAACCTAAAATTCGTGGATTCATTTGCACAACCACTCATCCAGTGGGCTGTGAAGCGAACGTAAAAGAACAAATTGCTTATACTAAAGCACAAGGCTCGATTAAGAATGCACCCAAACGTGTGCTGGTCGTTGGCTCCTCTAGTGGCTACGGCTTATCTTCACGTATTGCTGCCGCCTTTGCTGGTGGTGCTGCAACGATTGGCGTCTTTTTTGAAAAACCGGGTACGGAAAAGAAAACCGGAACCGCTGGGTTTTACAATGCGGCCGCGTTTAATAAGTTAGCTCACCAAGAAGGTTTATATGCCAAGAGCCTCAATGGTGACGCCTTTTCTGATCAAGCTAAGCAAAAAGCCATTGAGTTGATCAAACAAGACCTAGGTCAAATTGATTTAGTGGTTTATTCATTGGCCTCTCCGGTACGTAAGATGCCAGATAGCGGTGAAGTGGTTCGCTCGGCCCTGAAACCAATCGGTGAAACCTACACCGCTACTGCGGTTGATACCAATAAAGACATCATTATCGAAGCCAGCGTTGAACCTGCCACTGAACAAGAAATCAACGACACCATCACCGTGATGGGCGGTCAAGATTGGGAGTTGTGGATGCAAGCGCTTGATGATGCGGGCGTTTTAGCGGACGGTTGTAAAACCGTCGCTTATAGCTACATCGGTACTGAGCTGACTTGGCCAATTTATTGGGATGGTGCATTGGGTCGTGCGAAGATGGATTTAGATCGCGCAGCGCAAGCATTAAATGAAAAATTAGCCGCTAAGCAAGGTAGCGCTAATGTGGCCGTGTTAAAGTCGGTTGTCACTCAAGCCAGCTCGGCGATTCCTGTTATGCCGTTATACATCGCAATGGTCTTTAAGAAAATGCGTGAAGAAGGCATCCACGAAGGGTGTATGGAGCAAATCTATCGTTTGTTCAGCCAGCGTTTGTATAAAAACGATGGTTCAGCACCAGAAACGGACGATCATAACCGTCTGCGTCTCGATGATTGGGAGTTGCGTGAAGACATTCAGCAGCACTGCCGTGAGTTATGGCCGCAAATCACGACTGAAAACCTAAAGACGTTAACAGACTATGAGCTTTATAAAGAAGAGTTCCTTAAGCTGTTTGGCTTTGGTGTTGAGGGTGTTGATTACGATGCCGATGTCAGTCCAGAAGTTGAGTTTGATGTGATCGATATCTAATCGATATCCGTTCTGATAGTAAAGATAGTAAAGATAGTAAAAAAGGCGCTTTATGCGCCTTTTTTGTTTAGCTTTTATTCCTTTCGACGATACCCATTGATTGAACCGTTTTAGCTGAGAATGATCAAAATGGTACCAGCAAGCGTCATCAAAATATTGGCAATCGCGTAAGTGCCTGCATAGCCAAGCGCTGGAATGGTCGATTTGGCATAATCATTGACGATATCCATCGCCGGTGCGCAGGTACGAGCGCCAATGATCGCTCCAAAAAGTAAAGCACGATTCATTTTTAATAGGTAGGCTCCGACCAGATAAGCAAAGACCACGGGGACAACACTCACGATAAACGCTAAGCCAATCACTTGCGGACCAACTTCGGTTAAGTGTTCAAACATCCGTCCACCAGCGCTTAAGCCGATACCCACCATAAATATCATCAGTCCTAGATCTTTGACCATGTTTAATGCACCTTGCGGGACATAACCAAAGGTTGGATGGTTGGCTCGTAAAAAACCAAGCGAGATACCGGACAAAAGCAGGCCGACGGCATTGCCTAGGCTAAAGGAGACTTGGCCAAAGGTCATGGTAATTAAGCCAAAGAGAATCCCTAAAATGAAAAAGCTACAAAAAGCCATGAGATCGGCCATCTGACTATGAATGGAGATAAAGCCGATTCGTTCGGCTAGCCCTTTAACGCGACTTTTTTCTCCACTGACCTGAAGTACATCGCCTTTCGCCAGCACAATATCGAGATCCATCGGCATTTCAATTTGTGCGCGCACCACGCGGTTCAAGAAACAGCCATATTCCGAGAGGTTTAAATCAGACAATCTTTTTCCGGCAATACTGTCACTTTTGACGACAATTTCTTCTTCAGTGATCCGTAGGTCAAGTAAGTTTCTATCAAACACTTCTTTACCATTACGAAAGCTCGGATCAAGGCGCGCATGACTGTCAGGAAAACCGACTAAGGCAATTTCATCGCCTTCTTGCAAAATGGCATCACCATCAGGGTGGGCAAGAATACCATTACGACGAATACGCTCGATATAGCATCCAGTTTGACGATAGATACCAAGCTCTCGTAAATTTCTGCCATCAATCCAATTGGTTAGCTCAGGGCCAACCCGATAAGCACGAATGATCGGCAAATAGACCTTACGTTGTCCGCTGCCGCCAATTCCCCGTTCTTGAGCAATTTGTTGCGCTGAATCAGAGAGATTTTGTTTTTGTAATTTAGGCAGTAACTTTGCAAACATGATCATACTGATCAGGCCAATCAGATACGCCATCGCATAGCCGACCGAGACATTTTCTAAAATCAAGGTCAGATCCATATTACGAGGAATATTGGCTAGCCCAGAGTTTAGGGCATCCTGTGCGCCAACCAACACTGGAGTCGACGTTAACGCTCCGGCCATCATCCCCGCGGCTAAGCCGTAATCGAGATTAAAAAAATGGCTGGCGGAATAGGTTAAACTGGTGGCAGTGACTAACACCACTAAACTTAAAATTAAGTAGTGTTTACCATCACGAAAGAAGATACCAAAGAAGTTTGGTCCCGCTTCAATCCCCACACAATAAATAAACAACATGAAACCAATCGTTAATGCTTCGGCATTAAACGAGAAGCCCAGATGCCCCATCACTAAAGACGTGATCAACACACCGATGGAGTTGCCTAATTGCAAACTGCCAAAGCGAATTTTGCCAAAGGCCAAGCCAATGGCGAGGACAACGAAGATCAATAAGATGGGATTTTGTTCTAACAACAGTACGACGTCGATATTCACAATTTAGCTCAATGTTGGCATGCAAGGGGAGGATGATTAAATTGTGACGATTGTATCGTAAATAGGCAAAAAGATAAGTGAAATTTTTCAGGGCAAGGTCATTTTTTAATAAATAATCCATTAAAAAACCCGCTAAACATCAGCGGGTTGACTAAGATTAGAAATGGTGTGTCGAAAGCTTATTCGTCAAATAGACCTAAATGCTCTTTTGCATAGGCTTCAAATTCAGTGCAGCCGCCAATATGCTCTTGATCAATAAAAATTTGTGGCACCGTTTCAACCGGTTTACCCACGGTTTTTTCTAGATCGGCTTTAGTAATACCTTCTTCATGAATATCAACATAACGGTAGTTGAAGTCATCACGTTTCGCTTTTAAGGTTTCTGCGTGCTCTTTTGCACGGACACAATATGGGCAAGCCGGGCGGCCAAAAATCACTACGAACATCACTTTCTCCTCTGTTTCGTTTGCGCCACTATGCCCGATTCGAATTAGGAAATAAAGTGTCATTTACCAGTTGTTTTAATAGGTAAAATTGATTGGATAATTTATGCCCAAGTTAAATAAAGCAGCGATAGTCATGCCATCTATTGTGATGTCGTGCATAGTCTGAGATGAAGTTTGAGTTATTTAGCAACAGGTTGCACTGAGTCAAAAAATTTTTCTACAAAGGAAAGCACACTGAATGCTATCAAAGTGATTGGGGGAGGGCACATGTTTCAGTTTATGACATCGAATCGAATTGTATTCGGTGCGGGTGCACTGCAACACTCGCTATCGCTGATTAATCAATACGGTTACAGCGTTCTATTGGTCTCAGGTAAAAACGTGCAACGCGCTCAAATGATCAGTGATTACTTGCAACAGCAAAAGATGCCGTATCAACATGTCGCGATCTATGGCGAGCCCAATATTACTATGGTAGAAGAAGCGGCAATTGTCGGACGACGTTTTCGACCACAAGTCGTGATTGCTATCGGTGGTGGTAGCGTTTTAGATATGGGCAAAGCTTTAGCGGCGATTATTCCTAATCAAGGAAATGTGTATGATTATGTTGAAGTTGTTGGTCGTAATGTGCCACTCAAAGCAAAGCCTCTGCCGTTTATTGCGATTCCAACCACCGCCAGTACCGGCTCTGAAGTCACGAAAAATGCAGTGTTAAAATCTGGACAAGATAAAGTCAAAGTGAGTTTACGTAGCCCAGAGATGCTGGCAGTCATGGCGATTATCGATCCGAGTTTAACCTATGGCACCGATCGTTATACGTCTGGTCGTGGTGCAATGAAGGCTTTTACTCATCTCATGGAGGCTTACGTTTGTGGTGATCCCAATCCTTTAACGGATATGATCTGTGAAGAGGGATTACGCCGTTTATCACGTTCAACGCTTGCTGCGTGTTGTCTAGATGATAAACCTGCTCGTGAGGATTTATCTTTTGCTGCGATGTTGGGCGGGATGGCAATCACTAACGCTAAGCTAGGTGCTGCGTATGGATTGGCCTCTGCGTTGGGAGGTAAGCTCGACGCGCCACACAGCGTGATCACCGCTCGTCTTGCCCCTTACGTTATGAGAGAGAATATTCATGCGGCGAAAAAGGCTCAGCGAGCGGATGTTTTACAGCGTTATTACCGAATCGCTCAATTATTAACGAAGCGTAAAAATGTCAATATTGATGACAGTATTCTTTGGGTACAAATGATGCTCGACAAATTACCACTACCGACGTTGAGTCAATTTGGCGTGTGTTCCACTTCTTTCGAGCAAGTTGCGACGGATGCTCTGCGCTCACAAGCGATCAAAGGCAACCCACTACCATTAACTCATGAGAGGTTAGTGTATATTTTACGTCAAGTTTGTTCATGTTCTAAATCAGAAACGCAGAATATTATCTCGCCTTTGGTTACCGAGAAAAGATTGCAGTGGATTTATAATTCTCGCCTTGTCGAAGGAAGTGAACAAGGAAGCTAAAAAGTAGAAAGAGAATGGAGCTATTCATCTTATGACCATGAATAGCTCCATTCTCTTTTTAGGTTGGGGGAGAGAAAAGAATTAAAACTGCGATAATTTATCGTAGCGAGAGTCTTTTAACACGTCTTTGACGCGTTTGAGGTTTTCTCTAAAACCAGAACCTCGGCGTAAAGTAAAACCGGTCGCCAACACATCTATCACCGTCATCTGCACAACTCGACTCGCCATCGGCATGTAAACATCAGTATCTTCAGGGACATCAAGACAAATCGATAAAGAACTCGCTTTATCTAATGGCGAGTCTTTTGCGGTAATTGCAATAACCGTTGCGCCATTTTCTCGTGCAAGATTAGCAATTTCGACTTGGCTTTTTGTCCGTCCTGTATGAGAAATAAGGACGATCACATCATTATCAGTACAGTTAATACAGCTCATCCGCTGCATAACAATATCTTCAAAACAAGAGATTGGAATATTAAAACGAATGAATTTGTTTTGTGCATCACGCGCAACGGAGGATGAAGCGCCTAAACCAAAAAACGAAATGCGCTTCGCTTGCGTTAATAGGTCAACGGCTCGGTTAATTTGCATTGGGTCGAGACTATTTTTGGCCACATCCAAACACGCCATGGTCGATTCAAAGATCTTATGGGTATACGCATCAGGTCCATCGTCTTCTTCCACATTGCGATTCACGTAAGGCGTACCATTTGCCAAACTTTGCGCTAAGTGTAACTTGAAATCAGGGAAACCTTTGGTATCGAGTCGACGACAAAAGCGATTCACCGTTGGTTCACTAACATCGGCCATTTTGGCCAGCGTCGCAATACTGGAATGGATCGCGGTTTGCGGGGAAGCCATGATCACTTCAGCTACCTTACGTTCCGATTTGCTGAAATTTTCTAGATTTTTTTGTATTTTTTCTAATGTATTCATAGTGTTCACGCGGGCCTAGAGAACAACTCATTGGGATTTTTAGGTGTCTTGTCATCATAAAAATGAATTATTTCGACAAGGGACACATTTACCAACGCCATGACGCGAGTATAAACCCAAGCGGTCATAAATCATAAAGTAAACACACTATCAAATAGTGAGAATATGACAAGCCTCAAACTAAATTTCATGAAAACTACACTTTTAATTGGCGAAAAGAGCTAAAAGCGTCGTTTATCGATGGATTATGATGGGCGAGTTACAATAAAAAGAAAGAAATTTTCATTTATTTCTTTCTTTTTATTCGTCGTTATTGTTTTGCAAATTTGCCCGAGTTTTTAAGCCTGTGAGCTAATAATGCTTTGACTCGACTGATTTATCTGGGCAAGTAATTGAGTGGCTGTTTGGGCTATGTCCCTTTGCTCTTGCAAGACCGAGTGTAAAATTGACCTAGTCGTGAGCGGGTTCGCCAATACGACACGAAAGACTAAGGTATCTAAACCTTGCCAACGTGCCGGATTGAGTTGTGTGCGAGAAACAAACGATTTACCTGTTTCACGCTGTTTCTTCTGAATGTATTTAGTTAATTCATTCAGCAAATGATTCAGTGCGATTCTCTCTTTTTCATCAGCGATTGTCAGTGCTTTTATCGCGTTATCAGGAGCATAACGATAAGTGAGCAGGCAAAGCTCAGGTTCTGAAACGAGTTCAAAATCTGTTTGTGATTGAATCAGATCAGCAAAATAACGCGCTTTCTCAATACTTTGATCAATTAATAGTTGATAACCTGCACGACTAATAATATGCATGCTCGCATAGACAAGCATCGCCATCCCAGAACGAGATCCTTCTAAGGTATGACTGCCTAAATCTTTAGAACCTTTGCGTAAAATATATTGCGCATGATGTTCTATCGCATTCATTGCATGAGGGTCTTTAAATAACACCATTCCGGCACCCATTGGAATATACATTTGCTTATGGGCATCAATGGTTACAGAATCGGCCAGTTCAATACCATCCAATAAGTGGCGATAGGTACTCGACATTAAGGTGGCACCACCCCAAGCGGCATCGACATGAAAATGACATTGCTCTTTTTGGCAAATTTCACCGATGGCTCTTAGTGGGTCGACATTTCCCGTTTCAGTTGTACCTGCAACACCGACAACGGCAAAGGGATGAATATTTTGTGATTTGAGTTGGTTAATCTTCAACTGCAGATCATCGGGACAAAGACGATTATTATTATCAGTACGAACAGTGACTAAGCCTTGTTGGCCAATGCCCAAAATATCAGCAGCTTTTTTTAGTGAATAGTGGCCGCGCTCAGAGACTAAAATCGCTAATCCTTGATAACCATAGTGGAGCATGGCTTTGAATAAGCCTTCTTTTTCTACGCCACCAAAACCCTCTCTCGCTTGCAGTGCATTATTACGTGCGACCCAGAGCGCGGTAATGTTAGCAATGGTGCCCCCTGAACAAAATGCGCCAAGAGAATGGGCGGCACTGTGCATCCATTGTTGGTAAAACTCGTCTTGTTGAGCATAGATAAGACGGTGCAACATGCCTAATACTTGACGTTCAAGTGGCGTAAACGCTTTCGAGGTTTCAATTTTTACTAAGTTTTGATTCAAAGCAATCATGATTTTTGACAGCGGCATTAAAAAATAAGGCAATGCTGAAGTCATATGGCCAATGAAACTGGGCGATGCCGTATGCACCGATTGAGCCACTAACGTATCCATTAAATGTTGAGTATGCTCTGAGACAAACTCTGGCGCTTCAGGAATGTGCGGATTGGAAAAGTCTTTTTCTATCTCTTTAAGCGGCTTTTCTTCTGCCACAATATGCTCACGTAAGAATTGGTTTAAATTACGTGACAATTCTTCTTCAATACGAGTCAGGGTTGAATCTGGTCCTTCTGGTACGGTGAATATACGTAAAAGGCTCTCAAAGCTTGCATCCGCTATTTTATGTTCTGATACCATAGTTATATCGTTATTGTTGAGACTGGTTAATGTCAGCTAGGCAATCTAAACCAAAACAAAAAACTTGTCCTGCAGTAATTTATATAGCCTTGGCGGTTCGTTCTTTGTTCGATTGGCGCGCTTTACTCAGTCACTTAATTGGGTTACGCATATTGATGAAATGTTGATGCATTGTAAAGTGCGCTATAACGGTTTCTTGAGCGTTAACCTGCAAGAGAGACAAATAACAACATTAAAAACGGCACTAACAGACTCAAGATAAAGCCACTGACAATCGCAATGGGAACACAGCGTACTCCCCCTGTCGTCTGGATCACTGGCAGGGTGAAATCCATGGCGGTTGCTCCGGCGTAGCCAATAGAAGTGCAGGGCTTACGACCAATAAACATCGGTATTAAGGCCAGTGCCACTAACTCACGCATCAGCTCAATCAAAAAAGAAGCGCCACCATAGACTGGGCCAAAAGCATCGCCCATCAGAATTCCAGACAATGAGTACCAGCCAAACCCAGAGGCCATGGCTAATGCTCGATAGATTGGGATATCGAGAATGAAGGCCGCTAGGATCCCACCTATCCAGCAGGTAATAATGACGACAGAGGCGATGATCATGCCATGCTTATTCAATAAGATCTGTTTCAATGTTAAGCCACTGTTTCTTAATTGAACGCCAATAAAAAACAGTAAAATAAATAAAATCCATTCACTGGCACTTTCTACCCAAGATAAATCAAAACCAAGAATCAAGCCAAGCAGCAGACCTGCGCCCACGACAAAAATCAGCTTAATTGATTCTAACGCCATGCTTGATAAGGGTAATTTGGTTTGTGTCGCTTGGCTATCAATGGGAAACCATTTATCAATCCAGGGAAGAGCTAACAAGTTACAGCACCCCATCGCAAGAAAAAACACACCTGCAATACGCAAAATTGCTTGTAGATTAGCGCTTAAATTATCTAATGCAGCGAGGCTAAGCCCCATCAGGAAAAGGATGACATAAACCAGAGAAACCGTTGCTTTGTTGAGTAAGGTTAATTTTGCTGGCTGAGAAATAGAAAAAAGATACCCGATAACGAGTGGGGCAAAAATAAATAGCATCCCTAAAAACATAGATTCCTCAATAGGTAACCCCAGCTCGTATTGACGATGATTGGGGAAGGGGGTCAAAAACCACTGGCGTTAATCACGCCATGTAACTGAGAACGAAATTCAACGTCCGTCATGTTACTTAAATGGTAAAGCACTTCCGCACCCGTGGTGTTAATTTCCACTTCATGCTCGTCTAAAGCGTCATCTTGTTTACGAAATAATAACAGATGATTTGCGATGCGAGCGATATCAAGATAACTGACTTCTTGGCGATGCTCAATGAATGGTTGGTTACTCGCCACTTCGAGAAAATCGTTATCAAATCCCCAATGTTTTAAAACTAGCTGACTGGTTGCCGAACAGTTCGATTGGAAAATCTGCAGCGCAATGTCTTGATCAAGGTAGTGTCCATTTTCCAAGTAAAGATGGTACTCATTCACTAAGCAAAACAGACCGATATCGGCCAATAGACCAACCAACAAAGCTTTCTCTTGTTCTAAATGTTGATAGTGCTGCGGTTCTAAACGCTTAAACCATTGAGTAACTAGAACCATACTGGCACCAAATTCACGTGATATGGCTGCACTATTGGTCAGGACTTTATTGCACGCGGTACTTAGATTAATCGAATACTTGAGTTGCTCAATAGCTTGAGCGGTGACAATATCACGTACGCGTATAATACCTAAGCGGGAAACCGCGGTGCTTAAGTCCAGACAGGTAATATTTCGGCGATTAAAAACCACCGAGTTTGCGACTCGAATAACCACCGCTGCGAGGCTTGGATCGTCGGTTAGACAGGCGGCCACATCAGCGATCGTGGTGGATTCGATACTGCATAATTGTTGAATTTTCAACACCACATCCGGGATAGGGGGAAGCGCAATCTTGCCTGTACTGATTGAAAATTTAACCAGTTGAGCAAACTCACTTTCCAATCCTTGGATAAGGAGGTGTTTATTTTCGGGAAGCCAGTAAAAAGATAAATGGTTCATCGTATCCGGTCAAAAGCGGGAAGACGCCCCATTTTACCGATTGCTAATAAAGAGATGCAACCATTAAACAGGTCTTAATGGTTTTATCGTGTAATATAAAGCATTAAATGAATAACGACTGATATGCAACATTAAGTTTTTGTGAAGTCAGTAGCTTTTTAACACGCTTTTCAAGTGATGGATGTGAGTTAAGTCCAGACTTATTTTATGGAATTAACTATCATGTACATAAATCAATACGCAGGCACGTAGTCAAAATAAGCTTGCGATGTATACCTAATTTATTCGCTATAACTTGCTGCTATCTGGTGATCTTTGTGACTCGGGGACGACGATTAAAGGATCTATCAAGATGAGTGAGACAACATTTTTTGATTATGTAATTAAGTTTGGGGACTACCAAAAACGCTCAATGTTCGGTGGTATTGGCTTATTTCAACAAGAAGCCATGTACGCATTGTTAACTGAGGGGGCGATTTTCCTTCGTGGTAGTGAAGAACTCGATGAATTATTAATCCAGTTAGGCTGTGAAAAATTCCGTCATGTGAAAAAGCAGACCACAGCAACGGTTAATTACTATGATATTACGCAACTTTTCGAGCAAGGTTATCCACAATTAGACGATATTATTCAACGTTCTATCTTTTATTCTATTTCGCAACGTAGTTTTCAAAAATCGCAGGCGAGCCGTCGGTTAAGAGACTTGCCTAATATGCAATTGACTCTTGAGCGAATGGTAAAAAAAGCCGGCGTCAGCGATGTGGAAACTTTTGTAAAACTTGGCGCTCCTGCTGTATTTAGTAAGGTTCGCAAAATTTATGGCAGTGATGTTGATGTTAAGCTGCTGTGGAAGTTTGCTGGAGCGATTGAAGGTGTGCATTGGAAGCTACTCCAAGAGCCACAAAAACGTCAGTTATTAGAATATTGCCAAGCTCGTTGAGCAATAATAAACAAGCCGAGGTCAGAGACGTCGGCTTGTTTTATGAAACGCACAGAGTACTTAAACTGAGTGGTATATCCAAACTACTTGAAGTTGCAGCCAACACCGCTGCTTCTTCAAGTAAGAAGGGTATAAAATTAGTATTTAAATCGAGCCGTAAGCATCAGTTGATCACCATACGCATCATTGAAGCGGGCTTCTGCGCCGAGTGAGAATAATTCCGTTGAGTGGAAACGAGCGTAAACAGAACCTATCCAATCGTCGCGATCATCAATAGAGACATAACCTGCTTTTCCACCGACTTCAAGTTGTGGCCCTAACCACTGACGAACACCTAAATTCAGTTCCATTCCTGAATCTGCACTGCCGTAGCTTTTCTTATCTTGTAAACGGAATAACATTTCTCCCGTTAAATCTGCCCAATTATTAATCGGTGCGTGAAAGCCAAAACCTGCGGCGAGATCGTAATCACTTTCAAACTCAGAATCGATACGGGCAATCATATGAGCATTAGGATGAATCGATTTACTGATTGCTGCACCGAAGGTAGCAGGGCTAGCGCCGAAACGAGCTTCGATATATTCGTAGTTAAAATTACTCATCACAGTTGGACTGTTTGGATCCGTTTGAGCCAAAGCGTGTGCCGACGTTAGAAGTAAAGCGGTTGCCATGATTGTTTTGCGCATAGTCACAATAAACCTATCTGTTTATGATTAATTCCATAGTATACCCAAGCGACATTAAGATGCAGTATTGAAAACGTTGCAACTGATTTCAAATCCAATGCATACGGCTTATAGAACGGGCGGCTTGAGTACACACTAAATCAATTACTATTTCGAGTGTGATAACATCATAATTGATTGATAGAGACGAACTCTACCAAAAAATGTCAAGATTGGGTTACCTTGATAAAAAAATAGCTAAATCAATATGATATTGTTTAGAATGCGACCATCTTTTTATCTGTTAAGCTCGATATTGTTCACGTTTAAAGATCATTCACCATAACTGGAGCGGTTTGCAGCCAGTGCGTTTAGAATTAACTCAGTATCAAGAATTGGCATCCAAGCCATTAAATCAGGCTCGTTTTCGATCACGTAATGAGTTAACTGCTCTTTCACGGTATGACGTAATTGCTCTGCTTGCCAAGGTTTCGTGATAAAAAAATGCAAGCTCGAGTGATTAATTGCTTCGACGGTATCGTCTAATCCAGCTTGCCCGGTTAACAATACCTTACGTGTTGGCTGAGTCGCTTCAGATTGGTTAAGTTCGATAAGAAAATGAATGCCGGTTTCTTGAGGCATAATGTGGTCACACAAAATAAGTGCCAGCGGGATTGCTTGCTGCTGGTAATCGGTAATGACTTCTTTGGCTTCTGCGACAGACTCCGCGGCTTCAAGAATAAAATGTTCTTCGAAGACGCTCAGATCTTGCATAACGCTATTCAGTACTTCACGTTCATCATCGACACATAAAATCATCAGTTTTTGCATTTATTTCTCCCTAAATAGGTTCTCGGTTGACGGGTAACCAAACCTGCATCGTAGTGTATTGACCAACTTCACTGTCTACGTTGATCCATCCTTGGTGTTGACGAACAATTTGTTGGCAAACAGATAAACCAATCCCTAACCCAAAATCGCCTTCTCGTTTGGTGGTATAATTAAGCGTAAAAATCTCGTCTTGTCGCTCTTTAGGAATGCCACAACCATTATCGGTAAAACTGATCACCGCATAAGCGTGATTACCTTGTTGGCGTAGCTCACTGGTAATGATTAATACGCCATGCTCTGGAAACGCTTCAACCGCATTAGAGATAAGGTTAGTCCAAACTTGTTGCAGGGCAATAGGGAGACAAGAGATAGCGGGGAGTTTGGCATAATGCTTTTCAACCTGGTGTCTTTTGAGGCGATTTTCGAAAATAACTAAAGTGTCCTCTAGTCCTTCATGGATATCGACAGTATGAAACGTTTCGTCATCTGCGCGCGCATACCCTTTGAGACTTTTGACCATATCGGCAATTCGCTGCGCACAAACCTGAATCGAACGAAGATTACTCCCTGCTAAGAAATACACTTCTAATTGTTCAATGTCGAGCAATGCTTGTTGTGGTTGAGACTGAGCTAAATTGAGTAGATGTTGGTCGTGCTCTAGGCCGAGTTTGACGATTTTTTTTGCTAATAGCGGATGATGAATTTGTTCGGCGATTTGCTTGGCTTTTGCCCGCTCTTCAGCCGTGGACATAGGTTTAGATTGTAAGGCTTGGGCCAGTAGTTGTGCGCCAGTATGTTCCAAAGAGTGGGGTGGAGCATGACCGACGAGATGAGCAATATGAGTTCGTAGAGTATCACTGCCACGTAGAATCGCCGCAACAGGATTGTTTAATTCATGAGCGACGCCGGCAACCAACTGACCCAGCATGGCCATTTTTTCACTTTCCATCAGTTGCTTATGCGCTGACTCGAGCGAGTCGAGCGTTTTTTGTAATTGTAATTTGGTATTAATGCTGCGCTGTAGCCGTCGATTAAAATGACGCAGTAATAAGTTAGTAAATAGGGGCAGTAAACTGGTATCGCTATGCATCACTTTAGCAAAGATATCGCGATCTAATTTAATGACATCAGTACGAGTTAACGTTAACGCGGTCGAGAAAGAGGGCTCTCCGGTTACAAAAGACATCCCTCCGACGATATTGCCCTTATTGTGGCGCACGACTTCTCTTTGTTGGCCGAGCTCATCTCGTTTATACAGCGCCACTTCACCTGAGGTAATAAACCATAAGAAATGATTGTCTTCACCTTCAACGGTGAGTAAGTGCTCCGCAGAGTAAGTTCGACAGGCTCGCGTTTCATCATTACCGTCAAAAAACTCATACAAGGCACCAATAACTTGCTCCGCGAGTTGTTGATCGGACATGCGGTGATAATCGCTGATAAAACCTTCACGATAGACACGCATTTTCTGATCAATATGCGCGCGTAAAATTCGGGTTTGATCTAATAAGGTGCTGTAAGTAAGAATATTGTCTTTATCATTATCAAGAACATACGTGGTTAACTCTTGGAGAACCGTCTTACATAACACGTTATCTTGTAACGGTTTGGTTAAACAATAATCTAAACGTCCTTCATTGACCGCGTTTAAAATGGCTTGAATATCTTGACCGCTGCTGATCAATATTTTGCGAGCGTGTTTCGTCTCAGGGCTTTTATCTAATTGAACTAAAAATTCGGCGCCATTAAAGCCTTCATGATGACTGGCAATCACTAACGCGGCAGTTTGTTGGTTTTCTTGGATGAACTCGAGTGCCTGCTGAGCCTCTACAATAGAATCAGCGGTATAGAGATCAAACTTGGCGGAAAAAATACTTAATTCATGACGCCATTGTTCAATACTAATGGGATTATTATCTAAGCACAGCAGAGCATATCGGTTCACAGCGGTCCCTATCATTACTTTTTAGCTAGACTACTGTAACAAGCTTTGCGAAAAAGATTTGAGAGCTGAGTTTAAGAATCTTAACCTCGTCAGTATTTGAGTTCGCTTATGGTAATGATGCACCACTTGAGCTCGATCAATCATCTGCGTTACACTGCTTGAAATAATAAGCAATCGAGTCATTTATGCAAAATATCAAACGAATAGGGGCTATCGGTGGTGCGGTAGTTTTAGTCTTGTGTTGGCCTTTAGCGGTTGGGCAAATAGGTCAGAAAGCGATTACTCACGGTTTAGAAAATTTAACGAATGAACAAATAAGCGCAGAGCTAATTCATTATGACCGTGGCTATCTTTCTTCTCACGTATCAGCTCGATTTACGGTGCTCGATGAGCGAGTTCGGCAACAGTTGATCAGCGAAGGTTTACCAACACAGTGGATAGTGGACAGCGATATTCAACATCAATTATTCAGCCTATCGGCGCAATCAAGACTGCCAGAATACCCCGAATTACCATTAACCATGACGACCGTTACCCAATTAAATGGCAATACGGATTATCATATTCAGCTAGATAGCTGGCATTACCAGCCGTTGGACAATGAAGCCTTAGGGATATCGTTAACGCCGGCTCAGCTTACTGGCACAGTCACTACCTTAGGGGAAGTGACTTATGATCTAACTTTGCCTTCGGTAATGGTTGATTTTATCGATGGTCAAAAAATGCAACTGTCTAAACTTGAAGCCAAAGGTCATGGCAAACAAGAAAATGGCTTTTGGCTGGGTAAGCAAGCGTTGTCGATTGGTGAACTTGAGATTAACGACAGTGACCATCAATCCCTTTTGCTTGTTCGTCAGGGCAGTTATGAATTCACTTCATCGATGGATGCCCATAAAAAACGTTTTACTAGTCAACATAAATTGACGGTTGATCAAGTGGTTAGCGATGAAGGTGAAGTGCATGATGCCACGTTTGACTTCACGTTAGCGGATGTTGATAGTCAAGCTTTTGAGCAATTATCCGCGTTATATCAAACCTACTCAACCATGCCTGCACAGGCTTTAAATCAAGCACTACCATTGATCGAAACACTATTTTCTCAAGGTTTTAGTCTGAGTCTAAATCAACTCGCTGTTAAAGTGGGTGACGGTGATTTTTCGGCCAATTGGATGCTGACGATTCCTGAAGGTACAAATGATATTTTGCAAGACCCCAGCGTGATTTTACCAGCTTTAACCGGTCATCTTGATAATTTTGTCTCTCAACAATTTGCCCAAGATTATCCTTTTATTCAACAAGGAATGGATGAACTGGTGATGATGGAGATGGCTACACAAGATGAACAAGGGTATCGAATTCACGCGCAAATTAATCAAGGCAATGTCTCATTTGATAATGGTAAACAAGTACCTCTGATCAGTTTGATCATGCCCTTATTGATGCGTTAATAAAGAGGGTCTCGATTTTTAATTAAGCCGCCTCTTTAGGGGGCGGTTCTGAAAGCAATGCGGATAAGTTGATGGAAAAATAATTAACCGCCGATCTTCAGTCAGTTCAAGCTGTTTCTTCTTATAAAAAAGTGGTATACCGAAAACACTCAGCATGGACTCTTTCAGAGAGAGATGGTGAGTACAGTTACATTTTTGACATCATTTCCCCATTTTCGATAGCAGGAGCAAGCAATACATGGAGCCGAATACGGACACTATTTATAATTTTAGTGCGGGTCCCGCCGCCTTACCTAAAGCCGTCATGGATAAAGCGCAAGCTGAGTTAGTGAACTGGAATGGTCTTGGCGTCTCGGTGATGGAAATTAGCCACCGTAGTAAGCCCTTTATTCAAGTGGCGCAGCAGGCTGAACAAGATTTACGTGATTTGCTCAACGTTCCTGATAATTACAAGGTGCTTTTCTGTCATGGCGGTGCTCGGGCTCAATTCGCGGCGGTCCCCCTAAACTTATTGGGTAAGGCGAATACCGCTACCTATATTGACGCCGGATACTGGGCAGCGAGTGCCGTCAAAGAAGCCCAAAAATATTGTCGTGTCGATGTCTTTGACGCCAAAATCAATAAGCAAGGCAAAACGGCGGTACGGCCAGCCAGTGAATGGGCGATTGATCCAGACTCGGCTTACGTGCATTTCTGTTCTAATGAAACGATTGATGGTATTGAAATTAATGATTTACCGATCACCGATAAACCGATTGTGGCCGATATGTCCTCGACGATTTTATCACGTGAGATCGATGTCTCTCGTTATGGGGTGATTTATGCTGGCGCGCAGAAGAACATTGGGCCTGCTGGGATCTGCATTGTGATTGTGCGTGATGATTTACTCGGTTTAGCGAATGAGGTATTACCGAGTATTCTTAACTATCAATTGTTGGCCGAACAAGAATCGATGTTTAATACACCGCCGACCTTTGCATGGTATCTGTCAGGGTTAGTATTTCAATGGCTCAAACAGCAAGGTGGTGTTCAAGCGATAGAGAAGATTAACCGAGCGAAGGGAGCCTTGCTGTACGACTACATTGACTCGTCAGATTTTTATCGTAACACCATTCATCCAGATAATCGTTCATTAATGAATGTGCCTTTCCAATTAGCCAAACCTGAGTTAGATGAGACCTTTTTATCGTTGGCCGAAACTCGAGGCTTAGTTTCGCTAAAAGGCCATCGAGTGTCTGGTGGAATGCGCGCATCGATTTACAACGCAATGCCATTAGAGGGGGTGCAAGCTCTGGTCGATTTTATGCAAGAGTTTGCTGAGCAATACGCTTAACTCGCTTTATTTCTCTCGATCAAACCGCAGTCAGGAGTGTCGTATCCTGACTGCGGTTTTTTATTCTTGATAAATTTGATAATAATCGATGTTTTGTTCAGCACAATGGCAGATCTTGGTTCATACTTAGTGCATAAAAAAATGGAGTTGGTTTGGTGTAAATGGCTTAGCAAACCTTAGTGAGTTGGAGTGAAACCGATTCGAGCAACGCCACGTTGCGATAATCCCTTTTTCTGACCCAAACAATTAAGGACGTGAGCATGCACAACCATGCATGAAAATAGTTTGCTTTGAGGGATAAACCATGAAATTCAGTCATAAAGTAGTCGCAGCGTCATCCGTGATGCTACTTTTGACGCTGACACTTTTGTCGACGCAACAGTATTTTACTATGCGCTCTGAGATTGAAACTCAAGTGAATAGCAGCGTCGATGAAATTGTTAGTGGGGTACGCAATACGGTGAGTAAAGATCTCAGTGGTAGTAAAGCGTTAGCACAGTATGTTACAGAGCTGGTTCAGGTTGATATTGATCCTCGAAGTGTCGCCGATGTGCTTCGCCAGAGGGCTTTAGCGAAAAGCTTTATTTTGGTCGGGTTTGGCTATGATAAAGATGGCTCTTATGTCGGTAGTGACCCAAGTTGGAACCCGGGAGCAACTTGGGATCCAAGAGTTCGGCCTTGGTATCGTGATGCCAAAAATGCGGGGCAATTAACCATTACCGCGCCCTATGCAGATTCAGCTACGGGAGAAATATTGATCTCGATTGCCACACCAGTTAATTACCGTGGGCAATTTTCAGGGGCAATATTTTTTGATGTTAGTCTTGTGTCTCTTGCCGAACTGGTTAACCAAGTTTCTCTATTTGATGCGGGTTATCTATTTATCGTTTCTGATGATGGTACTACCGTTGCTCACCCTGAAGCGCGTTTTAATGGTGAACCGATGTCGGCTTTCTTACCGAATGTACGTATCAGTCGTGATGTACAAGAAGTGAGGATTAATAATCAAGATTATCAATTACGTTTTGTACCAATCCCCGGTGAAACTTGGTCAGTTGGGGTTTTACTGGATGAGAGTATTGCCTTTGCTGCGGTTGATGATTTACGGCGTAGTGCGTTAATTTACTCGTTACTCGCTTTAGTGGTCAGCACCTTAATTCTTTCTTTCGTGATCCGTATTTTAATGCGCCCATTAGATACTCTCAATGATGCGATTCAAGATGTTGCTTCTGGACAGGGAGACTTGACTAAGCGACTTGATACCAATACCGATTATGAGTTTGCTCGATTAGCCAGCGGCTTTAACCGTTTTACTGAAACTTTACAGCAGTTGATTAAAGAGTCGAAGCAGATTGGTCAACAGATCATGCACAGTACTGAATCTACCGCTCACGGTTTACAAGCGTCGACCGAAGCAATGCAAAGTCAAATGCATGAGGTGGAGCAGTTGGCAACGGCAATGAATGAAATGGCCGCGACAGCAATGAATGTGGCTGGTAATGCGCAAGGCGCAGCTTCAGCTGCGCAAGAAGCAGATAACGCCACGGAGCAAGGCTCTGAAGTGGTATCACACACCACAGAAGCGATTAATTCCCTAGCGTTACGTATCGATCAAGCAGTAGAAGAGGTCAAGCAATTAGAAAGTGCGACCTCAAACATCGAGACTATTTTAAAAGTCATTAATGATATTGCCGATCAAACTAACCTATTGGCCTTGAATGCCGCGATTGAAGCAGCGCGAGCCGGAGAATCAGGTCGTGGTTTTGCGGTTGTGGCCGATGAAGTGCGTACACTTGCCCAACGAACGCAACAATCGACCACTGAGATTCGCAGTATGATCGAACAACTGCAAGTGGGATCAAGCTCAGTCGCTGGAGCGATGAGACAAAGTAAAGACACGGCAACAGAAACTGTCGCCAAGGCGAGCGAAGCCAATGATGCTTTATTGCGTATCCGTCAAGCGATTCAGCAAATTAGTGATATGAATATGCAAATCGCGTCGGCGGCTGAAGAGCAAAGCTTGGTTGCTGAAGAAATTAATACGAATACGGTGAAAATTAAAGACTTATCGGTACAAGTATCGGATACCGCGAGCCAATCAAACCAACAGATGCAAGAGCAGCTTGAAGATGTTCGTCGTCAAGAGGCAGTGATGAACAAGTTTATTGTTTAATTCTCTCTCCTTTAATAAAAAAACTCAGGCGGTTTGCCTGAGTTTTTTATATCCAATATAAGCTAAGCGATTAAGGGCGAGCGGATTTAGCGGTTGGTTTGGTGGTGTGGCTTTTCCCTTTAGGCGATGATGTTTTTTTAGCCGCATGAGGTTTGGTATTGCTGCGCAGTGCATCAAATCCAGGTTGGGTATTGGTATGCTTGGTGGCAAACCGATTGGCACCGTGGCGTCCCGACTTACGTCGTTGCGCAGGAGTGCGAGCGTCAACATCATCAGCGGGTACTAAACAGGTTGCTTTGTCTCCGATTAAATGTTTCTTGCCCATGTTAATCAGAGCTTCACGGATCAAAGGCCAGTTAAGCGGATCATGGTAACGTAGTAATGCTTTATGCAATCGACGTTGGCGCTCACCTTTAGCGACAGTAACCTCTTCCCGTTTTTTGTATTTGACTCGTTTTAATGGGTTGGTTTCTGAGTAATACATTGCTGTCGCGTTACACATCGGTGATGGGTAGAAGTTTTGTACCTGATCACATTGATAGTTATTAGACTTTAACCACAGCGCAAGGTTGAGCATGTCCTCATCCTCGGTACCTGGATGAGCAGAAATAAAGTAAGGGATTAAATACTGTTTTTTACCCGCTTCCGCACTGTATTTCTCAAACATCTCTTTAAAACGGTTATAGGTGCCCATACCCGGTTTCATCATCAGATCGAGCGGGTTCTTTTCGGTATGTTCAGGAGCAATTTTTAGATAACCGCCAACGTGGTGAGTGACCAGTTCACGGACATACTCTGGAGATTCAATTGCTAAATCATAGCGTACACCAGAAGCAATCATCACTTTTTTGATGCCCTTTACCTTGCGCGCTTCACGATAAAGATCAATGGTATGTTTATGATCAGTATTGAGTTTATGGCAAATACCCGGAAAAACACACGATGGACGACGACAGTTCATTTCTGCTTTAGGATCGCTACAACCCAAACGGTACATATTGGCGGTTGGACCTCCTAAATCGGAGATCGTCCCAGTAAATCCTGGCACTTTATCGCGAATTTCTTCCATCTCATGGAGGATTGACTCTTTTGAGCGGTTTTGAATAATTCGTCCTTCATGCTCAGTAATTGAGCAAAATGAACACCCCCCAAAGCAGCCACGCATGATATTTACTGAGGTCTTGATCATGTCGTAAGCGGGGATTTTTGCTTGGCCGTATTGAGGATGAGGCACTCGGGCGTAATTTAATCCAAATACGTAATCCATCTCTTCGGTGGTGAGTGGGATTGGGGCTTGGTTGACCCACAATTCACGATCACCATGGCGCTGAATTAATGCACGTCCCGAATAGGGATTGGTTTCTAAATGCAATACGCGGCTCGCATGGGCGTATAATATCCGGTCATTATTCAGTTTTTCGAAGGCTGGTAAGCGCACGGCTGTCGTCGCTGCATCGTGACGAGAAGGGCGAATGGTGATTGGCTTGGCTTCGGCTTCTTTTTCCTGATTAGTCTCACACTGGGTTTCTACTGCATAAGGGTTTATCGGTACAAACGCTTTACCCGGTTTTTCAATCCGTGAAGAGTCAATGATCGTGTAATGTTCGGGTGCTGCAGGAAGGATAACCGCCGTGCCGCGGATATTGGTCATCTCAGTGATAGCGTCGCCATTAGCCAAACGATGGGCGACTTCGACTAAAGCACGCTCGGCGTTACCAAACAACAAAATATCTGCTTTGGAATCGAACAGCACCGAGCGACGAACTTTATCAGACCAATAATCATAATGAGCAACGCGGCGTAAGCTCGCTTCAATACCACCTAAGACTAATGGGACATCTTTATAAGCTTCTCGGCAGCGTTGAGAATAGACTAACGTGGCGCGATCAGGACGCTTACCACCTTTATTATTTGGCGTATAGGCATCATCATGGCGCAGCTTTTTATCAGAGGTGTAGCGGTTAATCATCGAGTCCATATTGCCTGCGGTGATGCCAAAAAAGAGATTTGGCTTACCGAGGGCCATAAAAGCCTCTTTATTATGCCATTCAGGCTGTGCAATGATACCGACCCGAAAACCTTGCGCTTCTAGTAAGCGGCCAATGATCGCCATCCCAAAACTGGGATGATCAACATACGCATCGCCAGTGACAATAATAATATCGCAGCTATCCCATCCTAGCGCATCCATCTCTTGCTTACTGGTAGGAAGAAAGGGTGCCGTTCCAAAACATTCAGCCCAGTATTTTTTGTAGTGATGGATAGGAGTGATCTTGCTGTGCATATTTTAACCTCTGATAGATGAGCCGCGCATTATAACGACTTGTATCAGTAGTATCTAGGGCATGTTGAACTTTATCTTTTTCTCTGTATTTGCCATCATGGAGCATAAAATTCAAGCCGTTATCTGTTATTCACAGTGTCTTCCTATGACTTGCCCTATAATATAATTCTGTGTTTGTATTTACTGCGTTCAGTTGACTGATTGGGTAGAGTGTTACAGAACAATCAGTAATTATCTTGAGTGGGAGCGATGGTGATGGAAATGGATTCTCGGGAGCGGGCGCAGAAACAAAGGTTATCTGAAGCAGGGTATCGCTCCATCAACTGGTCACTCGACCTCAAGACTCATCAATTTTCTTGTGATCAACGAGTTATCAATGATCTACTTGATACACAACATTCTTTTACTCACATTAAAGATTTTCTGCGTCATATGACACCCAATAAAGCAGCAGAAATGAAGCGTTGTTTTAAGTTTGTGATAGAAACGGGGGCCATTCATTACTTTAGTTGTAGTTTAGTGATCCCTAATCAGGCATTAACTTATGTCGAATTTTGTATTGAACGAGCATCAGCGGACTCATTGAAAGGTTCGATAACACCGTTAATTCAACTAGATTCCTTAAAAGAGTTAGCTCACCTTTTTGAAGGCGTCTTTGATAATCCGCATCATGGTTTGATTTTAACTGATGAACAAACCCAGGTATTGGCATGTAACCGTTACTTCGAACAACATTCAGGCTTTAAACAACACGAATTACTGGGTAAAAAAGCAAGTGTTTTTAATGCGAATAAGCACTCCAACGAGTTTTTCCAATCTATGTGGCAACATATTCATCATCATGGCTATTGGAGTGGTGCTATTTTAAATCGTCGAGCATCAGGTAAGGTTGCCCCTCAAGAATTAACGATTCAGAAAATAAAATTGCAAGATGGACGTGTGTTCTTTTTAGGAATGACACTTAATCTTGAAAATCAATTAGAGAGTGTGGCAGAAAAGTCATTAGGTCATATTGACCTTCTGACTCAATTACCGATAGAAGAAAAATTTAAAGAACTATTAGAACTTTATTATCAAGATCATCAAGATGATACAACATTAATTGTTTTAGCTTTTCAACCCAGTTTCTCAATCGAGCAACATCATGCAGAAATGTTGATATTATCGAGCTTTCTAACCCAATGTGAAGAAGTTAAAGTCGTTGGTTATTTAGGCAAAGGGATTTACACGGTTTGTTTATCTTGCTCTTCATGTATAAAGAGTAGCGATTTTAGGCATATTCAGGATGCTATAAGGCGTTTTATGTATGAATTAAAACGTGAACCTAGTATACACAATGCAGTGATTCGCGGGCGAATTGGTGTCTCTATCATGGGGCTCGATGCCAAAACGTCATCGAGAATGGTCACTCATGCCATGCAGGCGATGCTTGAGCAACATGCTGGTGAATCGAAAACGATTAGTTTCTATCACAGTGAGATACATCAACAAGTTAAGCGTCGAAAATCTTTAGAGGATTTAGTGAGCAAAGCGATTTCTGAAAGAGATCTCGAGGTACATTATCAGCCGATTGTCGATACCAAAACTTGGGAAATCGTAAAGTTTGAAGCGTTATGCCGTTTTAAACCGACTAAGGATAATGCATTCACGACTCAAGAAATGATCAGTATTGCTGAGGATCTTAACTTGATCAGCGAGTTAGATAGAACGGTCGGTATTCTCTCTTTACAAGCTTTACCTAAGATTAAGATGTTATTTGGGCAACATATCGGATTAACCATTAATCGCTCTTTTAATAGCAAAATGGATGCGGTGCAAATATTAACCAATACCTTAGAAATGATAGAAAATCACACCGATAGCCCACAATCAATTACGATAGAATTAACAGAAAGTGCTTATTTCGATAGCCAGTCAAAGCAAGCTAACGCATTAAAATCACTACGTGAACAAGGTGTGACCGTTGCGATTGATGATTTTGGTACTGGATATTCTTCGTTTACTTATTTAAGTGATTGTCATTTTGATTATTTAAAAATCGATCGTGAGTTTGTTACTGATATTCAGCTTGGTAGTAATAAATGCAAAATAGTAAATATGATCATTGGATTATGTCATAGTCTAGGGATTAAGGTTGTTGCAGAAGGGGTCGAAACTGAACAAGAAGTGATGGTATTAAAGTCATTGGGCGTCGATTATATGCAAGGCTATTTCTTTTCTAAACCATTGCCTTTTACATTATTACATCAAGCGAAAAATTATCGTCGAAATTTAGTTACAATCGATACTGAACCTGATCAACAACAAAAGAAAACCAGCTTAATCCATTTATTTAAAGGTAAACCGCATCTTGATCCGAGTGAGCCCCTCTCTTTAGTCGACAAGTATTTTAAAGTGACACAAACTGACGCACTACCGGTTATCAATAAAGGGGTTTGTGTTGGAATTGTGCTAAGAGAGACGTTAAATTTGCACTTAACCCCAACGATGGGGACTGAGCTGGAAACGATGCGTGAAGCCGCGATTTGGCGACGACCTGTTAATCAGTTAATGCAAATCCATTTTACTCAACTCAATGCGGATACCAAACAAGATAAAATCTCGGAATTAATCAGTAACGAAACCCCCTTTCCTTGGGTTTTGGTGGATGGTGAGAAGTATAAAGGTTTACTAACACAAGCGGATGTCTTGCTGCATTTAGCAGAAAGACAACCGTGTTTGTAATTAGCTATGGCGTTATGGCCCATTCTTTATCCTAAAATACCCATAATCGACTTGAGTGCTTTAGTACGTCGTTTGGGTATCTCGGTTTAGAGCAGCTTTGCCTTAGAGCAATAGATTAACCGCTCTGTTTAGGTGTCATTATGCTGATTTGCTTGATACTTGTATCACCAAACATTTGCTTTGCTCGATGCTGCATCTCTTCAGCACGAATGCTATTCGCCGTATCTTCGATATTCATTAGAGCTTCAATACCATAACCATGAATAAGGTAACGGCTAAGCATTGATGCCATTTGTTCTGGTCTATCTTGTAATGGTTTTAAATCTACGATGAGTTGTTTCGCGACAGTTTGTACTTCTTCTTGGCTGATATGCTGCGTTAAACTCTCGATAACTTCCTGAACAGCTTGTTGTGTTTGCTCAACATAAGCGGAATCAATGGTGGTAATAAATGACCAATCAGAACTCGGTTCACTATCCTTATTGAGTGGGATAACCTCAGGGGTATAATCCAACCCTTTATTTTCTCTAATGTTGGCTAATAATCTTTGTGTCGCTAAGCGATAGAGCATGTCTTCTAGGAACACGGTTTTTGCGCTTTTGACTGAGGAATCAGCAGCAATATAACGATGAACAATCAGAGTGTGGTTGTCTGTATTTATCGGTAATTCTAATTGTGAACTGATGGAGGTTGAATAGTCCGCAGTAAGTCTAAGTGGTTGCGATGGCGCTAGTGGAATATTAGCAATATATTGACGTAATAAGGGAGTGATGGTCGAGGGTGTCACATCGCCAACGATAACCAAAGTAAAGTTACCTTGCTGAAAGAGTTGTTGATGCACTTGCATGACTTGATCTGCCGTCGGAATCGGTTGATCTTGAGTATCCCTAAACCAATGAGCACTGCTCGGATTATAAGAATCATGGCTAACGGCTTTAATGAGTTGACCAAGGGGCGTCGCCACAAACTGACTTAAGTTAGCTCTGTGTTGCTGATTGGTCGTATCCAGTTTTATGAGATCAAGATTTGGCCGTGTAGAGAACTGGTGAATCATGGCGAACCCTTCATCTAAATCCTTTTGATTCATTTCCAATCTTAACCAGTGTGAGGTGGTATCAATAAAGGTTGCCATCGACATGTTTTTGCGTTTCAAGTAGCTGTCCGTTTGTGCTCCATTCATGTCACCCAAACCCGATTGCATCAGAACGGTCGGTGAAATATCGGTTGCATAAAATAGGTCATTGGGTAAAGCAGCGTAGCCACCTAAGCTAGAGTAAAAAAGTTGCAGCTTTTTTTTCCCACTATATGTTCTTAATAAATAAGCATCTACACCATTTTCTAATTGCCAATGAACAATATCAGGGTCGGTGTGGATAGACTGTGAGCTAATAATCTCTCCTTGTTGTATCGGTTGATACAATGCAGGATTAATGTCGGCTATTTCAGTTTTTATCCCACGGCGTTGCTTGGTTTTTTGTATATGATCTCGTTGATTGGTGAGTTTGGATAAAGTTTCTTGTCGATCAGCACCAATAATTATGGTGGCATCACTACGCAGTAACTGTTTTAAGTGACGATTGACCTCTTCAACAGAAGCTTTGCTGAGTAACTGTTTTAGACCATACTGAAAATCGAGGTCACTTTGTAGTACCTCTTGGTTAGAGATAGCCCAAACTCGATCATTCGCATGTTCAGGGGGTAACCGATTATGCTTGTTTTGAGTCGCATACAGGAGGTCATCTTGGTACGAATGAAGTACCGCCTGTAGCTCTTGCTCGCTGACGCCAAAATCACGGAGTGACGACAATGTCGATAAGGTAAGGTCGGTGACCATGCCTCTTTGTTGGTAAGGAAAAGCCACACTGATCAGAGAATAGCGTTGATCAAGTATACGATAACTGATCGTATGTAATTGAGTATGAACTTGTGCGGCTTGATTAAACTCGGCAGCAAGTCGATAAGAGATGAGTTGTTCAGCAATATTATCTAGACGATGATTAATTAACTGTTCGTGATTGGTAATACGATGTTCTCCACGATCGATTAACAGAGAAAAACTTGGGTGTTCACCAGTCGCGACGTAATCAATAAAATCTTGTGTATCCAATTTTGTTTGACTTGGAAGAACTGGGCGACGTGTTTCACCAGCCTGCCAGTCAGCAAAGTACTCTTGTATCCATTTTTCACCTTGTTCGAGAGTGACATTACCCGTAATGACAATTTCTGTTAATTGAGGTTGATACCACGTTTGATAAAAGGTTTTTAGGCGTTCAGGAGTCGCTTGTTGAACACTATCTCGCGTTCCTAATACGTCATGTTGAGCATAAATCGTTTTTGCGATTAATTGCTCATAAAATTTTTGTTCAAATGGTTTATCGTCACTTATTCGATAACGAAATTCACCCATGATCACGCCTTTTTCTTTTTCAACTTCTTGCGGCGTAAAATGTAGACCGTCGGCAATATCTCTAAACCAGAGTAATGCTTTGTCTATCGCTAGGTTATCCGGCAAATCGAGGCTATAGACGGTTTCTTTGTAGCTAGTAAATGCATTCAGGTCGGCCCCAAAACTGGCTCCGGTCTGCTGCACCATCTTAATCACATCATTATGTTGGTAATGGATACTGCCATTAAAAGCCATATGTTCGACGAAATGCGCGTAGCCGGATTGTTCAGGACTTTCTTGTAGCGACCCTGTATGGATATAAAAACGAATGGAAACGGGTTGATGATGATCAGGGTACAGATGATAGGTTAAGCCATTATCTAATTGACCCGTTACCCATCGCTGATCGGCTTGTAAAGGTGTAGTAGGGTGGTGAGAGACACAACCCAGTAAAGAAAGGGAAACTAACCCAGCCATTATTCGTGTGTTCATAGTGACCTCTTGATTTTTTCCGTACTATAAACAAGAAGTCGTTCATGATGGTGCTAGATATTTATGATCCTCGATGAGAATAACGAATCGAATCAATAAGAATGATATGACTGTCAATATTAAAATCGAGGTAGGCAGAGGTGTGACGCTTTTGTTATCATCCCCATCCGTTTTTCATTATGTAACGAAGAATTTATGCTTTATTCCCTATTGAGTGTGATGGCTCCTATGTTATTGGGCGCACAAGTGTTGTTGACCCTCGTGTTGGTCAAAGGCGATATTTGTCCTGGGCAACGGGGGCGAATACATAAAGTGCTGCCTGTGCTGGCTATTTTATGGGTTGCGGTTGCATCATTAAAAGTTGAGGCATTTTTAGTCGTATTTGCTTTGCTTTATTTTTACTCGCAAGTGCAAACTAAAAAAACACGTCAAGAGGGGCCGTTGTGGGTGATGTATCTGGCTGATGGTTTAGCATTAGCCTTCGTCGCTATTTTGATCACTGAAACGGTTAATTGGTCTGCAAGCTTATCTCTGCTCAGCCTGATATTTTTATTAGGCGCGTTATTAGGGCACCTGTTATTAACTATTGCTCGTACGCGTTTACAAGCCTTTCATCGTCTATTGCCAGTGATGGGAATTTTGTCGGCGATGATCGCCACACTCTGTATTGTTCCTTATTCCTATCAACTTGATACGCAATCTCTCTCCGCATTGACTCAACCTTTATTGATAAGTTTTTCATTACTAGTGATAGGTATTGTGGTTTGGTGTTGGCATTTATTATTGGTTAAGCCTGTGAGCAAAGGACAATTGATCCTTGCCCAAACGTTGATTTTGGCTGCGGCTACGGGTTTTCATCATCTTTACCTGTAATTGACTGTGTTTCGAGAGACGGCTCACTTTCCATTCGACTAATTACGACTAAGCTTATTAATAGGGCGTATGGCGATAGAGGAGCATGATGATGGATTTAAGCAATGTGAGCCGTCTTGATGATGCCATTTTACTCGGTATTGTAAATGAGAAGCTGCGGCTTGAATGTGATAGCTTGGGTGAATTGGTCTCAATGTATGAGATGAATGAAGAACATGTGGTTGGTAAGCTGCAAAACTTAGGTTTTAGGTACGACCCTCTCACCAACCAGTTTAAAGCGGTCTAACTTTACGATGCCTATTGATTTTTAAGCCATCTTGACCCCCTCAAGGTGGCTTTTGCATTGTTGGCGAGCAATAGCGAAGAAGGCTTGTAAGTAATGTTTGTTTTTTTCACTATTACGAGTTGCCGCAAATAGCCTGCGCCACAAGCCATCGCCTAGCGGCTTACTGGTGATCAACCCTTGACGTGAAAACTCACTGATCGCCCAATTTGGCAATGTTGCTACTCCTAATCCTGCAGAGACCATCTGCACCAACATCAGAGTGTTATCGGCTTGTTTCCATTTTGCGGGTTCAATACCTGCCGGTTGTAAAAAGTGCTTTACGACATCCAAGCGCTGTTTTTGTACCGGATAGCTCAGCATGGTTTGGTCGGCTAAATCGTGCGCACTAATCGAGGTTTTCTCTGCTAATGGATGAGTGGTTGCCGTGATCAAGCGCATTTCAAAATCAAACAGCGGCTCATAATGCACTTCAGAGCGAGGAAGAATATCTGATGTGATCACTAAATCAAGCTCTCCAGCCAGCAATGCAGGGAGGGGCTCAAAGCCAAAACCAGAAGAAAAATCGAGAGTAACGCTCGGCCAAGCAACTTGATATTCACGTAGCGCAGGCATCAACCATTGAAAGCATGAATGACACTCAATCGCCATGTGTAATCGGCCATTAACGTCTTCTTTTAGACTAGCCAGTTCATTTTCGGCTTTCGCCAGTCTCGGCAGTATTTCATCGGCGACTTTCAATAAAATATCTCCTTCAGAGGTAAAGCGCACAGGACGCGTTTTACGCAAAAAAAGTTGCCCACCAATTCGTGCTTCGAGATCTTTAATTTGATGCGATAGAGCCGATTGCGTTAAGTGGAGACTCGTCGCTGTTGCGGTTAGCGATCCTGTCTCACGTAGCGACACTAAGGTTTTTAAATGTTTAAGTTCTATCATGCGTCACCGTCATCGTTTTATCTTTATTCTGGTCTATTGCTATTTAACTTACGTTGTTTTTTTGGAGCTGTAAACATCTAGATGGCTATTTGGCATTTAAAGAAGTGAAGTTATCGAACATCAACATGAATTTATTTAATAAACAAGTTGAATAATTGGCGATTGTACCGGCCATGGATTAGCGAGATAGTTTGGACATCCGGACATCTTTGGTGCGATGGATGTCTGCAAAAATGAATTATAAAAGGATAACAACCATGGCAACGACAACACATATTCTCGGCTACCCACGTATCGGTGAAAAACGTCAACTGAAATTCGCTTTAGAGCAATACTGGCGAGGTGAGATAACGCAAAATCAATTGCAACAGCTAGGCAGTGACATTCGACAACAAAACTGGCAATGGCAAAAAGATGCAGGATTAAGTTTTGTCACGGCTGGCGATTTTGCTTGGTATGATCATGTGTTAACGACCACCTTGTTACTTGGTCATGTGCCTAAGCGCCATCGTGATGGTTCGCCTGATCTGGATACCTTATTTCGTGTCGGTCGTGGTCAATCGCAAAATAGCTGTGGCTGCAGTGGCAGCGCCGCCTCGGATATGACCAAGTGGTTTAATACCAATTACCACTATATTGTGCCAGAGTTTAGTGCTGATGATAGTTTTGAAGTCAGTTGGCCGCAGCTGTTTGATGAAGTTAATGAAGCGATTAAAGCTGGTCATCAAGTTAAACCCGTGTTGCTAGGGCCATTAAGCTACTTGTATTTAGGTAAAGAGGTCGAAGAAGGATTTGATCGCCTAAGCTTATTACCAAGACTATTAACGGCGTATCAAGCTATTTTGGCTAAATTAGCCAAGCAGGGCGTGACGTGGGTACAAATTGATGAACCGATTTTAGCCCTTGAGTTAGAGCAAAAATGGCAAGATGCGTTTAAATTAGCTTATCAAGTTCTGCAAGGAGAGGTGAAACTGTTACTCACCACGTACTTTGATTCGGTGGTTGATAGCTTAGATAACATTATTGAATTACCGGTCAATGGTTTGCACATCGATCTTTCAGCCGCGCCTCAACAGTTAAATAGCGTGGTTGAGAAGTTACCTCAAGATTGGGTGTTATCGGCAGGGGTGATTAATGGTCGTAATGTATGGCGTGCAGATTTAGCCGCATTATTAACGTCATTACAACCCGTAAAAGAACAATTGGGTGACAGGCTCTGGTTGGCCAGTTCTTGCTCTTTATTACACAGTCCGGTGGATTTGGACTTAGAGTCAACTCTATCAGCGGAGGTGCGCAGCTGGTTTGCTTTTGCCAAGCAAAAAATTACCGAAGTGGCTTTACTCGCGAAAGCGCTCGATGGCGATCAAGCGGCGATCTTAGCTTGCGATACTTACAGCTTACCAATTGTCGCGCGAAAAAGTGCCCTGCATGTTAATAAGCCTCAAGTGCAAACACGTTTACAGAATATTAGCCAAGCACTGGCAGAGCGCAGTGCACCATACAGTGAGCGAGCCCATCATCAGCAAGAAGTATTAGGTTTACCATTATTACCGACGACGACGATTGGTTCTTTCCCACAAACGGGCGATATCCGCGCTGAGCGTAGTGCTTATCGACAAGGTAAATTAACTCAAGATCAATACGAGCAAGCGCTTAAAGGGCATATCGCCGATGCGGTGCAGCGTCAGGAAGCATTAGGTTTAGATGTATTAGTACATGGTGAAGCTGAACGTAATGACATGGTGGAATATTTTGCGGAAAACCTCGCTGGCTTTCAAACCACGCAATTTGGTTGGGTACAGAGTTATGGCTCGCGCTGCGTTAAGCCAGCAATCGTAGTGGCCGATATTGAAAGAGAGCAGCCAATCACAGTAGGTTGGTCGATTTATGCTCAGTCATTAACCAGCAAGCAAATGAAAGGGATGTTAACTGGGCCTGTGACCATTTTATGTTGGACATTCCCACGAGAAGATATTTCTCGTCAGCACATTGCTCAGCAATTAGCACTGGCTTTACGTGATGAAGTTGCTGATCTGCAAGATGCGGGCATCAATATTATTCAGATTGATGAGCCAGCGATTCGTGAAGGTTTGCCGCTGAAAAAGCGCGATCACCAAGCGTATTTACAGTGGGCTGTGGAGGCTTTTAAGATCTCTGCGGCGGTGGCGCGCCCAGAAACACAGATCCATACTCATATGTGCTACAGCGAATTTAACGAAATTATTGATTCTGTCGCTGCGTTAGACGCCGATGTGATTACCATCGAAACCTCACGTTCTAATATGGAATTGCTTAAAGCATTTGAGGTATTTAATTACCCGAATGCGATTGGCCCTGGTGTGTATGATATTCATTCCCCTAATATTCCTTCACAACAATGGATAGAAGGTTTACTCCGTAAGGCGGCGGAAAAAATTCCGGTTGAACGTTTGTGGGTTAATCCGGACTGTGGCTTAAAAACGCGTAATTGGCCAGAGGTGGAAGCGGCATTAAACAACTTGGTGCTTGCAGCAAAAGCACTACGTAATGAGTGGCAAGCAAAAGCTTAACACTTCGGTTGAAGGATGTTTTTCTGTTGAACATAAAAAAGCCGCCATGGGTTTAAATGGCGGCTTTTTTGAGAACGTTCATTTTTTGATGGTTCTCAATCTTATTTATCTTGTGATAGACCGAGTAACGATTGTTGGATATCACTGACTGGTGTTTGCATGGTTGGCTGAGTGGTAATGCCCAATTGCTGTTTTGCTTCTTCAACGGTTAATCCTAGATGACAACACAGTAAATCGATTGCCATTTGGTAGCTATTGACTTCGGCCATGGTGGTAGTTTCCTTTGCTTGCTGTGATATATCCGCTTTTTAGCTGAATCTGCAAATAGTTTGCTTATAGCCATTGACTTAGATCAATCTAATCGCTTTAACTACGCCCCTCAATAAGACCAAAGTCTAACTTTTTACTGATCGGATCTGTTGGTTAATTTCTCGGACATTAAATGTTGCAATTTAGCACTTAACCTTGAATATTAAATCGATAACACTATCTCTATATAAAAGTAAAAGTTGACTGATATATCATCGGTACAATTAATCAAAACATCCTATTTGGAGAGAAGTAATGAAGCGAGTATTTTTATTCTTAGCAACCAACCTAGCCGTTGTGCTGGTGCTCAGTGTTGTTCTGAATATCGTTTATGCAACAACAGGCATTCAGCATGGTAGTTTGTCTGGCTTGCTAGTTTTGGCAGCGGTATTTGGTTTTGGTGGTTCATTTATTTCACTTCTTATGTCAAAAAGTATGGCTCTGCGCTCGGTAGGAGGCAGAGTCATTGAAACGCCACGCAATGAGATGGAACATTGGTTACTGCAAACCGTCGAGCGTCAAGCGCAGCAAGCGGGTATTGGTATGCCGACCGTGGCGATTTATGATGCTCCTGATATGAACGCATTTGCTACAGGTGCCAAGCGTAACGACTCGTTAGTCGCTGTATCGACCGGTCTATTGCACAACATGACTCGTGATGAAGCAGAAGCGGTATTAGCCCATGAGGTAAGCCATATTGCTAATGGTGACATGGTAACCATGACATTGATGCAAGGCGTGGTGAATACCTTCGTGATATTCCTATCGCGTTTTATCGCTAATATTGTTTCTTCTCGCAACTCAGATGAAGGGCAAGGTAGCAATATGATGGTTTACTTTGGTGTCTCTATGGCTTTGGAATTGGTGTTTGGTTTCTTAGCCAGCTTTATCACTATGTGGTATAGCCGCCATCGTGAATTTCATGCGGATGCAGGCGCTGCTCAACTAGTGGGTAAACACAAAATGATTGCCGCTTTAGAGCGTTTGAAAATGAGTCACGAGTCGCAGTTAGAGGGGTCGATGATGGCGTTTGGTATTAACGGTAAGCGTACGGTTATGGAGCTATTGATGAGCCATCCACCGTTAGATAAACGTATTGCCGCATTACGTAACTCATAATCCATTATTTATCATTCATTAACCAGCCTTCGGGCTGGTTTTTCTTTTTTATCGATTGATCGTTTTATCTCTTCATGTCGTATCTCATTTTTATAAAGTTGTACAAAATTTTTTTTGTACAACTTTATAAAATGCACTATCTTATCATTATATTGTACGAAAAATTATTTTGTATAACTACGAGGTTCCACATGGATGTTCAAACGGTTGGTCAATTCTACTGTCAGCTCAGCAAGCATACTTTGCATCGTTTGCCTGAAATTTACCATCAACACGTGGTTTTCGCTGACGCTGCACACCGTATTGAAGGTCTAGAAAGCTTACATCAGTACTTTGTTAACCTTTATCAGAATGTGCAGCGATGTGAATTTACTATTCATGAACAACATCAAATTGAACAAACGGCTTTTCTCGTCTGGACGATGCACTTACAGCATCCTAAGCTTGCCAGTGGTCGAGTGATTGATGTTCAGGGTATGAGCCAGATTAAGTTTCAAGACGATAAAGTCATTTATCATCGAGATTATTTTGATTTAGGTGAAATGCTCTACGAGCAATTACCGCTGCTGGGTAGCTTAGTTCGCGCGGTGAAACGGAGGTTAGGCCAATGAATGGTGTCTTGATCACCGGAGCCAGTTCAGGCATAGGTTTGCAGCTTGCTAAAGATTATGCTCAACAAGGTTGGTCGGTGATTGCTTGTGGGCGTAATTTGACGGCATTGCAAACATTACAAGCCGAGTATCCCACGATTGAAATTCTGATTGCCGATGTCACTGATCGTCATGCCACACTCAACGCTTTATCTTCTTTGACGGTGGTTCCAACCCTTTGGATTCTCAATGCCGGAAGTTGTGAATACATTGATGATGGCGTCATGGACTCTGCATTATTAGGCCGCGTTTTTGAGGTTAATGTACTGGGTATTGCGCACTGCATTGAGGGCATTCAACCTTATCTAACTCAGGGACATCGAGTGGCTTTTGTTGGCTCTATCGCCAGTGAGCTTCCCCTGCCAAGAGCGGAAGCTTATGGTGCTTCAAAAGCGGCGGTCAACTACTTGGCTCGAACGTTACGATTAGATTGGCAAGCCAAGGGGGTAGAGGTTACGACCATCTTCCCGGGTTTTGTCACTACACCTTTGACCGATAAAAATACCTTTCCTATGCCGATGATCATTACCGTCGAGCAAGCCTCTTTGGCGATCAGGCAAGGACTGGCCAAAGGTAAGCAGAGCATATATTTTCCTGCGGTATTTACTTGGATCATTCGTTTAATTGCAGCACTGCCTTACCGCTGGCAGCACGCTATTGTCAAACGATTAGTTGGCGCATAGAAGGACAACATAACAATGAAAATTGCCATTATTGGAAGTGGTATATCAGGGCTCACTTGTGGGCATTACTTGCATCAACAGCATGATGTAACAATTTTTGAAGCGAATGATTATATTGGTGGGCATACCGCCACAGTAGATGTTGAACTGAACGGCCAGTCTTATGCGATTGATACGGGGTTTATCGTGTACAACGATCGCACGTATCCAAACTTTATCAAAATGATGAATGAGATTGGCGTACGTGGCGTTGCAACACAAATGAGTTTTAGTGTACGTAATGATGCCAATGGCCTTGAGTATAATGGCCATACCATCACGACGTTGTTTGCTCAGAAGCGTAATTGGTTTAAGCCAAGTTTTTATCGTTTTATCCGCGAAATATTACGCTTCAATCAACTCGCTAAAGCCGCTGCGGCTGATGCAGAGCATAGTGTTCAAACTCTCGGAGAATTTTTGCATCATCATCAATTCTCTGATTATTTTTGTGAGAATTATATTTTACCGATGGGAGCGGCGATATGGTCCTCTTCATTGGCCGATATGCGTGCTTTTCCTTTGACGTTTTTTCTGCGTTTTTTCCTCAATCATGGCTTATTAGATATTACTCATCGTCCTCAGTGGTATGTGATTGAAGGGGGCTCTCGAGCGTATATTGAACCGTTAACCCAAGGATTTCGCGATAAGATTCGTCTCAATGCTCCTGTTGAGTGGTTGCGACGGAGCGGACAAGGTATTGAACTGCAAGTGCATGGCAAAATTGAACACTTTGATGAGGTGATTTTTGCTTGTCACAGCGATCAAGCCTTGGCTTTATTATCGGATGCTAATCATATTGAGCGTGAATTACTCGGTGCCATGGGTTATCAAGCCAATGAAGTGATTTTACACACGGATACCAGCTTATTACCAAAGCGAAAAGCGGCTTGGGCATCGTGGAACTATCGCTTGGCAGGGGACGTGGATCAAGAGACCCGTTTGCCGGCTTTAACTTACAATATGAATATATTGCAGCATATTGATAGCTCAGAAACGTTCTGTGTCACCTTAAACAGCAGCGAAAGTATTAATCCCAATAAAGTGCTGCGTAAATTTACGTATCATCATCCGGTATTTAACCGTGCCGCGATAGCTGCCCAGCAACGCAAAGCAGAGATCAGTGGGGTTAATCACACCTGGTTCTGTGGTGCCTACTGGCATAACGGTTTTCATGAAGATGGTGTTAAAAGTGCATTAGATGTTGTAACCCGCCTTAGCGCGCAGACCAATACGGCTCAGCAAGGGGCTGCGTAATGCACAGTCAAGATAACGCGGTAAGCAGTGCCTTAATGGTTGGACATGTGCGTCATCGGCGTTTATCGCCAGTGGCGCATGATTTGACCTACCCACTCTTTATGCCTGCGATTGACCTCGATCAGTGGTCTGAGCTTCAGCAAAACGTGTGGGGGTTGGGTGAGAAATGGTGGCATTGGGCACGTTTTCGTCGTCAAGATTATCTTGGTCAAGGTGATTTGAAAGCTGCGGTGCAAGATAAAGTTCATGAACTCACTGGTGAGCGTATCGAAGGTAAAGTATTGGCAGTGGTCCATTTACGTTACCTCGGTCTCTATTTTAGCCCAGTCAATTTTTATTACTTGTATGACCATCAAGGAGAATGGCGCTATTTATTGGCAGAGGTCAGTAATACGCCATGGAATGAGCGTCACTACTATGCGTTACCGGCAGAGGCGGGGGAGGATAATCAGCATTGGCAACATGCTAAAGCCTTCCATGTTTCACCATTTAACCCAATTGATCAGCAGTATGTTTGGAAGCTAAAGCCGCTCAATCAAGGCTTAATGGTGCATTTAGAGTGTCATCGTCAGCATAAAGAATTCGATGCGACGCTGACCTTAAAAGCGCGGCCTTTTACGTCTGCTCAATTACTTAAGCTATTAATGAAAACGCCAATCATGACAATTAAAGTGATGGTGGGAATCTATTGGCATGCGTTGAAGTTATGGATAAAAGGAGCACCTTTTTATGCTCATCCAGATTCATCGTCAGTAAACAAAAATAATAAGGAGAAACGCTAATGTCACACTCTTCTTCTTTGGATATGCCCAAGACGCTAACTGTGTTACAAAAAGGGGCGCGGGCAATGGCATTCAAGTCTCTCAACCTAATGCAAATTGGCTGTTTAACCATCAAAGAATCGTTCAATGAAGTGGGTATTGAACAGTTTGGTCCAGCTCAAGAGGGGCAGATCCACGCGACGGTAGAGGTTAAACATCCTCATTTCTATGCTCGTTTACTCAAAGGTGGCAGTATCGCCGCCGCAGAAGCCTACATGGATGGTTGGTGGGATAGCCCCGATTTAACCGCAGTGATGGAACTAATGGCGCGAAATTTAGCCGCGCTCGATAAACTGGAAGCGCAAAGTAGTATTGTGATGCGCTGGCTCAATCAAATGGGGCACTGGTTAAAGCGTAATTCCCTTGGTCAAGCTAAGCAAAATATCGAAGCGCATTATGATCTTGGTAACGATCTGTATCAAACCTTTTTAGATAAAAGAATGCTGTACTCTAGCGCACTTTATCTAAACAGTGCTGACAGTTTAGAGCAAGCACAACTGAATAAAATGGAGCGTTTGTGTCAGCAGTTGCAATTGCAAGCCAGCGATCATGTGTTAGAGATCGGGACAGGCTGGGGAGCGATGGCGATTTACATGGCACAAACTTATGGTTGTAAAGTGACCACCACGACTATTTCTGAAGAACAGTTTGCCTACACACAGGCATTAGTTGAGTCGCTGGGTTTAACGGACCAAATTACCTTATTAAAACAAGATTATCGTCAGCTCACGGGACAGTTTGATAAATTAGTCTCTATTGAGATGATTGAAGCGGTTGGTAAAGCTTACTTAAAATCTTATATCCAACAGTGTAATCAATTATTGAAGCCACAAGGCTTAATGGCGATTCAAGCGATCACGATTACCGATCAACGTTATGACTATTACAGTAATAATGTTGATTTTATTCAAAAATACATCTTTCCTGGTGGTTTTTTACCCTCGATTACCGCCTTAACTCAAATGGCAACTCGGTTTAGCAATTTGGTGGTGCGCAATGTTTTTGATATTGGGTTAGATTATGCGCATACCTTAGCCGATTGGCGTTTGCGTTTTGAAGCGGCGTTACCAGAGGTGCAACGGTTAGGCTACGATGAACGATTTATTCGTATGTGGCGTTATTATTTGTGCTATTGCGAAGGTGGTTTTCAGGCTCGGACGATCAGTACGATTCATATGACCTTCCAGAAAGGTGCTTAATGCGCAAACTACTGCTGCCTTCATTACTGTTTGAAGTTATTTGGTGGTCTGCTGTCTGGGGCCAGGCCGACTGGCAATGGTTGACTTTAGTGTTGGTCATCATCGCTTGGCTTAGTATGGCCTACACTCAGTTAACATCACTTTTCCCAGTAATGCTGTTGGCCGGAGCGGGAGTGCTATTGGATATCATCAATGGTGCCATCGGCCTGTTTGTTTTTCCTACGGAGCATCCTATTCCATTTTGGTTGGTTATCTTATGGTGTGGTTTTGCATGGTACGCTCGGTTGCTTATCCCTGCGATTCAACACCACTCGCCACGTTGGATTATTATTTTAGGTGGCTTGGGTGGCGCTGTCAGTTATTGGGCCGGTTATCGATTTGCGGCAGTGGATTTTCAATGTACGGTTCTGACCGTAATGGGCATTTTATTTGTCCAATGGGCAGGGCTCACATGGTGCTTATTAAAGGTGTTTAGTCATGCAAGGAACGCTCAGCGTGTATAAATGGGTTATTCGTATTTCGTTCTTGGTCGCCATGATGTTGTCTATTTCGCTGAGAGCAGAAGCGGATAAACCACAAGGAGAAAGGCACGAGGTGTGGCGTGATTGGCCAGTGGTTGGACAGGCTACGCTATCGTGGTTATTTTGGGATGTTTATCACTCCCAACTACGTTCTCCCGATGGTCAATACCAGAAGCAGCCCGGTCAAGAGGTGGCGACTCATCCTTTGGCTTTAGAGATCCATTACCTACGTACGATTCGTCGTGAACAGCTATTGGAGGCCACCGAAAAGCAGTGGCAAAAACTCGGCTACTCTGCAGCAAACATTGAGTCATGGATGGCCCAGTTAAGTCACCTATTTCCAACGGTAGAAAAAGATCAGCGCCTCGTTTATCTCTCGGATGGTCAGCATGGACAGTTGTGGTATTTTCCAACACCAACAGATAAACACGTTCGTGGCGAGGTGATTGACCCCCAAATGAATAAGGCATTTTTGGCCATTTGGTTATCACCACGGAGTGATTACCCTAGATTAAGAAATCAACTGGTAGGAAAACGCGGATGAAAAAGTATTGGCAAGCTCTTTGGTTAAGTGTTGCACTGGTGTTGGTTGGCTGTTCAACAGAGATCAATGATTATCAGGATGCAGAGCCAAAGTTTGATCTGTTCAACTATTTTTCAGGCACAACCCACGCTTGGGGGATGGTGCAAGATTATACCGATAAACAAACACGACGCTTTGAAGTCTTGATCGAAGGTTCGGTAGAGGGGGATGTACTGACTCTGGTTGAAGACTTTATTTTCGATGATGGTGAGGAGAGTCAACGTATTTGGGTGATCACTCGCACTGGAGAGGGTGAATATCGCGGTGAGGCTGACGATATTATTGGTCAAGCTCGAGGTAAAGAAGTCGGTAATGCATTGCACTGGCGTTACTCATTTTTATTGAGTACCGAGAGCCGTGATATTGAAGTGTTGTTTGATGATTGGATGTATCGACAAGATGATCGTCACATGTTTAACCTCACCAAAATTAAGAAATTTGGTATTGAAGTCGGTAAAATTACCCTATTTTTCCAAAAGCAGTAACGGGACACATCAACAAAAAAAGGACTTCAATGTGAAGTCCTTTTTAGTCTAATCAGTTCACCACTTAGAGTTGATCCGTTAGCTCAATCGCATAACCAATATAGCTCGCTGGTGTCATCTGTTTAAGACGAGCCTTTTCTGCATCAGGCAGTGCTAAGCCATCAATAAACTGGCGCATGGCTTCGCCGTCAACGCGTTTACCGCGAGTTAACTCTTTTAATTTTTCGTACGGTTGATCAATACCGTAGCGGCGCATCACGGTTTGAATGGGTTCTGCCAATACTTCCCAATTTTTATCGAGTTCAGCCAATAGAGCGTCACGATTGACTTCCAGTTTGCTGATGCCTTTTAGGGTTGAAGCATAAGCAATGATCGCATAACCCACACCGACTCCAAGATTACGCAGTACGGTGGAATCGGTCAGATCGCGTTGCCAGCGTGAAATCGGCAATTTTTGCGAAAGATGGGTAAAGATGGCGTTAGCTAAGCCTAAATTACCTTCCGAGTTTTCAAAGTCGATGGGGTTGACTTTATGAGGCATGGTTGAAGAGCCAATTTCACCCGCAACGGTTTTTTGCTTAAAGTGACCAAGAGCAATGTATCCCCAGATATCACGATCAAAGTCGATGAGGATAGTATTAAAACGGGCAATAGCGTCAAAGAGCTCGGCAATATAATCGTGTGGCTCAATCTGCGTTGTGTAAGGGTTCCAATTGACGCCTAACGACGCACAGACAAATTCTTCACTGAATTTGTGCCAATCAATTTCAGGGTAAGCAGAAAGATGCGCATTATAGTTACCGACGGCACCGTTAATCTTGGCTAAAATTTCAATATTAGCGATTTGCTTATATTGGCGCTCCATGCGATAAGCGACATTAGCCATCTCTTTGCCCATGGTAGAAGGTGATGCAGGTTGACCATGGGTACGAGAAAGTAGGGGAATATCACGATACTCTTCAGCTAATTGACGAATAGCATCAATAATACGACGAATCTCCGGAAGAATGACCGTATCACGCGCTTCTTTAAGCATCAACGCATGCGAAGTATTATTGATGTCTTCAGAGGTGCAAGCAAAGTGGATAAATTCGTTAACGGCGTGAAGTTCTGGAACTGTCGCGACTTTCTCTTTCAAGAAGTACTCTACCGCTTTCACATCGTGATTGGTGGTCAGTTCAATATCTTTGATACGTTGCGCATCTTGTTCGCTAAAGTTTTCAGCAAGTTGGTCAAGGAATTGATTGGCTGCTTGGCTAAACGCAGGGACTTCTTTAATTTCTGCTGTGGCAGCCAGCTTCTGTAGCCAGCGTATTTCAACGATAGTACGGTACTTGAGGAGACCATATTCACTGAAGATACTGCGCAACGCAATCGTTTTACTTCCGTATCGGCCATCTACCGGTGAAACAGCAGTCAATGCTGACAGTTCCATGTTATTCTCCTGGAGTGTGAGTTAAAAATGAAGGTGAATAAGAGTTAAGCCAAGCGTTATAGTCTTGCTAACAAGATCTGAGCTTGTTCGATCATCTTTTTACGACCAAAAATCAAATGGCGGCGTTTACCACCGACTTGACGCCAAAGCACAGCGCAGCGGATACCGGAAAGTAGCAAAGCACGTACTTTTTGTTGATTCGCGGTTTGTTGCAATACCGTTGGAGTGCCCGTTACTTGAATGCGAGGACCAATAGGACTGATCACATCAAGATAAACACTAGCAAGATTACTGATCATGGTGTCATCAAGTAGATCAAAATGTTCTACTTGACGCTCTAACATCTGCAAACGGTCGCCAAGTTGAGCCATGGCATCGCGTCGCGTATGTAATTTACGTTCTAAAGCCATCAAACTAATCAGATAACGAGTCACCTCACCTCCTGATGGCGTGCTATCAATCCCATTCACTAGACATTGAAGGCCAACTTTTAAATTGGCCTCATTACCGAAAACATCCACGGTATTATTGGGATTAAGGTTGACGATGGCTTGGAGTGAGGTTGCAAACGCGTCTGAATCACAGTGACCGTTTTTTGCCACTTGTTGAACCAAAGCCACGGCTTGGCACATTCCAGCAAAGGCGATAGTACGGTCGTAGTTGGTGTTAGCCACGTAAATACTCCTACAGTTAACTAAGAAATGCGCTGTTCAATAATCCCACCACCGAGGCAGACTTCGCCTTGATAGAAAACGGCAGATTGTCCTGGGGTAACCGCAATTTGTGGTTCATCGAACATCACTTTGATGTTTTGTTCATCAAGCGGAATAATAGTGCAAGCTATATCCGTTTGACGATAACGAGTTTTGACCGTGCAGCGTGTTGGCTCGGTGATGGCTTGACGAGAAACCCAATGTAGCTGAGAAGCCATTAACCCCTGAGATTTTAACAACGGATGATCCGCGCCTTGCACGGCAATCAAAACATTACGTTGTAAATCCTTTTCTGCCACATACCAAGGTTGCTCACTGCCGTCTTTCAAACCACCAATATGTAAGCCTTTACGCTGTCCTAGGGTGTGATACATCAGTCCTTGGTGTTCACCAATCACTTTGCCTTCCGGCGTTTCAATTTTACCCGGTTGTGCAGGTAAATAGCGAGATAAGAAGTCGGTAAATTTGCGCTCACCAATAAAACAGATTCCTGTGGAATCTTTCTTCTTGGCGGTAATGAGACCTTGCTCTTCAGCAATACGACGAACTTCAGGTTTTTCTAGTTCCCCGACAGGGAATAAACTTCTTGCTACTTGTTCGTGACTCAGGGTGTATAAAAAGTAACTTTGGTCTTTATTACTGTCTAAACCACGCAGCATTTGTGGCTTTTCACCTTGAGTTGGGAAAGTACGGCGTACATAATGACCCATAGCGATATAATCAGCGTCGAGGACTTCATCCGCAAACTCAAGAAAGGCTTTGAATTTAATTTCTTTATTACAGAGGATATCCGGATTAGGCGTTCTGCCAGCTTTGTACTCAGCTAAGAAATACTCAAAGACATTATCCCAATATTCTGCAGCAAAATTAATGGTATGCAGATAAATGCCTAGCTTGTCACAGACCGCTTGAGCATCCGCTAAATCTTCAGCGGCAGTACAGTACTCCTCGTTATCATCTTCCTCCCAATTCTTCATAAACAAGCCTTCGACTTGATAGCCTTGTTGTTGTAAAAGATAGGCTGAAACGGAGGAATCCACGCCACCTGACATGCCAACAATCACTTTCTTTTGGCTGTTTGCACTGCGGTTATCTGACATAACGTAATACCACTTAATTAACTTGGGTTCAGATTCTAACAGAAAGAATTTTTCGAGGACAGATCCGCGACCGCAATCACACTTCCCTTGCTGATTATCTGAGCTATTTGCGACCATTTTGTCATGATGGCGGGTGCATCAGGTGAGCGCTGAGACAAAGTGCGAAGCAACGATTCGCAAAGGTGCATAAGTCAACACAGACAAAAATAAAAACCACAACGAAAACGTTTGCCTTGTTTCTGTTAGTTGCTGTTTTAGTGGAGAGCGAGTTAGAATCGCCCATCTTTTTATTCCCAAGCCGAATTGACGCTATGAAATTTCCTGGCCAACGTAAATCTAAACATTATTTTCCTGTCCATGCTCGCGATCCACTGGTTATCCAAGCGCAAGAAAATAAAAAAATGTCCCGTACACACATTATTGGAATTGATCAAACTTTGGTCGACATTGAAGCGAAAGTGGATTCTGAGCTGATTGAGCGTTATGGACTAAGTAAAGGCCACTCTTTAGTGATCAATGACGAGGCGGCAGAAGCGCTTTATCAGGAATTAAAAAGCAATCAATTAATTAGTAGTGAATATGCTGGTGGGACGATCGGTAATACACTACATAACTATTCGGTACTGGCAGATGATCGCTCTACCTTATTAGGGGTAATGAGCCAAGATATTAAGATTGGTAGCTATGGCTATCGTTATCTTTGTAATACTTCTAGTCGCGTTGATCTTAATTATTTACAAGGTGTCGACGGTGCGATTGGCCGTTGTTTTGCCTTAATCACCGAGGATGGTGAACGAACCTTTGCGATCAGTGAAGGTCAAATGAACCAATTAAATCCAGATAATATTCCAGAGAAAATTTTCCGTACCGCTTCTGCTTTGGTGATTACGGCTTATTTAGTACGTTGTAAAGCGGGCGATCCGATGCCAGATGCGACAATGAGAGCGATTGAGTATGCAAAAAAATACGACGTACCTGTAGTATTAACCCTCGGGACTAAATTTGTTATTCAGGAAGACCCGGAGTTTTGGCAGCGATTTTTAAGTGAACACGTCACAGTGTTAGCGATGAATGAAGATGAAGCGCAAGCCTTAACGGGAGAACAAGACCCACTAGCCGCTTCTGATAAAGCGTTAGATTGGGTTGATTTAGTTCTTTGTACAGCAGGTCCTGTGGGTTTATTTATGGCCGGTTACACCGAGGATTCAGCGAAACGTGAAACCTCTCTACCTTTATTACCGGGTTCAATTGCAGAATTTAATCGTTATGAATTTAGTCGCCCAACCAGTCGTCTTGGTTGCGAAAATCCTATCCGAGTTTATTCGCATATCGCTCCCTATATGGGCGGACCAGAAAAGATTAAAAATACCAATGGTGCAGGTGATGCCGCACTGTCGGCTTTATTGCATGATATGGCGGCGAATAAGTACCATAAAGAAAATGTGCCTAATTCAAGTAAGCATCAATATCAATTTTTGACATACTCTTCTTTTTCTCAAGTGTGTAAATATTCTAATCGAGCCAGTTATGAGGTATTAGTACAACATTCACCTCGTTTATCTCGTGGCTTGCCTGAGCGAGAAGATAGCTTAGAAGAAGCCTATTGGGAACGATAAAGACACAAACACAGCGGCAGATTATTTGCCGCGGTGAATAATAAAGGCTCCTAGTAGGAGCCTTTATTGTATGACAGATAAATTCCCTTTTGTTAACGAAATACTCACTAATCGAGAGTTAGGCTCCAAGGTTGATGAATGCGATTATCAGCAGATAAATACCAAGCCGTTAGTTAACAAAGAGGAAATAAAAGAGTTTAGATAGCAAACTCTTCTAATGATTTACCTTCATCCAATGCTTTTTGAATGGCTAAAGGCGTACGTCCTTGACCTGTCCATGTTTTTTCAACGCCATTGTCCATGTATTTATATTTAGCTGGACGTGGTGCACGTTTGCCTTGTTTCGTCTTAGCTTTAGTTTTGGTTTCGCCAGCAAGCGCAGAAATTAACGCGCTCACATCAATACCTTCTTTAGCTATTTGTTCAGCAATCGCAGAGAGCTTAGCTTCTTGTTCTGCCATTGCCGCTTTTTCTTGTTCTTCAAGTTCTTTACGCTCTTGTACTACGGTCGTTAATTTATCGAGCGCTTCTTCAAGCTGTTCTAGAGTCAAATCACGAGCATATGCACGTAGGCTACGAATATTTAATAGCGTTTTAGTTAGTTCAGACATTACTGTTTCCTGTGAGATAAAATGGTTTACCGCTTAATATTAAACCTAGTTATTTGTTCTAGCAATATTAGGATGATGATAATAACACGAATATTGAGTAAAAAAAGATTAACAAGCCGAAGATTAATATTATTGGCTTATAGTATAGCCGGTTAATATGACCATATTTGAGCATAACGTTAACCATAAACAGGTTTTTTTCAAGTCTATTTACTATTTTTAGTGATATTCATTGCATAATCATCTGTCGCTATCAGCTCATGCCATCATTAATTTTAAATCGAGAATAGTGCCGTCATAAAAATCGATGATTTCACGGGTTACTGACCAGTAACGGCAAGCGGTAGAGCATCAAAAAGAATTAAACCTTACTATAGGTTGCATTGAGATGGATGATAAGTACAATGCGATGACCTAATGCGGGAGTCATGGATTACTTAAGATGATTAAGTAAGCGGATTTCTCGATGTAGAGGTGCGGTATTGAAAAGTAACTAGGGTTGGGGTGATGCCAATGAACCCAAGTGAAAGGCCTTACCGCCGAAGTAAGTCGTCGATCAACACGGCTTGCTGGGGTTGTTATCGAATAGGGACAACACTGCCATAGTCTAAGTACCGTACGCGTTTGGTGAACATAACCAACCTACCGTTCGGTACTGTGTTGTTAAACTATGGAGCGCTACTGTAGGGTTGGGTGAAGTGTTCGCTTCCCTTTCGCTTAGTTCAACATAAGCTGTGATGATCAATATCGTCCAGTTTGTCTGCAGTAGATCTCTTGCCATTTATTATTGGTTTTTGAAGATCATGAATGTAATTGATTTTGCTTCCTCGCCTTTGTCTTTGTTACCACCCTTGGTTGCATTGGGCTTAGCAATTATTACCCGTCGAGTGTTGTTGTCTCTTGGCGTTGGTATTTTAATCGGTGCTTTACTGCTCGCTAACTATTCCGTCACTGATGCGGTTTCTTATACCAGTGGTCAAGTATTCAGTGTGTTTATCGCTGATGGTGGTATCAATACTTGGAATATGAGTATTGTTGGCTTTTTATTATTATTAGGCATGATGACCGCGCTATTGACGTTATCTGGCGGTACTCGTGCGTTTGCCGAATGGGCGCAAGTTCGCGTAAAAAGCAAACGTGGGGCTAAATTATTAGCGGCTTTTCTTGGTGTATTTATTTTTGTTGATGACTATTTTAATAGTTTAGCGGTCGGTTCTATTTCAAGGCCAGTCACGGATCGTTTTTATGTATCACGTGCCAAACTGGCTTATATTTTAGATTCGACGGCTGCGCCAATGTGTGTCGTGATGCCCGCTTCCAGCTGGGGTGCATACATCATGACGATTATCGGTGGTATTCTCGTCTCGCATGGTATTACTGATTATTCACCGCTTGGTGCTTATTTACGCCTTGTACCAATGAACTTTTACGCTATCTTCGCCTTGCTTATGGTATTTGCGGTAGTGTGGTTTCAAATGGATATTGGCCCGATGCGTCGTCATGAAATTAATGCGTCGCAAGGTCGAGGATTTGATAACGATCAGGACAATGATAGTCCCGCTGCTCATCAATTAAATGAAGAGTTAGACATTCCGGAAAGTGAAAACGGTAAAGTGTTGGATTTGGTGTTACCGATTGTGCTGCTGATTATCGCTACTATTGGTGCCATGCTCTACACCGGTGGACAAGCTTTAGCAGGTGAGGGGATGGCTTTTAATATTCTCGGAGCCTTCGAAAATACCGATGTAGGCACCTCATTAGTTTATGGTGGCTCTACGGGATTATTGGCGGCATTAGTAACGGTATTCAAACAAAAAATGCCATTACGAGACACATTGATGACGATGTGGATTGGTGCTCGTTCGATGTTTGGTGCGATCTTGATCCTTATCTTTGCTTGGACGATTGGTTCCGTGATTGGTGACATGAAAACCGGGGCTTATTTGTCTTCATTGGTGCAAGGCAATATTAATCCTCACTGGTTACCAGTGATGCTCTTTTTATTATCAGGTGTGATGGCGTTTTCAACCGGAACCTCATGGGGGACCTTTGGGATAATGTTACCGATTGCCGGAGACATGGCTGCGGCGACTGACATTGCATTGATGTTGCCGATGCTTAGTGCGGTATTGGCGGGAGCGGTGTTTGGTGACCATTGCTCACCGATTTCAGATACGACCATTCTCTCTTCAACAGGAGCACGTTGTAACCATATCGATCACGTTGCAACCCAATTGCCTTATTCACTTTCAGTGGCCTTTATTTCTGCGATTGGTTTTGTGGTGTTAGGGATGACGGCTTCGGTCCTAGCTTCTCTGGCGGCTTCAAGCGTGGTGTTTATCATCGTTTGTTTTATATTATCGTGGTTATCTAAAGCGAGAATGGTTCGTTAATCGCGAGCATTGACGATAAATTAGAAAAATTTGCAATTTGCAGTTGCAAATATGGTCAAGCTTAGTTAGTGTTGAAAACAGTCGAATTAAGCCATAGAAAGATAATCAGTATGCGTAATTTTGTAATGAATATTCATCACCATCATCATCCCTAGCCAGTCTTTCGGGAGATGCACGCATACCCGGGAGGCAGGATGCTCCCGGTGGTTAAATCAAAGTATATTTAGATTTTAAACCCTTGGGAGAGCACTCTCCCAAGGGTTTTTTTACGGTTTGATTTTAACGCGATAAATAACAAAGGAATGAACGAATGCCAACACAACGCCTAAGAATTGCTATCCAGAAGAAGGGTCGCTTAAGTCAAGAGTGCCAAGATTTATTGAAAAAATGTGGGGTGAAATTCAACATCATGGGCGAGCGACTCGTAGTTCACTCGCTGAATATGCCGATTGATCTCCTGCTCGTTCGAGATGACGATATTCCCGGATTGATCATGGATGGCGTGGTTGATTTAGGGTTTGTCGGTGAAAATGTCCTCGAAGAGACTCGCTTAGATCGTCGCGCGTTGAATCAGCCAAGCCAATTTGTCAGCCTCCGTCGGATGGACTTTGGTGGATGTCGTCTGTCGATCGCCATGGATAAAGATCAAACCTACACTGGCCCGCAAGATTTGAAAGGTAAACGGATCGCGACGACTTATCCGCAATTACTCAAAGCCTACATGGATGAACAGGGAATCGATTTTAGTACCTGTATGTTAACTGGCTCAGTAGAGGTCGCTCCTCGCGCCGGTCTTGCTGACGCGATCGCCGATTTAGTCTCAACGGGAGCCACTTTAGAGGCAAACGGATTAAAAGAAGTAGAAGTGATCTTTCAATCCAAAGCCATGCTTATTCAACGTTCAGGTGATTTCACGGCCGATAAAGCGGCATTGATTGATAAATTGCTGACTCGCATGCACGGCGTGCAACAAGCCAAAGAATCAAAATACATCATGTTACATGCTCCGGTTGAGCAGCTCTCCAAAATTACTGCGTTGTTACCCGGTGCTGAAGACCCGACCGTACTACCGCTCTCGGCAGATAAAAGCAAAGTGGCAGTGCATTTGGTGAGTTCGGAGAACTTATTTTGGGAAACGATGGAGCAGCTCAAAGCCTTGGGAGCCAGTTCTATCCTTGTGTTACCGATTGAAAAAATGATGGAGTAAGGAAATGAGAACGGTTGTTTGGCCATCACTGAGTGAAACTCAGCAAGAATCGGTTTTAGAGCGCCCAGCGATAAGTGCAGGAGCCAATATTACCGCCACGGTACAAGATTTGATCAGCCAAGTTCGCCGTGAAGGGGATAAGGCATTGCTGGCACTGACGGAAAAATTTGATCGAGTGAAACCCAACACCTTGCGTGTCTCGCAAGCAGAGATTGACGCCGCCAGTGAGCGTTTATCAGCCGAGATGAAGCAAGCTTTGCAGCAGGCGTACAGTAATATTGCCAAATTTCATAAAGCGCAAAAATCGCAGCCTCTGAGAGTAGAAACCATGCCTGGTGTCGTTTGTGAGCAAGTGACTCGTGCTATTAATAAGGTTGGTTTATATATTCCCGGTGGCAGTGCGCCGTTACCTTCAACGGTACTAATGCTTGGCGTTCCAGCGCAAATTGCGGGCTGTCGCAAAGTGGTGCTTTGTTCACCGCCACCAATTGCCGATGAGATCCTCTATGTCGCCAAATTATGCAATATCGATGAGGTGTATAACGTCGGCGGTGCTCAAGCGATTGCGGCGATGGCGTATGGCACGGAAACCGTAGCTAAAGTCGATAAAATCTTTGGTCCTGGTAATGCTTATGTGACCGAAGCTAAGCGGCAAGTGAGTCATGACTTTCAGGGCGCAGCGATGGATATGCCTGCTGGTCCGTCAGAAGTGTTAGTGATCGCTGATGAGACGGCGGACGCTGAATTTATTGCTGCTGATTTACTCAGTCAGGCCGAGCATGGACCTGACTCACAAGTGGTGTTAGTGACGCCATCGCCAATGATTGCCAATCGTGTGACTGATGCTGTGCAGCGTCAGCTTAAAACGTTAACTCGGGCAGACATTGCTCAGCAAGCGTTGGCTTCCAGTTTAATCATTATTGCCGATTCGCTGACCCAAGCGGTGGCGATCTCTAACTATTACGGTCCAGAACATTTGATTGTTCAGACCAAAAATCCTCGTGAGCTCGTGCCACTGCTCGATAACGCAGGGTCGATATTTTTAGGCAATTGGTCACCAGAATCGGTCGGGGATTACGCTTCAGGCACCAATCATGTGCTGCCAACTTATGGTCATACACGGACCTATTCCAGTTTAGGTTTGGCAGATTTTACTAAGCGTATGACAGTTCAAGAGCTGACAGCGGATGGCTTAAAGGCATTAGCACCGACAGTGGTTGCCATGGCTAACGCGGAAGGATTAGATGCTCACCGACGTGCGGTCACGATCCGTATAGAGAAATTACAAGAGGCGAAAAATTGATGGAAAAATTGGCACGCAAACAAATTCAGGCTTTAACGCCTTATTTATCGGCTCGTCGCATTGGCGGCAGTGGCGATGTGTGGCTGAATGCCAACGAATCTCCGTTCGATAATCACTATAAAACCGACTTTGCTCGTCTTAACCGATATAGCGATTGTCAGCCACAAGCACTGATCCAAGCTTATGCTGACTACGCTGGAGTTAAGCCTGATCAAGTACTCACTTCACGCGGTGCTGATGAGAGTATTGAGCTATTGATCCGCACCTTTTGTGAGCCGAATCAAGATGCGATTCTTTATTGTCCCCCGACTTATGGCATGTATGCGATCAGCGCTGAAACCTTTGGGGTGGAGCGTAAACAGGTTCCGCTTAGCGCAGATTGGCAACTCGATTTAACCGCGATTGAGGCCAACCTTGAGCAGGTGAAATTAGTCTTTGTGTGCAGCCCGAATAACCCGACTGGCAACCTTATTCGTCGTGAAGATATCATCGCGCTATTAGAAATGACTCAAGATCGGGCCATTGTGGTGATGGACGAAGCCTATATCGATTTTTGTCCCGAAGCGTCAACGGTCGATTTACTGCAAACCTATCCTAATCTGGCCATTTTACGTACCTTGTCGAAAGCATTTGCATTGGCGGGCCTACGCTGTGGTTTTACTTTGGCGAGTCCAGCGATCATTAATCTGTTACTTAAAGTGATTGCTCCTTATCCGGTTCCGGTACCAGTAGCGGATATTGCCCTGCAAGCTTTATCGCCATCAGGTTTAGCGCGTACTAAATTTCAGGTATTGGATCTCAATGCGAACCGCGCCTATTTACAAGTCGGTTTGCAAATGGTGCCCGGTGTCGAGGTCTTTGAAGGCTGGGGTAATTACTTATTGGTTAAGTTTCCCGATGGCGATGCGCTATTTAAAGCCGCTTGGGAGCATGGGATTATTTTACGTAACTCGCCAATCGACAATGCAGTACGAATTTCTGTCGGCAATCGCGAAGAGTGTGAAAAAGTCGTCGCCTTTGTGCGCAATTATTACCAATAAATGACATTAACGGGCATCAAGGAGCAATAACCTTGAGTGCAGAATAAGAAAAGGATATTCCTGTGAGCATACAACAAAAAATTCTCTTTATTGACCGCGATGGCACCTTAATTGTCGAGCCTCCGGTCGATTTTCAAGTGGATCGTTTAGATAAGCTTAAGTTTGAGCCTGATGTGATCCCCAGCCTGTTGGCCCTCCAAGAGGCGGGTTATCGTTTGGTCATGGTCACTAATCAAGATGGTCTTGGCACCGACAGTTATCCGCAAGCAGACTTTGATGCGCCGCATACGATGATGATGGAGATTTTTCAATCACAAGGCGTGAAATTTGATGAGGTGCTGATTTGCCCTCACTTTGAACAGGATAATTGTGCCTGTCGTAAACCTAAATTGGGTTTGGTGAAGTCTTATTTGCAAAGTGGCCAGATCGATTTTAAACATTCAGCGGTGATTGGCGATCGAGTGACTGATCTGCAATTGGCAGAAAATATGGCGCTGCAAGGGATTCAATATCATCCACAAAATTGCAATTGGCGGCAGATAGTCAAGCAGTTAACGGTCAAAGCGCGCACCGCTCAGGTGGTACGAAAAACCAAAGAAACCGACATTCAAGTCGCGGTTAATCTCGATGAAACAGGCGGTAATCAGATTGAAACTGGTTTAGGTTTTTTTGATCACATGCTGGATCAAATTGCTACCCACGGTGGGTTTCAACTTAAATTAACCGTTAAGGGCGATTTGCATATTGACGATCACCACACGGTAGAAGATACCGCTTTGGCATTAGGCCAAGCCTTAAGAGAAGCCTTAGGTGATAAGCGAGGCATTGGCCGTTTTGGTTTTAGCTTACCGATGGATGAATGCTTAGCACAGTGCGCTTTAGATTTATCGGGTCGTCCTTACCTTAAATTTGACGCGCAATTTAGCCGTGAACAAGTCGGGGATTTGTCGACGGAAATGGTCTACCACTTTTTCCGCTCTCTCACTGATACCTTAGCCTGTACTTTGCATTTATCCTCAACCGGTGACAACGATCATCATATTATTGAAAGCTTGTTTAAAGTCTTTGGCCGCACTCTGCGCCAAGCGATTCAAGTACAAGGTAATGAATTACCGAGTAGCAAAGGAGTGCTGTGATGAAACCCAAGGTGGTCATTATTGATACGGGATGTGCCAATATCGCTTCAGTACGCTTTGCAATTCAACGACTCAGTTACGATGTCACTTTGTCTCGCCAGCCAGAGGAGATCCTCGCCGCGGATAAGCTGTTTCTACCTGGCGTAGGTACCGCGAGTGAAGCGATGCATAACCTTAAGCAGAGACAATTGGTGGAATTGATTCAGCGCCTTGAGCAACCGGTACTCGGGATTTGTTTAGGGATGCAATTGATGGGCCGACGCTCACAAGAGCATGGCCAACAAGCTCAGCAGGCGGTGGATTGTCTTGGCTTAGTGAACGGCGATGTGCAGCGTATGCAAACTGAAGATTTACCACTTCCCCATATGGGCTGGAATACGGTGACCGCTCAGCAAGGTAATCCGTTATTTGCGGGTATTGATGCCAATGAGTATTTCTATTTTGTCCACAGCTTTGCCATTCCAGTCGCTGATTACACCATTGCTGAATGTGATTACGGACAGCCGTTTAGCGCCGCTATCCAACAGGGCAATTATTACGGTGTGCAGTTTCACCCTGAACGCTCGTCAAAAGTGGGCGCAAAACTGATTGATAATTTTTTGAAACTGTAAGTTTGAATGGTTAAGGATCGCGGCTTAGTCGATGGACTCAGCCAGCATTAAGGATAAGTGATGATTATTCCCGCATTAGATTTAATTGATGGTCAGGTGGTACGCCTCTACCAAGGTGATTACGGCCAAGTGACTGAATACAAAGTGGACCCCGTTGAGCAATTTAATTTATATCACCAAGCTGGGGCCAACTGGCTGCACTTAGTGGATTTAACCGGTGCAAAAGATACCTCAGCACGGCAGCTTGAGCTGATCAGTAAGCTATTAGCCAGTACGCCGGCCAATATCCAAATTGGCGGAGGTGTACGCAGTGAGCAAGACGTTATCGATTTACTGGCGGCTGGAGCGCAGCGTGTGGTTATCGGCTCGACAGCGGTGAAGCAGCCGCAGTTGGTCAAGCAGTGGATGGAAAAATATGGTGCTGAGAAAATCGTCCTCGCCCTAGACATCAATATTGATCAAGAGGGCGTACGCCGAGTGGCGGTCTCTGGCTGGCAAGAAGATTCTGGGGTAACCATTGAAGCACTACTAGACGATTATCTCACTGTCGGCTTGCGGCATGTATTGTGTACCGATATTGCCCGTGATGGCACCTTAAATGGCTCCAATGTCGAGTTGTATATCGATTTATGTCAGCGTTACCCTCAGGTCCAGTTTCAATCTTCTGGGGGGATTGGCAACCTCGCTGATATTGCTGCACTTAAAGGCAGTGGCGTGGCGGGTGTGATTGTCGGTCGAGCATTATTGGATGGCAAATTTACCGCTCAGGAGGCATTTTCATGTTGGCAAAGCGAATAATTCCTTGTTTAGATGTGCGTGATGGGCAAGTCGTGAAAGGGGTCCAGTTTCGTAACCATGAGATTATTGGTGATATTGTGCCACTCGCTCAGCGTTATGCACAAGAAGGTGCCGATGAGTTAGTTTTTTATGATATCACTGCCTCCAGTGATGGACGGGTGGTGGATAAAAGCTGGGTTGCCAAAGTTGCTGAGGTCATTGATATTCCTTTTTGCGTCGCTGGCGGCATTAAAACGGCGCAAGATGCGGCGCGGATCTTAGAGTTTGGTGCTGACAAAGTTTCTATTAACTCACCGGCGTTAGCTGATCCTAACTTGATCACTCAATTAGCGGACAAATTTGGTGTGCAGTGTATTGTGGTCGGGATAGATTCTTATTTTGATCAGGCAACGGGGCAATATCAGGTCTATCAATTTACCGGTGATGAAGCGCGCACTAAAGCCACGCAGTGGCAAACGCAAGATTGGGTGCAAGAAGTCCAACAACGCGGCGCGGGAGAAATCGTACTCAATATGATGAATCAAGATGGGGTGCGTAATGGTTATGATTTACAGCAGCTGAAAATGATCCGTGCGGTATGCCAAGTGCCGCTGATTGCATCAGGTGGCGCGGGGACTATGGCGCATTTTGCCGATGCGTTTCAAGTTGCCAACGTTGATGGCGCGCTCGCGGCATCGGTATTCCATAAACAAATCATTAATATTGGTGAGTTGAAGCAATATTTACATCAACAACAGATAGAGGTAAGACGATGAGCCAAACGAAACAAACTGAGCGGCCACTGGTTGAGCGCATTGATTGGCAAAAGGTCGATGGTCTTATCCCTGCGATTGTGCAAGATTTTGACTCTAGCCAAGTATTGATGATGGGTTACATGAATCCAGAAGCGCTTGAGGTGACACTAACTACTAAGCAGGTGACTTTTTATTCGCGCTCCAAACAGCGCTTGTGGACCAAAGGAGAAACCTCTGGCCATGTTTTACACCTAAGAAATTTGGCCCTCGATTGCGATCAAGACACCCTGTTAGTCAAGGTTAATCCGATTGGTCCGACTTGTCATACTGGCACCACGACTTGCTGGGACGACGATAGCCAAGAAGAATCACAAATGGTTTGGCTTCATCAACTTGAGCAATTATTGGCGGCTCGTCAATCTGCCGATCCTGAGTCATCCTACACCGCTAGCCTTTACGCGAGCGGCACTAAGCGCATTGCGCAGAAAGTCGGTGAAGAAGGGGTTGAAGTCGCGCTTGCGGCGGCGACGGGTGATAAGGCGGAGCTGATCAGTGAATCGGCGGATCTTATCTATCATCTGTTAGTGCTATTACAAGACCAAGGCTTAGCCCTGAGTGATGTGATTGATAAATTAAAGCAGCGTCATCAGTAATCACAATCTGACCATGCCTCTCATCAGAGCATGGTCAGACAATTATTTACAGATCGATTTCGCGCCATTCTCCGGGTTGGAGCGTTTCTAGAGTTGTGTTACCAATCGAATAACGAATCAGGCGTAGAGTGGGAAAACCAATGTAAGCGGTCATGCGTCGTACTTGTCGATTACGGCCTTCAATAATGGTAATCGCTAACCACGTGGTGGGGATTGCCGCCCGAAAGCGCACTGGTGGATGGCGCTCCCATACCAGTGGTGGCTCGATAATCTCAACCTGAGCCGGTAACGTCGGGCCATCTTTAAGCGTCACACCGCGGCGCAACTGCTCTAAATCGGCTTCTTGTGGTTGCCCTTCAACTTGCACCCAATAGGTTTTTGGCGCTTTAGCTTTAGGTTGAGTTAATCTTGCTTGTAATACGCCATCATTAGTTAAGATCATTAATCCTTCGCTATCACGATCGAGTCGCCCGGCGGCATAAATGTCTTTTATCGTAATAAAATCAGCCAGTGTTTGTCGGCCTTGACCATCGGTAAATTGGCTTAAGGTATCGTAAGGTTTATTAAAGGCGATGACTTTTCGTTCGTCAGGCGATCGTGGTACGGAAGCGATTTTCTTTCGCTTGAAGCTGGGTCTTTCAGTGAGTTTAGGGCGTTCGGCGCGTTTGAATTGCGCAGGTGCGCTGGTCGTTGAGGAACCGGAAAGCGTACGACGTGAGCGGGATGACATGTTAAGCACCTTGCAAATATGTAAATGAGTTGTGTTTGAATGTTTTATCTGACGCAGAAATAGGCTATGCTTTGCGCGCCTGAAAACAAGATTGAACGACGGAATGATAGACTATTATCTTGTTTTTGTTTAATTATAGCCAATAGAGAATTTCTCACCGTGAGACTCAACCAGCACATCCATCGTGAGAGTTAACCTTATAATAGTGAGACAAACGTGGCCAAGTTTTGAGGATGTAAAACTAGCTTGTTCACGGACATTCACATCGTACTATTTCATCCCATAGTGCGGTTAGAACAAAGGGAAAGTTCATGCCTACAGAAAAACCAACCATCATCTATACCATCACTGATGAAGCGCCGGCGTTAGCGACGTATTCATTACTGCCAATTATTCAATCATTTACGGCATCATCAGGGATCAGTGTTGAGACCAGAGATATTTCGTTAGCCGGGCGTATTCTTGCCAGCTTCCCTGAACACTTGAAAGAGAATCAACGAGTCAGCGATGCTTTATCTGAGTTGGGCCAGTTAGCACAAACCCCAGCGGCGAATATTATTAAACTACCAAATATCTCAGCGTCGATTCCTCAGTTGAAAGCCGCGATAAAAGAGCTGCAAGACAAAGGTTATGATCTTCCCGATTATCCTGCAGAACCGAGCACTTACGAGCAGGAAGCGATCAAAGCCACTTACGATAAAATTAAAGGCAGTGCGGTAAACCCAGTACTACGAGAAGGTAACTCGGATCGTCGTGCGCCAACATCAGTGAAAAATTACGCCAAGAAAAACCCGCACTCAATGGGCGCTTGGTCGAAAGATTCCCGTTCTCACGTGGCGAGCATGGATGATAAAGATTTCTTTGGCAGTGAAAAATCGTTAACGGTTACCGGTGACACTCAGGTCTCGATTGAGTTTGTTGCTCATGATGGCACTCGTAAAACTTTGAAAAAGCCATTTGCTTTGCTGGATAAAGAAATTATCGACACCAGCGTGATGAATAAGAAGGCTTTAGTGGCGTTTTACGAAAAAGAGATCGCCCAAGCTAAACAGCAAGATATTTTGCTTTCTTTGCATCTCAAAGCGACGATGATGAAAGTCTCTGATCCGGTGATTTTTGGTTATGCGGTTAAAGTTTATTACCAAGATGTATTTGCTAAATACGGTGAGCTGTTTGATCAACTCGGTGTTGATGTTAATAATGGTCTTGGCGATGTTTACGCTAAAATTAAGACCTTACCACAAGCGCAGCGTGAAGAAATCGAGTCTGCCATTCAAGCGGTATACACCACTCAACCTCCGTTAGCGATGGTTGACTCAGATCGTGGTATCACCAATTTACACGTGCCAAGCGATATTATTGTTGATGCTTCAATGCCAGCGATGATCCGCTCATCAGGTCAAATGTGGGGACCGGATGGTAAACAAAAAGATACTAAGGCGTTGATCCCTGATCGTTGCTACTCAGGGGTGTATCAAGCGGTGATTGATTTTTGTCGTGATAATGGCGCTTTTGATCCTACCACCATGGGTAGTGTGCCTAACGTTGGTTTAATGGCACAAAAAGCCGAAGAATATGGTTCACACGACAAAACCTTTATCCTTGATGCTGATGGCGTTGTGCAAGTCATTGATCAATCAGGTAAAGTATTGCTTGAACAGGTTGTCGAAGCGGGTGATATCTTCCGTATGTGCCAAGTGAAAGATGCACCGATTCAAGATTGGGTTAAATTAGCCGTTAATCGTGCTCGCGCAACGGGAGTGCCAGCGGTATTTTGGCTCGATGAATCTCGCGCCCACGATCTTGAGCTGATTAAAAAGGTTAAGCAATACTTGCCGGATCACGATACCCATGGTCTAGACATCAAAATTATGTCGCCAGTACAAGCTACACTCTACACTTTGGCGCGCATGAAAGAAGGCAAAGACACCATTTCAGTAACCGGTAATGTACTGCGTGATTATCTGACTGACTTATTTCCGATCCTTGAATTAGGAACGTCAGCGAAAATGCTGTCCATCGTTCCGCTAATGAACGGTGGCGGTCTGTTTGAGACCGGAGCGGGTGGCTCTGCACCGAAGCACGTACAACAAGTGCAGAAAGAGAATCACCTACGTTGGGATTCTTTGGGTGAGTTTCTCGCTCTTGCTGCCTCACTGGAGCATCTGAGTGTGGTCACGGGTAATCCGAAAGCCCAAGTATTGGCTGATACCTTGGATGTAGCAACAGGCAAGTTTTTAGATAATAACAAATCACCGTCACGTAAAGTCGGCGAGTTAGATAACCGTGGCAGCCATTATTATCTTGCTACTTACTGGGCGGAAGCGCTCGCTGAGCAAAAGCAAGATAGTGATTTAGCCACGGAGTTCGCTCCCATTGCTCAGCAATTGAAGGCGCAAGAGCAACAGATTATTCAAGAACTTAATCAGGCGCAGGGCGTGCCGGCTGATTTAGGTGGCTATTACGCCCCTGAGTTTGCCAAGGCGTCTACTTTGATGCGTCCTAGCCAGACGTTAAATAAGATTATTGACCGCGCTTAAACAACAAAACCCGCCGAAAGGCGGGTTAGTTTTAGACACAAGTTGGCAGCGAATTATTTACTTGGTTGGCCTTCAATCGGTACCACATTACTCGCATGATAGCCTTTAGGGCCCTGTTCCACTTCATAAGCAACCTGTTGGCCCGCCTTTAATGTGCGATAGCCATCCATTTTTATCGTTGAATAATGAGCAAAAATGTCTTCATTTCCGCCTTCCGGACAAATAAAACCAAATCCTTTAGCGTTGTTGAACCATTTTACTGTACCTGTAGCCATGCTATACATCCCTCATGCATTGTATTACTGATGTTGTTAACGCTTACCTTGTTTATCGACAGCCTCCAATAAAAAAGGCATCAATCTTCGCTTTTTATTCCGTTAGCGAAGCGGTTGTTAAGTGAATAACCATTTAGCCGCTGCCAAATTTTTAGTCACTAATTGACCAATGTAGCCAATGATTGAGCGCAGTCAATAGTAAAAAGACATAAAAATCGTCACTTTTATAGGTAAATCACTTAACTAGCCTGCTATTAAACGCATATTTATCAAATACACGCTGGCGTTGTGGTATTGATAGTGTCTCAGCCGCATTGATAATGTGATCCTCAATCGCTAAAAGATAGATGCGTTGTTTAGGATTTCCCTCCAGATCTCAGTTGATCGATTGAAGGGGTTATTAACGTAAGATGATGTAATGAGAAATTTAGCGTGTGGATAAATGCAATTTGATTTGCAAATAGCAATGCATAATGTGATATCTGGTGCATAGTGGTGGGTGAATTTTACACATTTAAACCTAGCGGATAACCGGAAAAGTGAGGTTTTATTTGCAGCGATACCATTGCTAGATTAGTCTCTAAGTAAGGGTTGTTTTTCACCTGAGCAAGCCACCAGTAAAGTTTATTTACTGCGCTGATGAAAAGGGTAACAATGAGTAATACAACGAGAAACGCTCCTAAATACGACGGTTATGAGTAGAAATTTTGAATGGGTCACTCCAGGCTCTGACTTACTGGAGAAAGAGAAAACCGCGGTTAAACCCCCGGCAATGTATCATGTGGTACTCAATAACGATGATTATACTCCGATGGACTTTGTCATCGAAATACTGGCTCGATTCTTTTCAATGGACATGGAACGAGCGACGCAAGTCATGTTGAGAGTTCATTATGAAGGAAAAGCCATTTGTGGCACGTATACTGCAGAGGTAGCAGAGACGAAGGTGGCACAAGTAGCGACATACTCAAGAGAAAATGAGCATCCCCTCTTGTGTACCATGGAGCAAGCTTAGACTTGCAACAACAATCTGGTTGTTCCTCAAGGAGGCCTTATGCTTAACAAAGAACTAGAATCGAGTCTCAATGGCGCGTTCGCTCGAGCGCGAGATAAAAGACATGAATTTATGACCGTCGAGCACCTCCTACTTGCATTATTAGAAAATGATGCAGCGAAGGATGCACTCGTCGCTTGTCAAGCCGATATCGATAACTTACGTCGCGAGCTTGATCAGTTTATTGATCAAACTACACCCTTAATTCCTAATAACGATGAAACACGCGAAACTCAGCCTACATTAAGTTTTCAACGTGTATTACAGCGCGCTGTTTTCCATGTTCAATCTTCTGGTCGCAGTGAAGTCACGGGTGCTAACGTACTGGTTGCCATTTTTAGTGAGCAAGAATCTCACGCGGCGTACCTATTGAAAAAGAACGATATCAGCCGTCTCGATATTGTTAACTACATTTCTCATGGCATCACGAAAACATCTGGTGCCGAAGATTCGTCAGGGGATGCTTTTGGTAGCAGTAGCCCTGAAGAATCAAATTCTGATGAACGTTTAGAAAGCTTTGCTTGCAACTTAAATCAGCTTGCCAAACAAGGCCAAATTGACCCTCTAATCGGCCGAGATAAAGAGCTTGAGCGCACTATTCAAGTATTATGTCGTCGTCGCAAAAATAACCCTTTATTAGTGGGTGAGGCCGGAGTAGGTAAAACTGCGATTGCTGAAGGTTTAGCGTGGAGGATTGTTGAAGGGCAAGTGCCTGAAGTCATTCAAAATAGCGTGATCTACTCTTTAGATATTGGTTCGTTATTAGCCGGGACCAAATACCGTGGTGATTTTGAAAAACGTTTTAAAACCATTCTAAAACAGTTAGAAAAAGAAAAAGATGCAATTTTATTTATCGATGAAATTCATACCATCATCGGTGCTGGAGCCGCTTCTGGCGGACAAGTTGATGCGGCTAATTTAATCAAACCTTTGCTGAGTAGTGGTAAGCTACGTTGTATCGGCTCAACGACTTATCAGGAATACAACACCATATTCGAAAAAGAGCGTGCGTTATCCCGTCGCTTCCAGAAAATTGATGTTGTCGAGCCTTCCATCGATGATACAACAAAAATTTTGATGGGCTTAAAACCAAAATATGAAGCTCACCACGATGTTCGTTATACCAATAAAGCGTTACGCGCAGCGGTGGAGCTCTCGGCTAAATACATTAACGAGCGTCACTTGCCAGATAAAGCGATTGACGTCATTGATGAAGCTGGGGCGAGAGTTCGATTGATGCCTGCAAATCGACGCAGAAAAACGGTCGGTGTGGCAGAAATTGAAGCCATGGTTGCTAAAATGGCTCGTATACCCGAAAAGTCAGTGTCTTCTTCAGATAAAGATATTTTGAAAAATCTGGATAAGAAGATGAAGATGCTGGTATTTGGTCAAGACAAAGCTATTGAAGTGTTGAGCGAGTCGATTAAGCTGACTCGTGCAGGATTGGGTGCGGAAAATCGCCCTGTCGGCTCCTTCTTATTTGCAGGCCCAACAGGGGTCGGTAAAACTGAAGTCACTGTTCAGCTATCTAAGTTGCTTGGTATCGAGTTACTGCGCTTTGATATGTCGGAATATGGTGAGCGTCACTCGGTGAGTCGTTTAATTGGTGCGCCTCCTGGTTATGTTGGTTATGACCAAGGCGGATTATTGACTGATGCAGTGATTAAACATCCTCATGCTGTCGTGTTATTGGATGAGATAGAAAAAGCGCATCCCGATGTATTTAACCTATTACTCCAAGTGATGGATAATGGGACGCTAACCGATAACAATGGCCGTAAAGCCGATTTTCGTAACGTTATCTTAGTCATGACGACCAACGCAGGGGTTGCGGAAACAGTTAAAAAATCAATTGGTATGATTCAGCAGGATCACAGCCATGACGCGATGGCGGAGATCAAGAAGGTCTTTACGCCAGAGTTTCGTAACCGTTTGGATCATGTAATTTGGTTCAATAGCCTTGATGAGCGAGTGATTCACCAAGTCGTTGATAAATTTATTGTTGAACTACAAGTGCAGCTTGATGCTCGTGGTGTTTCTCTTGAAGTGTCAGAAGATGCACGCCACTGGTTAGCCGTGAAAGGGTATGATCGTGACATGGGGGCTCGCCCGATGGGTCGAGTGATTCAAGATCAGTTGAAAAAACCATTGGCTAATGAATTACTGTTTGGTTCGTTAGTCGAAGGTGGAACGGTCAAAGTGGATTTAGCTGATGATCAATTAACGTTTCAGTATATGAGTTCTCGTGAAAAGGTCGCTCATTAAGCGTAATCCTTTGCTCAGCGAAACTCACGATTGAATGAAATTAAGTTAATAAAAAAGCGCACAGAGTATCGTGCGCTTTTTGTTATCCGTGTATCACCCGATCCATGATTCACTCTCAGGCAACAAAAACGGAGCATTAAGCTCCGTTTTTGTTGCATTCGAAAATCAGTGATTAACGAGCACGGAAGACGATGCGACCTTTAGAGAGATCGTACGGTGTCATCTCGACAGTAACTTTGTCTCCAGTAAGAATGCGGATATAGTTTTTGCGCATTTTACCAGAAATGTGAGCCGTCACTGTGTGACCATTTTCTAGCTCAACACGGAACATTGTATTTGGAAGAGTATCAAGGACAGTGCCTTGCATCTCAATTACGTCTTCTTTAGCCATTTAATCCTCTTTAGAAATTTGGCGAAAAATAATCAACGGCGTATTTTGCCGTTAAAAAATCAATATGTAAACTTGGGGCGTATTCTACCCTTGCCAACGCTGTTTGACTAGCTTTTGATGTGCTCTGAAGCGTACTTTGTAGTTCATCGCTGGGCATTCATCAATTTGATATCCCAAATAAAGCCACTGTTTGTTCATGGTTTTAGCAAGCTCAAGTTGACTAAGAACGCCCAATGTTCCTAAGGATAGGGAACTATCGGGATCAAAGAAGGTGTAAAATGCACTCGCACTACTCGGGAGAATATCGGTGATAGCGACAGCGACTAACTGATCATCCAAATAGAGATGTAAGTATTGTGTATCTAACCAGTCCGAATTAGCAAATTTAGCAAATTCATCACGACGAGGAGGATACATAGTACCGCTGTTATGACGCGCTTCGATGTAACGAGAATAGAGCGTAAACCAATCTTGATCCATCTCTGGTTTTAATTGCCACCGATAACGAGATTGTACTTGTTTGAGCAGGCGTTTTTGACTTTTCGATGGGGTGAATTCACTCACTGATACGCGCAGAGCTTGGCAAGCTTGGCAATGATCGCAATGAGGCTTATAGATAATGTCACCACTGCGTCGAAAACCATTGGCTAGCAGTAGCTCATAGTTTTCTGGGCTCTGCATGTGAGGCTCCATTGCAACGGCGACTCGCTCCATACGATCGGCTAAATAACTGCAGGGATGATTATTGGTTAAACCAATGCGTATTTGCTGTAAATCAGAACTCATAGCGACTCCTTCGATGAGTCGTTAACGGTAAGAGATAACCATTGAGGTTGAAAGCAGTGATCTGTTACCTGACCTTGCTTTAAGGATAGCAATGAATCTAAAAATTGGTCACGTGGTAATTCAACGGCACCTAATGAGCGAAGATGTGGGTTCATGACTTGGCAATCGATTAATTGCCCACCACAGCGTGCAAAATGGACACAGAAATACCAAAAACCGATTTTTGATGCGTTATCAGCTAAACTAAACATCGATTCACCACAAAAGAGCTGCCCGACTTGAATGCCGTATAGCCCACCCACTAAGGTATCATCACGCCACACTTCAACGGAATGGCAAATGCCTTGCTTGGCAAGTTGTTGATAGGATGAACGCATATCCGCATTTAACCAAGTTTGCTCAGCAGGACGTACTGCTGCACATAATTCAATCACTCGTGCCGTATCATGATTTAAACTGACTCGATAAATGTGTTTACGTTGAAATTTTTGCACACTTTTTGCTGGTTTAAAGGTCTTAGGAAAAAACACGGCACGTGGGGAGGGACTCCACCAAAGAATGGGTTCGCCAGGGCCATACCATGGGAAGATACCATTGTGGTAAGCTGAAATAAGACGATCGGGATGCAAGCTCCCACCAAAAGCCAGTAGGCCATTAGGCTCATCTGAGGCAAGTAAAGGCGAGGGGAAATCGAAATTATCACTCGCTAATTCAGTGAGATAGAGTGCCATTACTTAACCAACTTATCCTAATAGGAGTAAAAAATGACAAAGTGGATATGGATCTTATTGATTTTTCCTCTGTTTGCCAATGCTGCGTATCAACGAAATCAGGCGAGACCGGTTAATGATGTCGTTTTTGGGCAAGTAGAAACCGTCCGTTATATTACCCAGCAAGAGATTATACATTCAAAATCAAAGGGCTGGGAAACATTGCTTGGTGCGGTAGTTGGAGGCCTTGTCGGTCATCAGTTTGGTGATGGTCGAGGTAAACAAGTTGCCACGGCGGTTGGCGCAGCAGCTGGTGCGGGTGTTGCTCATCATCATGGAAATAAAACTCATCTTATTGAGTATAAATTGGTTGAGCTATTGATTAGAACGAACGATGGTCAATTGATTGATGTTATTCAAGATCTCGATAACCAAATGATCTTTAACCGAGGTGATTTAGTAAGAATCTTGTACTTCTCAGATGGTGTGAGAGTGGATAAAGAAAGATAAGCAAGATTTTTTGTATTGAGCGAGGGATAAAGACTAGCGAGGATAAAAGATTTTGGTTAGTCTGCCAGTATCAAGAATTTTACTGCCTTCAATATTAATGGTTATGATGACAGTGCAAGGAAATACACGTTTAATGGAAAGTCTTACCTTACAGCCTATTGCAAATATTAATGGTGAAGTTAATTTGCCAGGTTCAAAAAGCGTTTCAAATCGAGTGCTTCTGTTAGCCGCATTAGCCACTGGAACGACACGCTTAACCAATTTACTCGACAGTGATGATATCCGCCATATGCTCAATGCATTGAGCCAATTGGGTGTTAAGTATCGGCTTTCAGCGGATAAAACACAGTGTGAAGTAGAGGGGTTAGGTCAACCCTTTGTAATCGATGGTTTACAAGAACTCTTTCTCGGTAATGCCGGGACGGCAATGCGCCCATTGGCTGCAGCATTGTGCTTGGGGCGTGGTGAGTTTGTTCTCACGGGTGAGCCACGAATGAAAGAGCGACCAATAGGCCATTTGGTGGAGGCTTTGCGTCAAGCGGGGGCAAATATCGAGTATTTGGAAAATGAGCATTATCCTCCATTGCGTATTCAAGGAACCGGATTAAAGGCGAGTCATGTTTCGATTGACGGTTCTATTTCCAGCCAATTTTTAACGGCCTTCTTAATGTCGGCACCATTAGCAGAAGGCACCGTGACTATTGATATTGAAGGCGAGTTAGTTTCAAAACCGTATATCGATATTACGTTACATCTGATGCAACAATTTGGTGTTCAGGTGATCAATCACAACTATCAGAAATTTGTGATTCCTACCGGTCAATCGTATGTTTCTCCTGGTGATTTTCTGGTTGAAGGCGACGCTTCTTCTGCTTCTTATTTTCTTGCTGCTGCCGCGATAAAAGGCGGTCAAGTTAAAGTAACGGGTATTGGTAAAAATAGTATTCAAGGCGATGTCCAGTTTGCTTATGCGTTAGAGAAAATGGGCGCACAAATTGAATGGGGAGACGATTATGTGATTGCTCGTCGTGGAGAGTTAACTGCAGTCGATTTAGACTTTAATGCTATTCCTGATGCTGCGATGACGATTGCTACGACGGCTCTATTTGCTAAAGGGTCAACGGCGATTCGTAATGTTTACAATTGGCGAGTTAAAGAGACCGATCGGTTAACCGCGATGGCAACAGAACTGCGTAAAGTTGGTGCTCAGGTCGAAGAAGGTGAGGACTACATTATCATCACCCCGCCAAGTCATTTACAACATGCGACAATCGATACCTACGACGATCATCGCATGGCGATGTGCTTTTCTTTAGTCGCGCTTGGTGAGACACCAGTGACGATTAATGATCCAAAGTGTACATCAAAAACTTTTCCTGATTATTTTGAGAAATTTTCCCAGTTATCTCACTGAGTTAATTAGGAAAATAAATGTTCAGCGTCACTACGGAAAAAGCCTCAATATAGAGGCTTTTATTGTTTTTTAAGGGTAAATTGTTTTGAAAGATGATGAGCTAAATATTTAAACATATTAAAAACGGCGGTTGTTTTTTCACTTGGCAGACCTTGAGGGTCAAGAAAATACTCACCTTTAAATACCAATACGCCGTCTTTTTCTTCTACGCTGGTCGTGCGCATTCCCTCTATATAGCTATCGTGTTCTTGAATTAATTGATTGGCTATGAGTAATAAATCGAATTCATTGATGGGTTGTTTGGTCTGCATATTGTTCTCTTTATTTTAGGTTGTTCTTTGATTTACTTGCTCTCGGTATTACGTTTCTCTATGCTGCTGCCCAGTAGATAACGACTGTCTAGCAATTGATAACGTGATTGTAGAATTGTGTCATGTAAAAACCATGATCATAAACAGGAAATGGATAAAAGACAATTTTGCCTGATTTTGTGATTAACAACATATTTTCTAGATTAATGGTCGCGCCTAAAACAGACTCTCTTTACTATGAGGCTAATTTTGTCTTGCGAATGCTGTTTCGTCGATTTGTCGAGCAAACAAGCGTTTTTTTTCAAAAACAGGTTGATCTTCTGCTTAACTGGCTCGATAGTAAAAAAAGAAGCAATATTTTTAGAACATCATGCGATTTATTACTCGCAGTGTGATTAAGGGCATTTGAATCAAATTATGGGTAAATCACTCGTTATAGTGGAATCGCCAGCCAAGGCTAAAACAATCAATAAATACCTTGGTAAAGACTTTATTGTTAAGTCTAGTGTCGGTCATGTCCGCGATCTGCCTACGGCAGGTCAAACTACTACCACGGCTAAAAAAGCGACACCAGCAGCGAATAAAGCACTTTCTTTGGAAGAAAAAGAGCGTTTAAAAAAAGAAAAAGAACGGACCGCTCTGATTAAGAAAATGGGAGTGAATCCTTTTCAAGGTTGGGAAGCGAACTATCAAATTCTCCCAGGCAAAGAAAAAGTGGTCGCTGAGCTACAGAAATTAGCTAAAGACGCCGATTGCGTTTATCTCGCAACCGATTTGGATCGCGAAGGAGAAGCTATCGCTTGGCACCTACGTGAGATCATCGGTGGTGATGAAGAGCGCTATAAGCGGGTAGTGTTTAACGAAATTACTAAAAATGCCATTCAGCAAGCCTTTGAGCAACCGGGAGAGCTGAACATGGATGGCGTTAATGCTCAACAAGCGCGTCGTTTTATGGATCGCGTTGTAGGCTTTATGGTCTCGCCATTATTATGGAAAAAAGTGGCTCGTGGCCTTTCTGCTGGTCGTGTGCAGTCGGTAGCGGTGAAACTCCTCGTTGAGCGTGAGCGTGAGATCAAAGCGTTTATTCCTGAAGAGTTTTGGGATATTCATGCGGACACAAAAACCAGTACGCAAGATGATTTTCGTTTGATGGTGGCTCAACAAGCGGGCTCTGCTTTTAAGCCGACCAATGAGGCTGAAACTCAAGCCGCACTTTCAGTGTTACAAAAAGCGCGCTTTGAAGTTTGTAAACGCGAAGATAAACCTACCAGCAGTAAGCCTAGTGCACCTTTCATCACCTCAACGCTTCAGCAAGCCGCCAGTACACGTTTAGGCTATGGCGTGAAGAAAACCATGATGTTGGCACAACGCTTGTATGAAGCGGGTTACATTACTTATATGCGTACTGACTCGACTAATTTAAGTAGCGAGGCGGTAGAATCAGCCCGTCAGTTTATCGAGCAGCAATTTGGTCCACAGTATCTGCCACAACAAGCGATTGTCTATGGTAGCAAGAAAGGGGCTCAAGAGGCGCACGAAGCGATTCGTCCTTCCGACGTTAATGTCAAAGCCGATGACTTACAAGGGATGGAAGCGGATGCACATAAGATTTATGCTCTGATTTGGAATCAATTTGTCGCTTGTCAAATGACCCCCGCCCAGTACGATTCAACCACCATCAGTGTTAAAGCAGATGAGTATACGTTGAAAGCGAAAGGACGGATTTTGAAGTTCGATGGCTGGACTCGCGTACAGCGTCCACTCGGTAAAAATGAAGATCAAATTTTACCCGCAGTTCAAGTCGGTGAAGTACTTACTCTTGAGAAACTTGATCCTAAGCAGCATTTTACCAAACCGCCAGCACGTTTTACGGAAGCCGCATTAGTCAAAGAATTAGAAAAGCGTGGTATTGGGCGTCCATCGACCTACGCGTCGATCATTTCTACCATTCAAGATCGTGGCTACGTGAAAGTTGATCAGCGCCGTTTTTATGCAGAGAAAATGGGCGAAATCGTGACCGATCGTCTCGATGGTAGTTTTACTGATCTAATGAACTATGATTTTACTGCTCGGATGGAAGAAAAACTTGACCAAATTGCAGAGGGTGAAGCGAATTGGAAACAAGTATTGGATGCCTTTTTCGTTGATTTTAGTGGTGATTTAGAGCAAGCCGAGCAGGACGAAGATCACGGTGGTATGAAGCCTAACCATATTGTCATGACTAATATTATGTGCCCAACCTGTTCTCGTCCTATGGGGATCAGAACGGCTTCAACTGGGGTCTTCCTCGGTTGTTCAGGTTATGCATTGCTTCCGAAAGAACGTTGTAAAACGACGATTAATTTGGGCGATGAAGATGGCATTATCAATGTTCTTGAGGAAGATGTCGAAACGGCAGCGTTACGAGCGAAAAAACGTTGTCCGATTTGTGAAACGGCGATGGACGCTTATCTAATTGATGGTCAACGTAAACTACATGTTTGCGGTAATAACCCAAACTGTGAAGGTTATGTCGTTGAAACCGGTGAGTTCAAAGTTAAAGGTTACGACGGTCCCGTTGTTGAGTGTGATAAATGTTCATCAGATATGGTGTTAAAAACTGGACGTTTTGGTAAGTACATGGACTGCACCAATGACAACTGTAAGAACACTCGAAAGATATTGAGAAACGGCGAAGTTGCTCCTCCTAAAGAAGATCCGGTTCATTTCCCTGAACTGCCGTGTGAAAACTCAGATGCCTATTTTGTGCTACGTGACGGTGCTTCTGGACTATTCTTAGCCGCCAGTAATTTTCCGAAATCTCGTGAAACACGGGCGCCTCTTGTTGAAGAGTTACAGCGTTTTAAACAACGTTTACCTGAAAAGTACCAATATCTAGCGACGGCTCCCACTCATGATCCCGATGGGCTTGCTGCGGTGGTACGGTTTAGTCGTAAGAGTAAAGAGCATTACGTACGCACGGAAGCAAATGGTAAACCTTCCGGTTGGACGGCAATCTATGACGATGGTCACTGGCAAGTGACGGACAAACGAAAGTCAGCCAAATAAGAGAAATTTTTCTTATCGATAACAACATTGAGGCAGCCATTGGCTGCCTCAATGTTTTCCTAGTAAGTCATTCTTAATGGAGAATCGGTGTGCTTTTTCAAGCAAAATTATTCCCCAATTTTCATCCTATTTTTCTCATCATCAATAAATAGTCGTTATTTTTCGTTACCAAAAATGAAACATAAAAATGCAATTTCATAACGTTATGATGCCTTAATTGTGAACAAGATTAGGAGTTCAACCGATTGGCTGTTTTACTGGCTCAAAATAGACAATTGCCATTTGTATTTTTATGCAAACGCTATAAAGTAATACACAACCAATTGCACTTTTCGTGGTTGGCCGAAAGGCCGTAATAAACTAAGGATAGTATCGTCATCCCCCCAATAGTATTGACATGACGATAATCAATAAAACTTAATGGAGAATAACAATGACCGGTGTACTAGGAATGATTCTGGCTGGTGGTGAAGGCTCAAGATTGAAGCCTTTAACTGAATCGCGTACTAAACCTGCCGTGCCATTTGGTGGTAGTTATCGCTTGATAGATTTCGCCCTAAACAATTTTATTAATGCAGATTTAATGCGAGTGTATGTATTAACACAGTTCAAATCGCAATCCCTTTATCTGCATATGAAAAAAGGCTGGAACGTCTCTAGCCTGCGTGGCAGCTTTATTGATTCCATACCTGCCCAGATGCGTGATGGTAAACGTTGGTACGAAGGAACGGCCGATGCTATTTATCAGAACTTACGTTTCATTGAAATTTCTGAAGCCGATGATGTCTGTATCTTTGGTTCTGATCATATCTATAAAATGGATATTCGTCAGATGCTTGATTTCCATCGTCGAATGGAAGCCAAACTGACCGTCTCTGCCATTCGTATGCCTCTTGTCCAAGCGTCACAATTTGGGGTGATAGAGGTAGATGTCACGGGGAAGATGATTGGTTTTGAAGAAAAACCTCAGCACCCTAAATCGATACCGGGTGAGCCTGAGTGGGCATTAGTATCAATGGGTAATTACATTTTTGATACCGATACGTTATGCCGTGAATTACGTGAAGATGCGGTAAACCCAGAGTCTAGCCATGATTTTGGTAAAGATATTATCCCTAAAATGTTTCCGCAGGGTGAAGTCTTCGTTTATGATTTCTCAACCAATAAAATCAAAGGTGAGAAGGGCGAAGCCTACTGGCGTGATGTCGGCACGATTGAATCTTATTGGTCTGCGCATATGGACTTATTGCAAAAAGATGCGCCATTTTCTCTTTATAACCGCAGTTGGCCTTTACATACTCATTATCCACCGTTGCCACCAGCGACCTTTGCTAATGAAGGAGAGAAAAAGGTTTGTATTACCGATAGTTTAATTTCAGCGGGAAGTTATATCCAAGGTGCAAAAATTTATAAATCGGTGTTAGGTTTTCGAACCAATATCGGTGCAGGTTCATGGATCAGTGAATCGATTATTCTTGGTGATGTCAAAATTGGCGCTGGTTGTACGATTAAACGCACGATTATCGATAAGGACGTCGAAATTGCTCCAGGAACGGTGATTGGGGAAGATTTACAATTAGATAGGCAGCGCTTCCATGTCTCTGATGAAGGCATTGTAGTCATCGAAAAAGGAATGAAAGTTGGATTCTAATCTTGAAAAAATGAATATTTGGTTTGTTGTATCCGAAGCAGAAGGCTTAGTGAAGAGCGGAGGCTTAGCCGACGTTGCCAAAGCTTTACCAAAAGCATTACAGGAGTTAGGTCACCAGGTAGCCATTGTGCTACCTGCTTATCGTTCAATTCCAAATAAAATGGATTTACCCATCATACTCGAAACCGAGTTAACCCACTGGCCTCATACTCGCTATCAAGTAAGGCAGGGTGAGCTCGACGGTGTTGTGGTTTACCTGATTGATTGTGATGTTTACTTTGATCGACCAGAAATGTATGCGGAGCACAATCAAGCTTACACGGACAACGGTGAGCGTTTTGGTTTTTTCTCGGCGGCGTGTCTGGATATTTTGCCCAAGCTGAATATTAAGCCAACCATCATCCATGCCAATGATTGGCATACAGGTTTAGTGCCTTTTTTATTAAAAACTCGCTACCGTGAAGACCCACATTTTTTCGGCGTTAAGTCGGTGCTGACTATTCATAATGCCATTTTCAAAGGTATTTTTTCCTACTACCAATTGGAAGTTATCCCCGAGTTAAATCTCTCTGGGATGGAGTTTCTACAGTACGGACATGATCATGTTAGCATGCTACGAGCTGGTATTGCTTTTGCCGATAAAATCAATGCGGTGAGTCCTAATTATGCTTCTGAACTGTTGACGCCGTTAGGTTCTCACGGATTGGTGGATGATTTTGTGCGCCGTGCGCGAGATCTGCATGGGATTGTCAATGGATGCGATTATTCTGAATGGAGCCCCTTGACGGATCGTTATATTCCTCAGACTTACCATGCGGAACGACAATCGCTCACTCTAGGAAAATCAGCCAGTAAACTTGCCTTGCAGCAAGAGTTAAATTTACCACAAGTGACGACACCGATGTTTGGCATGGTATGCCGTTTGACTCATCAAAAAGGATTTCATTATTTATTGCCTATTCTTGAGTCGTTTTTGCGTAATCAGGTACAAGTGGTGATCGTCGGCACCGGTGAACCGGAGATTGCGGCGGCATTACATAAAATTGCTGCGCATTATCCTGATAAGTTAGGGTTTGTTGAGACTTACAGCAATCGTTTGGCTCATTTAGTTGAAGCGGGCTCGGATTTTTTTCTCATGCCCTCAGAATTTGAAGCTTGTGGACTAAACCAAATCTACAGTATGGCTTATGGTACTTTACCTATCGTACGCGAGGTTGGAGGTTTAAAAGATACCGTACAAGATTATGATAAATACCCTCAGCAAGCGACGGGGTTTGGTTTTCAAGAGCCGTCACCAGCGGCATTATTGATCACGATGCAGAGGGCGTTGCTGTTTTATCTACAGCAACCTGAAGAGATGCTTAATGTTCAAATACGAGCGATGAGCAGAGATTTTGGCTGGCGTGAGTCTGCTCTTGAATACCTTAAAATGTACCGCTTAGCCATTTTTGACTAAATGTCTATGAAGACGGGAAGCGTCAATGCTTGTTGATCGGCTACCATCGTCTTTTCTTTTCTAATCACTTTCCTTTATACCGATGGGGAGCTTCCCCGTCGGTTTACCAATCGCCCGTTTAACAACAATAGATTTTTACAACTCAAAAACGATTTTTGACACTAAAATATGCTAATCTCTCAGTATCAATGATTTTGATTTTCTGTGGTATCCATGTCTCAATCTTTACTGTTTCATAAAGTTTATCCACATCCAACCAGCCGAGAATGGGTGGTGTTTGTGCATGGTGCGGGTGGAAGCTCGTCTATTTGGTTTAAGCAGATCAAAGCGTATAAGCAGCATTTTAATCTGCTATTGATTGATTTACGCGGCCATGGAAAATCTCATCGTCTTATCAAAGATCTGATTGCTAATCGATACACCTTTAAGACAGTGACCATTGATGTACTTAAGGTGCTGGATCACTTAAAAATAGCTTCAGCTCATTTTGTCGGGATGTCACTGGGGACCATTATCGTGCGTAATATTGCCGAATTGTCCGCCCAGCGAGTTCGCTCTATGGTATTAGGTGGCGCTGTCACTCGTTTGAATATCCGCTCTCAGCTTTTGGTGAAGTTAGGCCACCTCAGTAAACATCTCATTCCCTATATGTGGTTATATCGACTGTTTGCTTATATTGTCATGCCACAACGCAGTCAGAAAGAGTCTCGTCATCTGTTCGTTCGAGAAGCTAAAAAATTGTGTCAGCAAGAGTTTAAACGCTGGTTTACATTGACTGCGGAAGTCAATCCATTGATGCGTTATTTCAAAGATCGAGAGTTGCCTATTCCCACCTTGTATTTAATGGGGGAGCGCGACTATATGTTTATTCGCCCAGTACGCGAAATGGTCGCCGCGCATCGACAGAGTGAACTGTTGGAACTCCCAAATTGTGGTCATGTTTGTAATGTCGAGCAACCGGAGTTGTTTAACCAACTGTCGATTCAATTTATCCAGCGGCAAAGTACAGCAACGACTTTATCTCATTCAGTGACTTAATCTCAGTGTCAACTGATTGAATGGCACGATTGTTGGGCAGCTATGCTTGTCTTAAGCCAATCATGTTGTTGATTTATATTGATAGAGATTAGAGGAAATGGTTGGCGAGCTGTCAGCTTCAATTGTGCAAACGATATCGAAATGATTAAGGTCAAGGAATCATGATGCTTATTAGGAGGCGTTATGATTGGTAGATATACCCGCTACTGACTCTCAGTGAGCGGGCTAGATATCAAAATTAAAACAGGTTTTTTTTCAATTCTTCACGACGACTTGGAGGGATCACCGACCAATGTTTACCTTCGATTGCCCCTTCTAACGCCCACAATAACTCTAAACTGACATCAGATGAGTGACTTTGTCTGATCGCCTGATAAGCGGCGACAGCACCCGTTTGTTGCAACTGATCAACGGAATGAATGCCTGCTTTTTTGAGCATTCTTTCGGTTGCTAAACGTAGGTTAGGCAGATCTTTAAGACGAGTGGGTTTAGTCTGCTCTTGCTGCTCTCGCTCCGATTTGGCTTGGCGTAAGGCGACGGTTGCTTCCTGCAAAATGGTCGTTGGATCAAGCCAACAGGTATCAGGTAAAGCAAAGTACTTAGTTACCACAGGAAAGCCCCGTTTTTTATAAACGTAGGGCAGATAGCCTCTTTCGGTAAAAACTTTAGCAGATTCATCGTCAGCTCGAAGATGGAGTTGATTGTTGACGACTAAAGCGAACATAGTGTCATCGACAAAAATGCCGAAGCCACCAAACATTGAGCGCGACTTGACCTGGCCAAGCAGTTCGAATAGCCGCATTGAATCTTTTAATACCGGTTTATCCATGCTGTCATTCTCGGTGTATTAAGCAATTCGCCAGCAAAATCAGGTCCGAGAAAATAGCAAAACGTCAAAAAGCATAATAATAGGGGGAGTTGACTGCTTGTTTTAGCTATTTTGTCATCGGCAACCCCGCTACCTACCACTATGGTTTAGGCCGGAGGCTTTGCGTCCCATCTTTTCAAATGGTTTGCCCTGTGCGTGACACGTTTCATTATTGACAAAATAGTATAACTTGGATGTATAAAATAAACAAATCATTGAATAAATATCACACTCAGTGATTGTTTATATGATGTTTGTTTCATTTTGATTTGAATTAGGCAAAGATTGCCCCCCAATCGTGGCGCTAAGGCTACGATTGGGTTTGAAGTCTTTTTTGCTCAATAATGGGTCAATGAAGTGGTTATCTATTTAGCGGTGAGTTTTTTGACTGAGTCACGTTCCACGATTTCAGGGTGCATTTCAAAAATACGTCTTTCGTGTTCTTTATCTTTGATGCGCTCCAACAATATTTCAAACGCATTTTTCCCAACACGGCGTTTAGGTTGATGGACCGTGGTCAGTGGCGGAGAGAAATATTCGGCTAACTCAATATTATCATAACCAATGACTGACATATCGTCTGGCACGCGTATGCCACGTTGCTGTAAACGGCTGATCAGACCTAATGCCATGGTATCATTAAAGCAGAATACCGCGCTCGGGCGTGTATCCATAGCAATGATTTTATCCGCGGCTAGAACGGCAGTATCGCATTCGAAATTGCCTTCTAAAATCCAATCTTCTTTTACCGTTAGGTTGGCTTCTGCCATGGCACGCCGAAAGCCTGCGATACGTTCTTGACAGGCGGCTTTAACAAAGTGACCACTTAGACAAGCAATTTCAGTGTGCCCATTTTCGATCAAATATTTCGTTGCTAGATAACCCCCTTCTTCAGAGTTATCAATGATCTTATCGGCTTGTGATGTTTGCGGGCCCCAATCCATAATAACTTTAGGTATCGAGGGATGACTCTCTAACATCTCAAGTAACTCTTCCGTTAAATCGGAGCACATGACCAACATACCGTCGACCCGCTTTTCAGCAAGCATACGAATATAGTCACGTTGTTTCTCGTAGATACCACCAGTATTGCAGAGGATCAGTGTATAGCCTTGGCGATAGCAATAGCTTTCAACACCATCGATCACTTCAGAAAAGAATAGATTGGTGGATTGAGTCACCAACATACCGATCGTACGCGTGGTGTTACATTTTAAGCTGCGTGCGACGGCGCTTGGTGCATAATTCAGCTGTTTAACCGCGTCCAAGACTTTTTCTTGAGTGGTTTCTGCCACAAAACGTGTTTTATTGATGACATGAGATACGGTTGTTGTCGATACGCCTGCTAGGCGTGCAACGTCTTTAATCGTAGCCATAAAATTATCCTGTCGGTGACTGCTCGGCGTTAGGTAACTAGAGCAGTAGTTATGTCCCGAAAGTGCAATCGCCCTGTTAGGAGATCGTGATAGGAGAGAGGTTTGTTTTAAGCACTGTCGATGCTGCCTTTTTACAACGTCTCATTCTTCGGGTATAGGCTAACGTCAGCCTAAAAGTAATAAAAACACAAAAACCGCTGTTAAATAGCGGCCTATTGGTTACATTTAATCTTGTTAATAACCAGCAAGATTCTAGACTGCAACGCAGTAACTCGCAATCAAATTCGGCCCATAATCCTTCCAATTGATGTTAAATGTGCACAATGTTTATCAAGTTGTGCACCAAACCACTTTTTCGACGATGCCGCTTATAACAAGAATATCAATCACCCTCTACGGCAGGCGATGATTCATTCAATTTGGGTTCATGGCTCACCCAATCGCGCATGGCTTGCCATATTAGCCCCATGGTTTCATACCAATACCGCTCAGTTTGTTCTAAATAGAGCGCTCTCGGGATATATTTATCCCAAGCTTGGCTGATATTCGTTTGGGCAAGATAATTTGTCGGCGCAGGGATAGGCGTTAGCCCTGCAGATTGAAATTCATTCATTGCACGGGGCATGTGGCTGGCCGAGGTGACCAGAACCAGAGTGCGCTGCTGAACAAAAGCGGCCGCTTGTCTTGCTTCTTCCCACGTATCTTGCGCCGTCTCAAGCAAAATAATGTCTGATTTTGCGACACCAAGCGCAAGCGCCACTTTAGCCAGCATGCGTGCATGACTCATTTCACTCCCGCCTGCATAACCCGATAGGATCAGTTTTGCGCCAGGGTACATCCGCATTACTCGAATTCCTTCGCTAAGACGCATTAACGCGGCTCGGGTAAGCTCAGAGGTTGGTGGGATGCTATCATCGACGACATGGCCATTACCTAAAACCATAACATAATCGATAGTACCCTCAATGGGTAAAAAAGCGCTGTACTGACGCTCTAAAGGCATTAATAAGCGACTGGATACTGGTTGAAAAGAAATAACCAATAAACTAGACAAACAAAATAGAACCACTAAGCAGCCAGTCTTTCGCTTTGCGGTAAACATAATCAGCATCAAGCCGATAAAACCAATCATCAGCAGTGCTGGTAATGGCATCAGTAGAGAAGAAACGATTTTTTTCAGCTCAAACATAGATTAAATAGTCCGAAAAAACAGCACTTGATAATAAAATCAGCGAAAGGTCCTTTATTCCTGCCATTCCTATGACAGAATAGCAGCACGATTTATTATCATAACTCAAGCCACTGTGACTGAAGATCGCAATTTCGACGATATTGCCCACAAATTTGCAAAAAATATTTACGGCTCTGACAAAGGCGAGATTCGTCAAGTCATTGTTTGGGATGATCTCATGCAAATTTTGACCCATTTTAACGGTCAGACAACGCCCCTGCATATTTTGGATGCGGGAGGGGGCTTGGCGCAAATGTCGCAAAAACTCGCCATGCTTGGCCATCAAATCACCTTGTGTGACCTCTCGCAAGAGATGCTCGATTTAGCCAAACAAGAGGTGACCGACCATGGATTACTGGAGAGATTTCGCTTTGTGCATTCTCCCGTACAATCTGTGCAGCAACATTTGACGGAGCCCGTTGACATCATCTTATTTCATGCGGTGATGGAGTGGTTGACGGAACCACAAGAGGCTTTACAGCAGCTGTTAGCACTGGTGCGTCCGGGCGGTATGGTTTCGGTGATGTTTTACAACCAACATGGCTTAGTTTATAAAAATGCGGTATGTGGCAATATTCCGCATATTTTAAATGGCATGCCACATCGTAAACGATTTAAATTACAGCCACAAAAAGGGCTGCTCCCTGCTGATGTGTATCAGTGGATTGAACATGCTGGATGTCAAATTATGGGTAAGTCAGGCATTCGTTGCTTTAGCGATTATATCGGCAATATGACCAATATGGGCGAGTTTGAGTTTGCAGACCTTTTGGCATTGGAGCAACAATTTTGCCGCCAAGAGCCTTATCTATCTTTAGGACGCTACATCCATGTTTGGGCTAGGAAACAACCACAGGAAGAACAATGAGTGATATGACTCACAATGCGACTGAACAACCGATTGATGAACTCGTCAGTTGGGTGAAGCAGCACGATTTTTCTTTGAACTTACCTGCTGAACGGCTGGCGTTTTTGATAGCGATTGCGGTATTGAGCCATGAAAAATTCGATGAAGAATTAGGGGAGGGGGAATTGCATGATGCGTTTGCGATTGTTAGCCGCCTATTTACTGAAACGGGTGATGTCTCTGCATTTCGGGCTAATAACGCCATTAATGAGCTCGTCAAACAGCGTTTGCTGAGTCGTTTTACTAGTGAGGTCACCGATGGCGCGAGCATTTATCGCTTGTCGCCTTTGGCGATTGGCATTACCGATTATTATGTTCGTCATCGTCAGTTTTCGAAATTAAAACTCTCTATTCAACTTTCCTTGTTAGCGGATGAAATGGCTAAAGCCGCCAACTCCGCTCAGCAAGGGGGGACACCTGCGCATTGGAAAAAGAATGTTTACGGGGTATTAAAATACTCGGTGAGTGAAATCTTTGATCGCATCGATCTCAACCAACGCGTTCTAGACGAGCAGCAGCAATCCGTGAAACAACAAATTGCCGATCTATTGAATAAAGATTGGCGAGAAGCGATTCATAACTGTGAAAGTTTATTGTCTGAAACCTCATCGACGTTACGAGAGCTGCAAGATACGCTTCAAGCCGCAGGCGACGAATTACAAACTCAAATTCTTGATATTCAAGAGATTGTTTACGGCGATCCAGAATTAGAGTTTATCGATGAAGTGCTGTTTGTGCTGCAAATGAAATTAGACCGAATCATCAGTTGGGGACAACAGGCGATCGATTTATGGATTGGTTATGACCGCCATGTGCATAAGTTCATTCGCACGGCGATAGATATGGATCAAAATCGCGCTTTCAGCCAACGTTTACGCCAGTCGCTGCACGATTACTTTTCTCAACCTTGGCTACTCACTTATGCCGAGGCCGAGCGTTTGTCTGATTTACGCGATGAAACTCTGATGTTACGAGATGAAGAAGTGACCGGCCACATTCCCCCCGCTGTCGAATATGAAACGTTTCAAAAGGTTCACGATGAGCTTGCAGAGCGTATTGCTGGGATGCTTCAGAGCCATAAACAACAGGGCCAACCGATCAACCTTGGTCATGTGCTGCGTGATTATCTTGCCGCACACCCAAGAACTCATCATTTCGATCTAGCCCGTATTGTTGTCGACCAAGCCGTTCGCTTGGGTTATTCACAATCCGACTACCAAGCCATTCAACCTGATTGGCAAGCGATTAACCAATTTGGTGCAAAGGTACAAGCTAATGTCATTGACCGATATTAACCACTATATGCCAGAGAATCTGGCTAAAGCGATTGTTAACCCGCTTTTTCCGGCTTTAGACAGCCAATTACGCGCAGGGCGCCATGTGTCCAGCGATGATTTAGATAACCATGCGTTTCTCAGTGATTTTGAGCCAGAGTTAGCACTTTTTTATCAGCGCTATAATACTGAGTTAGTTCGTGCGCCCGAGGGCTTTTTTTACTTACGTCCACGCTCTACCTCATTGATCAATCGCAGTGTTTTGTCTGAATTAGATATGCTGGTTGGTAAGGTGCTGTGCTTCTTATATCTAAGCCCAGAGCGTCTTGCCCATGAAGGTTTATTTACGTATCAAGAACTCTATGAAGAGTTATTGAGTTTGACCGATGAGAAGAAATTGATGAAGCTTGCGACCAATCGTGCGCAAGGTTCAGATTTGGATAAAGAGAAACTGTTTGAAAAAGTCCGCACTTCGTTACGTCGTTTACGCCGCCTAGGGATGATTATCCACCTTGGCGAAACCACCAAATTTAGAATTACCGAAGCGGTATTTCGTTTTGGAGCCGATGTGCGTATTGGCGATGATTTACGTCAGGCGCAATTGCGTTTGATACGAGATGGTGAAGCCGTTGTTCATAGTCAAGAGCCTAGTCAGCAAAGCTTATTGGATACGGTATCTGCTGACGAACAACATGAAGATCAACCGACATTATGGGAAGATGAAGCATGATTGAAAGAGGTAAGTATCAATCGCTGACCATGATCAATTGGAACGGCTTTTTCGCACGTACTTTTGATATTGATAATTTGGTGACGACGTTATCGGGCGGCAATGGGGCGGGTAAATCAACCACGATGGCGGCGTTTATCACCGCATTAATTCCCGATCAAAGTTTACTGCATTTTCGAAATACCACAGAAGCGGGCAGCTCTCAAGCCTCTCGCGATAAAGGCCTGTACGGTAAATTACAACCTGGCGCCTGCTATGCGGCATTGGATGTGGTCAATTCTCGCCATCAACGCTTACTGTTTGCAGTAAAACTTCAACAAGTTGCCGGCCGTGATAAAAAAGTCGATATTAAACCTTTTGTGATCCAGGGTTTACCTAGCCATATCAAACCGACGGATATTTTGATTGAAAGTGTTTCTGATCAACACGCTCGAGTGAGACAGCTCAATGAAGTCAAAGATGCCGTTCATGCTATTGAAGGTGCGCATTTTAAATCGTTCAGTTCCATCGTCGATTATCATAGCCACATGTTTGAATTTGGTGTGGTACCGAAAAAGCTGCGTAATAGCAGCGACCGATCAAAGTTTTATCGCCTCATTGAAGCGTCTTTGTACGGCGGTATTTCCAGCGCGATTACCCGTTCATTACGCGATTACTTACTGCCACAAAATGGTGGGGTGAAAAAAGCGTTTCAAGATATGGAGTCAGCGCTGCGAGAAAACCGCATGACGTTGGAAGCGATTAAAAACACCCAAGCCGATCGTGATCTGTTCAAACATTTAATCACCGAATCGACCCAATATGTTGCCGCAGACTACATGCGTCACGCCAATGAACGTCGCAGTAAAGTGCAGCAAACGTTGACGTTACGCCAAGAGTTATTCAGCGCTCGAGATACGCTTCTGGAACACAATCGGCTATTGAATCAAGTGCACGAAGAGCTGGAAACGCTGCTTGAACAAGAAGCTGCGCTGGAACAGGATCATCAAAGTGCAGCCGATCATCTGCAGTTAGTACAAAATGCCCTTCGTCAGCAAGAAAAAATCGCCCGTTATCAAGACGATCTTGAAGAGTTGAGTCTGCGTCTTGAAGAGCAGCTAATGGTGGTTGAAGAAGCGCAAGAGCGCTTAGTGATGGTTGAAGACCAAGCCACTGCGGCTGAAGAGGAAGTCGATAGTCTGAAAACTCAGCTTGCAGATTATCAGCAAGCGTTAGACATTCAGCAAACGCGAGCTTTGCAGTATCAACAAGCAATGCAAGCCTTGGCAAAAGCACGTCAGCAGCTCGCTGATGATAGCTTGACGGCAGAAAGTGCTCAGACGGTGATGATTGAGCTGAGCGCACGCCAAGAGTCAACCACCCACGAATTACTGGCAGTTAAACATAAGCTCGATATGTCTTCGGCCGCTTCCGCGCGGTTTAACGAAGCCTTGCATTTAGTGAGCCGCGTTTTAGGTGAGGTCACTCGTAGCCAAGCGGCAGAGCATGCAAACCAATTACTCGCTCAAGCACAGCAAGCACAGCAACTCGTACAGAATGAAGCGCTTTGGTATGAACAGCAGCGCGATTTACAGCACCGTATCGAACAGCAACAATCTGTGCGTCAATCGGTGACTGATTATCACCAGCAATTTCAGGTGATGATTGATGATCCATCCCAATTGCAGCAAGAACGCGAGAAGCATCTCGCTCTGTTAGAAGAGCTTGATGAGGCACAAGAAGTGCTACGCGATCAGCGTAGTCAACAGCGTGGTCTTGAACAAGAACAACGCAATGCTATCAAACAGTTGGAGCTAAAAGCGCCAGCTTGGCATCAAGCGATAGAAGCATTGCAGCTATTGCGTGAGCAAAGTGGGGCGGGTTTAGACAGTCGACAGTCGGTAATGACTGAGATGCAAAGCATTTTAGAGCGTGAAAAACACCAATCGGCTCAGAAAGATGCATTAGCTCAACGTCGTGAGCAATTAGAGAAAGATATCGAACGCTTGGCTTCACCGGGCGGATCGAATGATCCTCGTCTTAAAGGCCTTGCCGATACCCTTGGTGGGGTTCTACTTTCTGAAATTTATGATGACATAACGTTAGAAGATGCGCCGTACTTCAGTGCTATGTACGGTCCGGCTCGTCACGCGATTGTGGTCTCTGATCTTTCAGGCATCAAAGAAAAACTGGTCGAGTTAGACGACTGTCCAGAAGATCTTTATCTGATTGAGGGCGATATTGATGCGTTCGATGATAGCTCATTTAATGCCGCAGAATTAGAAGGTGCGGTCTGTGTTCAGCTCAATCAGCGTCAAATGCGCTATTCCCGTTTTCCAAAAATCCCACTGTTTGGGCGTGCAGCTCGTGAGCAACGTTTAGAGCTACTGCGCGATGAGCGTGATGAAGTTGTCGAAGCGCATGCTAAGGCCGCGTTTGATTCACAAAAGTTACAGCGCTTATACCGCAGTTTTAATGATTTTGTTGCTCAGCATTTACAGGTGGCGTTTGAGCCGGATCCTGAACAAGCACTCAGTCAAGCTCGTGACGCACTCAATCATCTTGCTCGCCAGTTAGTCGAGTTAGAGCATCAACAACAGCAACAAACCAGTCGACGTCAACTGAGTAAACAGGCATTAGCACTATTAGAGAATATTGCGCCTCATTTACGCTTGTTGTCTGAATCTGGATTAACCCAACGAGCCGCAGATATTGACGCCAAGTTAGCTCAGTTAGTGGAAGCGAAAGCTTGGCTTCATGCTCATGGTAAAACGGTTGAACAACTGACGCCGATTGCTTCAGCGTTAGAGGTTGATCCTGAGCAGTTTGAAGTCTTAGAACAGCAATATCTTGCTGCGGATCGCGGACTGCAACAACTCAAAACACAAATTTTTGCCCTCGCTGATTTGGTTGAACGTCGCCACCACTTTGCTTACGCAGATTCGGTGGATCTTCTCAATCAAAGTAGCGAACTCAGTGAGCAGTTAAAAGCTAAGTTAGTTCAAGCTGAGAGCCTGCGTCAGCGTACTCGCGAAGAGTTAAAACAAGCGCAAGCGCAATTCAATCAGTACAACCAAGTGTTGGCATCGTTGAAAAGTGCTCATCAGGCTAAATTGGAAACAATGCAAGAGTTTAAGCAAGAGCTACAGGAGTTTGGCGTACATCCAGATGAAAACGCATTATTCAGAGCTCAGCAGCGCCGTGATGAGCTGCATGAACGTTTGCACAGCTCTCGTAGCCGTAAGAGTCACTATGAGCGGACAATCACCTCAACCGAAATTGAGATGAAATCGCTTGCCAAGCGATTGAAAAAATTAGAAAAAGAGTATCAAGATTTACGTACTTTCGTTGTTAATGCCAAAGCTGGGTGGTGTGCGGTTCTTCGTTTAGCCCGCCAAAATGATGTTGAACGTCGTTTGCATAAACGTGAATTGGCTTATTTATCAGCTGATGAGTTACGCTCCATGTCGGATAAATCACTCGGGGCGCTACGTCTTGCCGTGGCGAATAATGAGGCGCTGCGTGATGCGCTGCGCCACTCGGAGGATAATGCGTACCCTGAACGTAAGGTACTGTTTTACATTGCAGTTTATCAGCACTTACGTGAACGAATTCGACAAGATATTATTCGTACCGATGATCCTGTTGAAGCGATTGAAGAGATGGAAGTCGAGCTAGCTCGCCTAACAGAAGAGCTGACTCAGCGGGAAAATCGTTTAGCGATCAGCTCAGATTCGGTGGCGAGCATTATTCGTAAAACCATTCAACGTGAACAAAACCGTATTCGCATGCTCAACCAAGGGCTTTCGAATATTGCTTTTGGGCAAGTGAATGGCGTGCGTTTAAATGTCAAAGTTCGTGAAAGCCATGAAGTTCTTCTCAGTGGTTTAGCAGAGCAGCAGGCTCAACATAAAGATCTGTTTGAAAGCTCACGTTATACCTTCTCAGAAGCGATGGCGAAGCTATTCCAACGCGTCAATCCCCATATCGATATGGGGCAGCGTTCACCACAAATATTGGGTGAAGAGCTACTCGATTATCGTAACTATCTTGAGTTGAGTGTTGAAGTTAATCGTGGTTCAGATGGATGGTTACAAGCCGAATCGGGCGCATTGTCAACGGGTGAAGCCATTGGTACTGGCCAATCTATCTTACTGATGGTCGTACAGAGCTGGGAAGAAGAGTCTCGTCGTCTACGCAGTAAAGATATTATCCCATGCCGTTTATTGTTCTTAGATGAGGCAGCACGTTTAGATGCTAAATCAATAGCAACGCTATTTGAACTGTGTGAACGTTTGGATATGCAATTATTGATTGCGGCGCCAGAAAATATCAGCCCAGAAAGAGGGACCACCTATAAACTGGTGCGTAAGGTATTTAAAGATCATGAACACGTGCATGTGGTCGGACTGCGTGGTTTTACTAGTGAAAAACCCAAAAATGAGTCTTTGCCACTGGCCGATGCTGTCAGCTAAGCTGAGTCACTCGTAAATAAAAAGCGCCTTGATGATAAGGCGCTTTTTTATGATCATTGTTGTCTTCGCTGAACGGGTATTGATGTAGGAGAACATTAAAGTTTGAAACCTTTCTACTTCCGAAGCTCGCTTCCATCGTGGTTACAGCGACCAAATGTAACAATAAAGATTGAAACTTAGACTCAATCAACGTGGCTACCCTAAGAAAAAGTGTGATTACAAAGTTTGAAACTCACTTTTGGACAAAAGTGTTTCAGCCAGAATGGGCTGAAACCTTAAAGCTTTAAACATTTGAATGCGAATATGCCAACTCTGAAAATTGAATAATGTGGACAAAGAACATTCCTTTAGTCCACAGTTTTGGTATAGTAGAGAACTTATGTTAATTATTGAAATTCATAGCCAAATACTCAGCTAAATTTCTTCACTTAACCATGTCGCATACTGCTTGGTATAGTAGCTGACAATTAAATCTGCTCCAGCTCGTTTTAGCCCAATAAAAGTTTCGTTCACCACTGACTTTTCATCGAGAGCACCAGCCAGAGCCGCAAATTTAATACTCGCATACTCTCCACCTACTTGATAAGCAGCTAACGGTAAATGAGTCTCTTGTCTTAAGCGGGAAAGCACATCTAGATAAGGTGTACCTGGTTTGACCATAAGAATATCAGCACCTTCAGCTTCATCAAGAGAAGCTTCGAGTAAAGCTTGTCGACCGTTGGCATAGTCAAGTTGATAGCCTTTCCTATCACCATTGAGTCCACAATCTACTGCCGTCCTAAATGGCCCGTAAAAGGAAGAAGCAAACTTTACTGAATGTGCCAAAATTGCCACGTCATGATAACCGGCGGCATCAAGGCCCAGACGAATCTCTTTTACTTGACCATCCATCATTGATGAAGGAGCTAACATATCAGCACCCGCTTGAGCTGCTGTTAAAGATTGCTTAACCAAGTTTTCAACCGTAAGGTCGTTACACACGTTATTATTTTTTATTACTCCACAATGCCCATGAACAGTATATTCACAGAAACAGATATCTGGAATGACCATCATATCTGGTACAGCAGACTTTATTATTTTAATCATACGTGCAAGTAAACCATGATCATTCCATGTGTCGCTTCCTTGCGCATCTTTAGTATGAGATATTCCAAAAGGCATCACATAGCGTATACCTAAAGCATGAAGTTCTCGAACCTCATCCGCTAAATGACACTCTGGGATTCTGCTTATGCCAGGTAGAGTAGAAATTGGCACTGGTTGCTCTATATGTTCCTCGACAAATATAGGATGAATTAAATCACCTAGTTGTACATGATTTTCTCTTAATAAATCTCGCATAGCTTCGGAACTTCGGAGGCGTCTTAGACGTCGTGATGGGGCAGTGTTCAAAATACCATATCCTAATTTAAGTGACTCAATGTAAAGGTTTGTTAGTCAGCACTTATGATTTCTCTTTAGTAACAAATCACTTTTTGATTTAAAAAAACATTTTTTTACTCTGCTCTTCAATACAAAACTAGTCAATAGTTATGTCAGAAATGAGGTGGCAGCCCACAACGCAATACTTTTCTGTATTCAGGCTTCGTATAACTTTTAGTATGGAAATATATGTCTTCAAAATTTAAAAGAGTATTTGCACTAAACGATTTCGGGGCAAATCTGCGTTACGGTCATTGCCCTTCAGTATGGTTCTGGATAAAACCTTGTCAGAGTACAAGGTAAACTACGACAAAAAATCATCGAAAAGTTTCGAACTTTATTGTCGAGCTGCAAACTTAGTTGTCCACCGTTAATTGAATGGCGGTAATCACCATCTAATGAGTATTACCCGTTTTTTAGCCCAAATTGTTTCGCGGCATAAGCCACTCGCTCGGCTGGTGTTGGATAAATCAGTGGTGATCCGATGCTTTCAATATGCTGTAACCTTGGTAGTAAGCCAGCACCATTAGCGGTTTGAATCGCTAATCCTGGACGAGCATTGAGCTCAAGCACCATCGGACCTTCTTCTTTATCAAGGACCATATCAGTTCCAATATAACCTAAACCGGTCATTTCCCATGCACTGGCCGCTAAGGTTAATAAGCGTTCCCAATGCGGTACCGTAAGCTCAGATAATGATCTTCCGGTATCGGGATGATGGGTCACTGGGCGATTGAACTGTACAGCACGTACCGCTTTACCCGATCCGAGGTCAACGCCCACTCCCACCGCTCCTTGGTGTAAGTTAGCTTTGCCATCTGAAGCAGAGGTAGAAAGCCGCATCATTGCCATTACTGGGTAGCCTTTAAAGACGATGATCCGTACATCGGGAACGCCTTCATAGCTGAAACCATCAAAGCAGTCATCAAATTTGATTAGGTTTTCGATCACGGCAACGTCATTTTTACCACCCAGCGAGAAGAGACCAGCTAAAGCGTTACTGACGTGCCGTTCCACATCTTCTTTATTAATGGTCGAGCCAGAGGGCTTGGTGTAAATGCCATCTTTGTGTGAGGTGATGACTAAGATACCTTTGCCGCCACTGCCTCGTGCCGGTTTGATAACAAAGCCCGGCCACTCTTTGACCATCTCGTGAATGCGCCTAACATCGCCTTGGTTGCTGATCACGCCAATCAGCTTTGGTACCGTACAACCTGCGCGTTGAGCAATCAGTTTTGTTTGCAGTTTATCGTCAACCAGAGGGTATTTGGAGCGATCATTATAGCGACCAATATAGCTATGATTACGCTTATTCATGCCCATGATCCCCTTGCGGCGTAGCTTGAAAGGGGAGGTGTATTCAGAAAGAGAAAAAAACATATTAATCTCCGTCTACCAAGGGTTTAAAGCGACGCAGTTCGGTTAAGCGATAACCGGTATACGTTCCCAATAATAAAATGCCTGCTAAGACAATTAACTGTAATCCAATAAAGTTGAAAGTTAAGTGCTGTACATAAGGGTTAGTCATGGCTAAATAAATCAGCACGGCAGTCAATAACGAGCCACCACCTTGCAGAATCACTTCTTTAGCGCCTTCCTCTTCCCAAAGGATAGACATCCGTTCAATGGTCCAAGATAAGATGATCATTGGGAAGAACGTAATCGTTAAGCCTTCGGTCAGGCCGATTTTGAATGCGACGACAGTAAACATTGAAATGATTAAAATCACCGAGATAATCACCGCCGATATTCGGGCGACCAGCAATAAGTTTAACTTAGAGAGATAGCTACGAATGATTAAGCCTGTGCCGACAATCAATAAAAACCCGATGATCCCCGTGGTTAATTGGGTCTGGACAAACGCGACGGCAATCAAAACGGGCATAAAAGTTCCCGAGGTTTTTAAACCAATGATCACACGTAAAAAAACCACAATCAGTGCGCCGATAGGGATCAGCATAATATTTTTAAACATCGCTTGTTCTTCAAGCGGTAAGCTATGAATGGATAGGTTTAATAATCCATCGGCGCTGACTTTACTGTTGGTGGCTTGTTGAGGAGAGACATCTTGCGCAATCATCGTGAAATGCACTTGGCTGTTTTGTCCACCCATCACATCAAGTAAAGAAACATTCGATTCATCCCACACCAACAAATTCGGTTGAGTCGGTTGAGTGCCAGTTTCTGGATTAAACAGCACCCATTTACTGCCGTCCCAGACTTGATTCATATGTTGGATCGATTGACGCCGACGTCCGTCTTCTAGGCGAATGACGCCAACCACTTTATTAGGAATTTGTGCATACGAAAGGAGTTTTTGCGCCGCGTCGACTTTACTCATTTTATTGAGCAGTAAGGCGGCGTTTTGATTTTCTGCTTCGTTGAGCGCTTTAATCAGTTCGCGAGTAAAGGTAACGTCATCCGCTGAACGACGGTTAGCCTGCTCGATAAGTGCGATGGCTGAGGTTTCATCTGGACCGTCAAATGTGGGTTTAACCATCGGTGCGCTTGGCGGGAGAGGAATCGCGTTCGCTTGTGGGTCCACTAAGAACTGAGTTTTGTAATAAATGGTCTGTGGACCTTTGGCCTGACGAATGGTCCACTCTGCACGTCGACCACTTTCTGTAGTGACATAAGAGATACCGTAACCCGGAGAAGAGGCATTCTCTCCAATCAACGTAAAGCCATCTTGGGTATGAGGAGCGGCGAGAGAGACTTTGACTTCCCGACCTTGCGCGTTAAATTCAATTCGCGCTTCAATGTCCCAGACTTGGCGAGTTTCACCGGGTGTCCATGGTACACCATAGCTTTGATGACGCATGACACTTAAAGTAATCCCCACCACAATTAACAACAATATGGATAGATAAAACGGAATTCGTGACGTCATAATGGGCCTTATTTTTCTTTAGTTTCTGTCTGAATGTATTGACGGCTTACATCCACCACGGCGATATCGCGAATAAATTCCCGACCTAATAAAATAGGATGGGTCATTTGTGAACGATCAGCGAGGGTAAATTGAGATTTTTGATGAATAGGCCCCAATTTCACCCATAATTCGACCACAGCACGACGCTCTGTTTGCTCGTTGGTCGCTTGACGAATACGAACATAACGGAGAATAGGCGCTTCTATCCAATTGCTATCGTCTTTGACGCTATTATCACCGGTGAGGTGAAAACGTACCCAATTCTTGCCATTGCGTTCAAACTCTTCAACGTCGACGGCATTCAGTGAAGAAGTCGCTGCGCCAGTATCAATTCGAGCATCAAACGATTGTTTAATACTGTCGATGGTCACGCGTTCGATTTCACCTAATACCAGATCCTGACGAGGGATAGTTTGAGTGGCATTCACCGTGGCGAGGGAATCAGCGGATGGTGATGGTTCACTGATGATGATCGGTCGGTTGGCGAGGTCTTTTAGCTCGTACATTTCATTCTGTAAGCTAGAAACTTTACCGTCAAGGCTATCGATATAATCCATCTGATTGCTGATATGGAGTTCTAAATTAACGATTTTATTAGCAATGTTTGACTCAGATTGGTGAAGTGCGGCCAGCGTAGCCTGATGATATTCATCCCCCTTTAATAGTGTGCAGCCTGAGAGTAGGCTCAGTGCAACGATGGGAGCTATTCGCTTAAACATTGGCAACCTTATTGTTATGTGATGGTTTCATTCGTTATACCCTCGATGACTTAAAGGACGATCGGTGACTTTAAGTCATCGATCAGCGCCCGAGGGCGCTAATCTCATCCGTTAGGGTAGACGTATCCGTAGCCTGACGAGTTAAGGCTGTGTCAATTATGGTTTCTGAGCAATTAAAATTGCTCGACGTGGTGCTGGATAACCTTCCACGGTTTTACTTGGATCGTTATTATCAAGGTAATCGGGGAGCGAATTATGAGTCATCCACTCGGTACTGCGTTGCTCATCTTGTGAGGTAATGTTCTCATCGACAATCCGTACATCCACAAATCCGACTTTTTCTAGCCAGCCTTTTAATGCCAGCGCTGATGGGAAAAAGTACACATTTCGCATCTGGGCATAGCGGTCAAAAGGCACAAGAACCGCATTTTCATCCCCTTCAATTACCAGAGTCTCTAAGACCAATTCACCCCCACTAACCAGTTGATTTTTTAATTGGATGAGGTGATCTAATGGTGAGCGACGATGATACAATACTCCCATACTAAATACAGTATCAAATGCTTGTAATTCAGGGAGTTGTTCAATACCAAGCGGGACTAAATGGATACGTTGATCGTTATCCATCAATTTTCGAACGGCTTCAAATTGGATTAAAAACAGTTCAGATGGATCGATACCCATCACCTGATACGCTCCTTCGCCGAGCATACGCCACATATGGTAACCATTACCACAGCCGACATCCAATATTGAACGCCCCTGAAGGGGTGAAATGTGAGGTAGAAGACGATCCCATTTCCAGTCGCTGCGCCACTCGGTATCGATATGAATGCCATGCAGTTGATAAGGACCTTTGCGCCATGGATGGAGCGTTTTTAATAGACTGGTTAGTTTTTTTTGCTCACCTTCAGGCAAGGGGTGTGTATTGCTCACCGACACCGACTCTTTTAAGTCAATATGATCAGGGCTGGCATCCGAGATTTTTTTTAAGGCGCGTAGCCAGCGTTCCATATCCCCATGAGGTTTCGCCTGCCATTCAGCAAGCTGCTTGGGTAACACTTCTAACCAAGGCTGTAAGCGGGTGTCTTGCGCAATGCGCTGATAAAGTGGACCAAAATTAAACATAATCGTCTATTCCTAACTAGTACAAACCCACGATGGTAGAGAACCCATATCTACCTTGCAGGAAAAAAGCGTGGTTATTATTTGAGGTAATCATGCCAAGTCAGCACACGACGAGATTATTTGATGGCGAACATCGACCCAAAATTAAAGCATTGGAACCACATTTCGTAGCTCGAAAAGCCTAAGGCTTTGAAGCGTGCTTTGTGGGCTTCTATTGAGTCTGGGCGCATCACATTTTCAATTGCACTGCGCTTTTGGCTAATCTCTAATTCGCTGTAGCCATTAGCACGTTTAAAGTCATGATGTAAATCGATCAGCAGCTCGTGAGCCGTTTGATTAGGGAAAATAAACTTTTCAGAAATAATCAATATGCCGCCACTACGTAATCCAGCATAAATATTTTCCAGTAGGCGATAACGATCGTCAGGGGACAAAAATTGCAGTGTGAAGTTAAGCACCACCACAGAGGCATTTTCGATCTGAATATCACGAATGTCCGCTTCGATAATCTCGACTGGCGTATCAGAACGGTAAGCATTCACGTGCAATTTACACCGTTCTACCATCGCCGATGAGTTATCGACGCCGATAATTTTGCACCCTTCTTGTTGAATATGACGACGCATGGATAAAGTGGCAGCGCCTAATGAACAGCCAAGATCATACAAATTAGAGTGTGGCTTAGCAAAACGTTCGGCGAGCATGCCAATCGCGGAAATAATATTACTGTAGCCCGGAACGGAACGCTGAATCATATCGGGGAACACTTCAACCACTCGCTCATCGAAGGTAAAATCACCGATTTTATCGATAGGAGCGGAGAATATGGTGTCTTTGTTGGCCATGAGTAACCCTTATACACACTTGATTTTACCTGTCCTTTTATCATCACGACGCGAATAGAAATGAGCGCTCGCTAACATCGAGGAATAAAAGGACGGGTTAGATAAAAAAGTGCCGTATTTTATGAAAAATTTACTGGTCTGTCATTATATACCCAGAGCTAGTGACAAAACATCGTCAAAATATCGACATTTGTTGACTGTTTTGGGCCGGAAATGGAGCTAAATCGGGTAACCTTGTTTGTTTGGCGATTTCATCGGCAATAAGCGCAAGTTGGACGCTGGTTTGTAATTGCCGATACAAATCAACCGCGAGTTCTGGGGCATAAAAGTTATCCGGCGTATGAATCATCAGATAGGGTTGTTTTCCGGCGGCGATCCATTGGGGTAACTTTTGTAGCCAAGGCTTAAAAAAAGCATCATTCGCGGTTAAATCAGGATGGCCGATAAAGCGAATCATGGGGTTATCGGCAGTGGCCAATGCGTGGACGGGCACTTTCGGCTTTTTCTTTTGTGCATCAATAATAGTTTCGTTGCTTGGCTCGGCGGCAAAAACAGGGCGGCTATCCATGATAATTCGATTGATCCCCTCTTCAATCAGCCATTGGTTAAAACGACGCTCTTCTTCACCTTTAGCAAAATAGTCACGATGGCGCACTTCTACCGCTAATGGGAAATCTTTGGGGAAATAGCGGCAAAATTTTTGTAAATGACTCAACTGAGCGGTACTAAACGAAGCCGGCAGTTGTATGGTCCATAAACCAATTCGTTGATGCAGTGGAGCCATTAATTGTAAAAACTGTTTGAGTTCACCTTGGCATCCAACCAACTGATGTTGGTGGGTAATACTTTTCGGTAGCTTAAATGTGAAACGGAAATGGTCATGGGTTGCGGCTCGCCAATTATTCACCGTTTGTGGCGAGGGCGACGCATAAAACGTCGTATTGCCTTCGACGGTGTGAAAAACGGTTGCGTAGTGCGCTAAACGATCGGTCGCTGAACTACCCGAAGGATAAAAGCGCCCTTGCCAGCCGGTATGTGACCATAGGGTCAGTCCTAGACGTAGTGGTAAGTTTGTCATCGTCACGGTTTATTTGCTTCTTACTTCAAGTGGTTTGGTCATTGCTGCGATGATGAATTTTTTCTTGTTGGTAAGCATGAGTTCTTTGAAGAATACGTTATTTTAACGTTATAATCAGCGCCAATTTTATTACTGTTGATGCTTTGTACATATTTTGCTGAATTATTGTACGGAAAAAGCAGGGCAGAAGAAAACACAGCAAAATTGTATTCTGGAAGGTCGATTTTCAACTTTTTTCAGCGTATAAATGGAATCATGCGCCGTAGCTAACATTATCTGCGGCTAGGAATAAGATGAATTAAATAGAGGTTGGGAATTTCATTATGCGTAGCCATTATTGTGGTCACCTGAACAAGTCCCTTGTTGGACAAACAGTAGAACTTTGCGGTTGGGTTAACCGCCGTCGTGATTTAGGCGGTCTGATTTTTATTGATATGCGAGATCGTGAAGGTATCGTTCAGGTTGTTGTCGACCCCGATATGGTGGATGTGTTTAACATTGCCAACCAAGTGCGTAATGAGTTCTGCATTAAATTAACCGGTGAAGTCCGCGCTCGTCCAGACAGTCAAATCAATCAAGATATGGCAACGGGCGCAGTAGAAGTACTGGCTAAAGATTTGCAGATCATCAACCGTTCAGAAGCCTTACCTTTAGATTCCAACCAAAAGAACTCGGAAGAGCAGCGCCTAAAATACCGTTATTTAGATTTGCGCCGCCCAGAGATGAGCGATCGGATTAAGCTGCGAGCCAAAGCGTCAAGTTTTGTTCGCCGTTTCCTTGATGGACACGGCTTTTTGGACATTGAGACGCCAGTATTGACCAAAGCAACGCCAGAAGGTGCACGTGATTATCTCGTTCCAAGTCGGGTGCACAAAGGCAGTTTCTATGCTTTACCTCAGTCTCCTCAGTTATTCAAACAGTTACTGATGATGTCTGGCTTTGACCGCTATTATCAAATCGTTAAGTGTTTCCGTGATGAAGACTTACGTGCCGATCGCCAACCAGAATTTACTCAAATCGATATCGAAACCTCATTTATGACGGCGGATCAAGTTCGTACGGTTACTGAGCAAATGATTCGTGAGATGTGGTTGGAGCTATTGGATGTTGATTTGGGTGAGTTCCCCGTCATGCCGTATAGCGAAGCGATTCGTCGTTTTGGTAGTGATAAGCCTGATTTGCGTAACCCAATGGAACTGGTTGATGTAGCGGATTTACTGAAAGACGTCGATTTTAAAGTTTTCTCTGGTCCTGCCAATGATGAAAAAGGTCGTGTTGCTGCGCTTCGCGTCCCTGGTGGTGCAGCGCTATCGCGTAAGCAAATTGACGAATACACCGCGTTTGTCGCTATTTATGGCGCGAAAGGTTTAGCGTGGTTGAAAGTCAATGATCGCGCTGCTGGTTTGGAGGGGATCCAATCGCCAGTCGCTAAATTCCTAAATGCCGAGATTGTGCAAACAATTATTGAGCGTACTCAAGCAGAGAATGGCGACATCATTCTTTTTGGCGCTGATAATGCCAATGTTGTCGCGGAAGCGATGGGTGCTTTACGTCTTAAAGTAGGCAAAGATTTGGCCATCACCAACGGGGCCACTTGGGCACCATTGTGGGTTGTTGATTTCCCTATGTTTGAAACCGACAGCGAAGGCAATGTTGCGGCAATGCATCACCCATTCACTGCACCATTGAATATGACGGCAGAAGAATTAAAAGCCAGCCCAAGTAATGCGTTGTCTAATGCTTACGATATGGTGTTAAACGGCTATGAAGTCGGTGGTGGCTCTGTTCGTATTCATGATGCGACCATGCAATCAGCGGTATTTGATTTGCTGGGTATTGATGAGCATGAGCAACGTTTGAAGTTTGGCTTCTTGTTGGATGCACTAAAATACGGCACACCACCACACGCTGGCCTTGCGTTTGGTTTAGACCGTCTAGTGATGTTGTTGTGTGGAACGGAAAACATCCGCGATGTGATTGCTTTCCCGAAAACGACCGCAGCGGCTTGTTTATTGACGGATGCTCCAAGTGTCGCTAACCCAGCCGCTCTTGAAGAATTAGCGATTACCGTGACGGCAGCTAAAGAAAAAGCACAGTAAACGATGGTTGTTTGATGATAAGAAGAGGGTGGCTTTGAGCCGCCCTTTTTTATCGTAGAAATGATCCGTTAAGCTCACGAACAAGCCTTATCGTCGCTAATAAGCATCCACATTTGATGAGGGTTTGCTACAATGGCGCGCTTTTTAGTTTTAATAGGAAACCTCCCCGTTGGCTCAGATGTATTTTTATTACTCCGCAATGAACGCGGGTAAATCAACCACCTTGCTGCAATCGTCGTTTAACTACCAAGAGCGGGGCATGACTCCGGTGATTTTTACTGCCGCGATTGATAACCGCTTTGGTGTTGGTAAGGTCAGCTCGCGTATTGGCCTTGAAGCGGATGCTCATCTGTTTGATGACACCACCGATTTATTGCACGCGATCACTCAATTAAATACCGAACAGAAACGCCATTGTGTACTGGTTGATGAATGCCAGTTTTTAACTCGTGAGCAAGTGTATCAGTTAACGGAAGTGGTCGATAAGTTAGATATTCCGGTACTTTGTTATGGTTTGCGTACCGACTTTTTGGGTGAGCTGTTCGAAGGAAGTAAATACCTGTTATCGTGGGCGGATAAATTGATTGAACTGAAAACCATTTGTCACTGTGGCCGCAAAGCGAATATGGTGATCCGTACCGATGAGCACGGTCAGGCTATTTGTGAGGGTGACCAAGTCGATATTGGTGGTAATGATCGCTACGTATCGGTATGCCGACAGCACTATAAACAAGCGCTTGGGCGTTGAGTTCTGTTCGCGATATTCCTTGCCGTCAATCATCTCAGTAGACGAGGGGCTGCCCCTAATATACCCTTCCTACTTGAAGCTGCAGCGGTGTTGGCTACGTTCGTTCACCCCAATCACATAGTTTGCCTATGCTCATGGGGATTTACTCACTTGCCGCCTACCTGCAACTTCAACTCGTTTGGGTATAATGAATGTTTAAAACAACCGCTTAAGGGCTTGATAAGCTTGCTGTACTTCATCTGGGATCGATTGGGGAACCTGAAAACCCTGCGCAGGGTAATCCAACAAACGTTGAAAATCGTCCAGTAAGGTGTGGAGTACTACATCGAGCGTCAGGGATTCGGTCAAGTAATCAAAAAAATCTCCGCCAGAAGAGGTCACTTGCAAAGACGTTAACGTTGCTGGCCACTGTTTAGTAAAGGTCGCGAAAGCGCGTCGCTCCATATATGGCTTATGCACAATCAGTAAACGTTGAGCATGAATACCTTTCTCACTAAGCAATTGATGACTCAAACACACATTCTCACCACTATGGGTGGCTCGGGTTTCTAATAAGATCGCAGAACTGGGTAAGCCGCACTCTTTAGCGACCATCGCGAATGTTTCAGCTTCACTGTACTCAAATAAATCTTCCGTAAAGCGCCCTTTATCCCCAGAAAAAAGCACCCACGGTGCTAGTCCTCTTTGGTATAAATCCGCGGCCACTTCGGCAACGCGTATATCATTACTACCAGGGACAACGATCACATCAGCAGGTTTTAACTCGTGTCCCATTTGCATAAACTGCCACAGAGTTTCTAAATGTTGATAAAGACGTTTACTCATAACCGTGCAGCGCCTCTAATGTATTAGCGTAGTGAAAATGAAATCCCATCGTGATCAGCTTATCACTGACAATTCGTTTATCGGGTAAATGAACAATCGGTGGTAACGGATGAGGTGATTGAACCGCAGACAAAGCCGCTCGGTAAAACTCCGCTTTACTGACCGTTGTCGGCGTAGTGACATTGATAATGTGGTTGTTAATCTCACTCAGCGAAAAAGTAATCGCTTGTAAAACATCATATTGATGGACCATATTGGCGGGCGCTTGATCGCTGACTTGAGAAAGACGAAGCGCAAAGCGAGCAGGGTGGCGATTGGGACCGATTAACCCACTGCAACGCAAAATAGCATACTCGATACCGCTATCTATAACGGCTTGTTCGGCGCAGAGCATGATTTTGGCTTTCTCTGAAAACATAGGGTTTTGTTCACACTGAACCAAAGAGGCATCTTCTTCACGCATCGTTTTTGCTTGGTCAGGATAAACACTGGTTGAGCTGATCATGATAATTTTGCGAATGCCCGCTTGTTGTGCTGCGTTAACTAACGTTTGCCAGCTTGCTTGGTAGTCGGTGCCGTGGCCTTTGCGAAAACCGGGAGGAAAGCAGCCAATCAACGCATCGCAGCGAAAGTTTAAGAGCGCTTCGACAAGCTGGGGGGCATCTGGTAACTGACAAACAAACCCATCCACACCTTGTGCGTGCAATTGCTCAACGCCTGATAGGCTGGTGCGGCTGGCACAAACGTAATAATTTTGTTGTTTGAGATGTTGAATCAGTGGTTGGCCCAGCCAACCTGCACCGATAATGGCGATACGTTGCATACAATTACCTGTTGGATAGTGGTTGTTAGGAGCTTGTCACTGAGAGAGCAATAACGTTAACTCCAAAACCACCGTGAATGATGAGCCGAAAGTTAACGTTATTATCGCATGGTTTGATGGAAGAAGATTAAGCGTGAGTTAACACGTGCAAAAGACGTTGGGTAAGTTCGGCCATTTCAATCCCTTCGTGAGTCAAATAACCACCATCGGGTAAGCTGCATAAGCCTTTTTCATGAAGTCGCTGTGCAGCGGCTTGGAGTGCTTCTGGAGCATCGCTGTGTACTTTTATACCCGTTGCTGCGCTGCTGACATCAAATTGAATAAGCAGGTTTAATTCATCAAGGTGCTGTGGAGAAAATTTCATCGTAAACCCTTACTATGGTTGATTTAAATTCACCTTAATCGTCGAAAGAAAAAGACGCAATCATAAACATAGAGAACTGTTATCTTAATCCATTATGGGCTTTTTTTATGCAGTTAAAGGAAGGAGAAAGAAGCTGCGTGAGGTAGGCTTTAAAACATTTTTGGTAAACATCAATAATACCCCTTGAACAAAAAAGGAAATGGAGCGATTATCCGCCACTCTTTTACCTGTATCAAAATGTAACATTAATTATGGATCTGAACCAGTTCGACTCTCTGCTTCCTCCACAAATGGCGGAACGTGCTGCCGTCACCGGAGAAAGTAAAGCCACTAAACCTATGTATAAATCGTTTTTACTGGCGATTTCTGCAGGCATTCATATTGGTATCGCTTTTGTGTTTTACACCGTGGTTACCACGGGCGCACAAGATATTCCCTACGGTATTGCTAAGCTGATTGGCGGGATAGCCTTTAGTCTTGGATTAATTTTGGTGGTGATTACGGGGGGAGAGCTCTTTACCAGCTCTGTATTGACCTTGGTCGCTAAAGCGAGTGGGAAAATTTCTTGGCCACAGTTAGTCAAAAACTGGATCGTGGTCTATTTTGGTAACTTATGTGGTTCTGTTTTATTGGTTGGGATCATGTTATCAACCAAGCAGTTTATGGATGATGGTGGACAACTCGGTTTAAATGCAATGGCGATTGCCGAGCATAAGCTGCATCATGGTTTTCTGCAGGCTTTTTCTCTTGGTTTGATGTGCAATATTTTGGTCTGTTTAGCCGTATGGATGACTTTCAGTGCTCGCTCTTTAACAGACAAAGTCATGGTACTCATTTTACCCGTAGCGATGTTTGTTTCTTCTGGGTTTGAACACTGTATTGCTAACATGTATCAAGTTCCGTTAGCCATTGGCATCAAATACGTTGCCCCTGAGGCTTTTTGGCAGATGACTGGGGCGAATATCGCCCAGTATACCGACTTAACCATGATGAACTTCATTGTCGATAACTTAATTCCTGTTACCTTGGGCAATATTGTCGGTGGTGGTGTGTTTGTGGGGATTTGGTATTGGTTAATTTATCTCAAAGAGTAGGTTTTTATCGTTTGGCTGGTTATCCACATTTTCTGTGGATAAGTGCTTTCAAACTCAGTGCGTAACATTAACTGAATGATTTTTCGTATAAATGATGCACGATATTCGTGCAGTGATAGCACGGCTAAGGTGCAGCGGCAGCGATGAGTATGAATGTGATGTTGTCGTGGCGGCGCAAACGGAGCTGGCGTAATGATTAAATTACGGTATGATCTTGGGCTTAAAAAAAGCGGAGAATATTATGTCTAATTCACTTAGCGCGGAGCAAATCGCGGCCGTCAATCAGTATGATTCTGAACAGCGTTTAACGTATTGTATTAAGCACATTGTTGCTAATCAGCAAGTCTGGATTTTAAAAGACCAAGATGGCTGTGTGATGCTCAATACTGAAGACGAAGAGTGTGTGCCCGTTTGGCCGCATCGTGAGCTAGCCGAGGCGTGGGCCACTGGCGAGTGGGCAGAGTGTGAAGCTCAGTCTATTCCTCTTAATCAATGGCGCAGTCGCTGGACTCCTGGATTGGCAGATGATGATCTTTCGGTTGTAGTTTGTCCGAATGAGAATGAAGAAGGGGTGGTCTTATTTCCCGATGAATTTGATAGGGAATTGAATAAGCAAAAGTCCGCCCAATAAAGTGAGTTAGAGAACAAAGGCCCAATGATTTGGGCCTTTTGCTTATTCGAGTAGGCATTCAATCGTTGATCTTAACCGCTCAATGATACTTTATGTTACTGGCTAAGCTGTTACTTAAAGTTTGGTGCTTTTTGAAAATGGCTTTCAATCATCCGTTGAGTGATGGGGTGCTGGGGATCTGCTAAGACTTGTAAAGTGTCACCCGACTCAACAACTTCACCTTCATGCATGACCATGATTTTATCTGTGATATGTTTAACAATGCCAATATGTTGCGAAACATAAATAAAAGACACGCCCATTTCTTCTTGTAACTCTAAGAAAAGGTTGATGATTTGTGATCGCATGGCCATGTCTAAACCGTTTAATGCTTCATCGGCAATGATCACCGAAGGTTGCAAAATCAGCGCCCGAGCCAAGCAAACCCGCTGTTTTTGCCCAGTGGCTAACATTTGTGGATAAAAGTAAGCATGTTCTGGAAGCAGTCCTACACGCAGCAAGGTGTCTCTTACGCGATTCATCCGTGCTTCTGGTGTCATGCTGGTATTACGTTTCAGCGGGCCTTCTAAAATTCTACCTATTTGTAGGCGCGGATTGAGCGAGGTATTTGGATCTTGAAAAATCATCCGAATTAATTTGCAACGTGTACTGTAATCTTGATGTGCTAGACGCTCGCCATTGACCAAAATGTCGCCGCCGGATGGCTCCACTACGCCCGCTAACATACGTGCAAGAGTCGATTTACCTGAGCCATTTTGACCGATGAAACCAATAGTCTGTCCAGCCTCTAAGCTAAAACTCACTGGCTTGACCGCATGGTGAATGGTTTTACGAAACAGACCAGAGCGATTCACAAAATCTTTGGATAACTGATGAACTTCTAGCAGTGAAGCACTCATGATTATGGCTCCATATTCAGTGGAAAATGACAAGCAAACTTATGGCTTTTAATGAATCGAGTGGCAGGCACTTCGACACATTGACGCTGAGCATAAGGACAACGAGGTCCTAAGCGACAGCCGATCGGGAGATGTTGCAATGGGGGAATGGAGCCTGGCAATGATTGCAGCTTCTGTTTGTGAGGTATCCAATCACTGAAATCGGGCATCGCTTTGAGAAGCGCAACGGTATAAGGGTGCTTAGGCTCAGTCATGATCTTAGGTGTATCAGCGGATTCCACGGATTGACCACAATACATAACAGTGATGCGCGTTGCCCATTGGGTAATGGTGGTTAAGTCATGGCCGACTAACAAAATAGAGGTATTATTGACTTGGTTCATCCGACTGAGTAAACGTAAAATTTGTGATTGAGTAATGGGGTCCAAGTCATTTGTTGGTTCATCGGCAATCAACAATTTCGGTTTTGCTGCAATCGCCATGGCGATCATCACTTTTTGGCATTCACCATCGGTTAGCTCATAAGGGTAGCTTGCCATGATTTTACGATGGTCTTTAATACCGACTTTATGCAGTAAAGCAATGGCTTGTTTTTTCCGCCAAGTAAAACGCTCCCACCAACGCCCTTCAAAGGTACGCGAGGGGATCGATTCAATCAACTGTTCACCGACTTTATCAGAGGGGTCAAGGCAGGTTGAGGGTTCTTGAAAAATCATGGCAATATCACGAGCAATGACTCGTCTGCGTTCACGGGGGGTCAGTTGGAGCAGATCAATATTGCCAAGACGCATCCTATCGGCAGTAATTCGCCAGTTATCTTTGCTCACCCCCACAATCGCTTTAGCGACTAAGCTTTTACCTGATCCAGACTCGCCAACTAAACCTCGAATCTCGCCTTCATTCATGGTTAAGCTCATACGGTCGACCGCTTTAACTAACCCTTGCGGCGTATCAATTTCAATCGTGAGATGGCGAATATCTAACAGCGGCATTATTCCACTCCTGCATTTAAGGCTTGACGGACGCCTTCACCGACTAAGTTAATCATCACCACAGTAAACATAATCGCGATGCCGGGTAGCGTCACCGTCCAAGGTGCTAAGTAAATCAGCTCCACAGAATCACCGAGCATGGCTCCCCATTCGGTACTGGGTGACTGAGCGCCTAAACCTAAAAAACCGAGGGCTGAAATATCTAAAATCGCCACCGACAGCCCTAGTGTGATCTCGGCGGCAATGACCGGTAGTACGTTAGGTAATATGGAATACCACAAGAGATAAATATCACTCGCTCCATCAAGGCGAGCGGCCAAAATATAATCTTTCTCTACCTCGTTATGTACTGCGATATAGACTGAGCGAACAAAACGCGGGATCAGGGCTAAGCCGATAGCCAATAAGACATTAAATTCGCCTGGCCCTAAGAAAGCGACGAAGATTATTGCCAGTAGCAAGGACGGGATGGACATGACCGTATCTAATAAATGATTGAGGGTGCTTGAGAGCAGCCCTTTAGTCATGCCCGCTAAAATACCAATTAAACATCCGATGAGCGCTGCGATAAAGGTGATCAATAATGCAGAACCCAAGGTTGAGCGAGATCCATCAATCAGACGAGATAAAATATCACGCCCGAAATCATCAGTGCCTAAAAAGAATTTGACGGTCCCGCTAGGATCCCAAGATGGCGGCATTAATAATTCTCCTGACTGACTATGAGGATCGTGTGGTGTTATCCAATAAGAAGTCAGCGTGAGAAAAAGAACGATTAATAAACACCATAACCCAAACATAGCGAGATTATTGGCTTTAAAACTCCGCCAAAAACGCTCAAATTGGGTCGGGATGTGCTCTTCTTGGTAAATACTATTTGTTAGCATACCACTCTTTCCTTATCAGAGGGTTGACGAGAGTTCCGACGAGGTCTGATAAAATATTGGCGGTTAATACCAATACACCAATCACAATTACCCCGGCTTGCATAGATACGTAATCCTTGTTGGAGAGCGCTTCCAGCAGCCAGCGGCCGATGCCAGGCCAGTTAAAAATCGATTCGGTAATGATCGCCAGCGTCAGCATACTGGAGAGTTCAAAACCAAATTTAGGGATAATTGGTGGAATCGCGTTAGGCAGAACATGTTGGGTAATGATCCGATAATACGATAGCCCCTTAATACGAGCGGCACGAATATAGTTCTGAGCCATCACATCAGAGACAGATGCACGCATTAATCCGATCACTTGCGTGGTTGGCGCTAGAGCCAGCACTAAGCAAGGTAAAATCATATGCTCAATCACACTTTGTAGTGCATAGTGGCGATCCGGCCCTTGCGCAAGAAAGGCATCTATTAATGCAAAGCCAGTTATGGGTTGGATTTGATAAAGTAAATCATAACGTCCGGCAACAGGCAGTGCTTCATAATTGAGTGAGAATAACATGATCATCATCAGCGCGACCCAAAAAATCGGAGCCGAATAACCAGAGATTGAGGTAAAAGAAATTGCCGTATCCACCCATTTTCCTTGCTTCATACCAGCAATGGTTCCAACGGGAATTCCAATCACAAGCGCTAGGGTAAAAGCAATTAAACACAGTTCTAAGGTGGCTGGAAATACGAGCAATAGTTCGTCTATGATCGGCGTGCCATTTTTATTGACGCCAAAATTTAAACGAGCCAGTTCTTGCACATAAGACCACCAGCCTAGCCAGTAATTATCTTGTATCGCATGAGAGCTCGGATCTAATCTGAGTAAGCTATAACCGACTAAGGTTAAAATAAATAAAGTTACCACAAAGAGGTTAAAGCGACGAAACGTATAGTTAAACATTATTCACTTATCCTCTCGATGGTATTGAAAGGTTGCACATTAAATGGACTCAGTTGAAAACCCGATAGTGATGTCGTGTACGCTTTAAATTGTTTGCCATGCGCTAAAGGAATAATTGGAAACTCTTGATTCAGTATATTTTGTGCTTGGGTGTAGAGGTTAAGCCTATAGCGTGGTCGTTCGACTTCTCTTGCTAGATCAAGTAGGAAATCAAAGTCATCATTGCACCACATGGCGACATTAAGACCTGCCCGATTCGCACTACAAGAAAGTAAAGGACGTAAGAAATTGTCCGGATCGCTTGTGTGTCCAATCCAACCTGTCAGCAGTAAATCGACTTCTGTACGTTGTGGCAGTTCACCTCGTTGTAGGCGATCTTCAGCCACCAAGTGCAGTGTAATACCAACCTCGGCCAACTGAGTCTGGATTAATTCTGCGGTTTTTCTTGGACTAGGATTATAAGCCCGAGGTTCATTTGGAACCGACATGGTGAGCTCTAATCCTGAGGTAACGCCAGCTTCACGTAATAGAGCGAGCGCATAGTTACGATCATAGCGAATTTGTACCGTATCTTTTTGATAAGCCCATGAGCTTGGCGGTAGTAGGTTATAGGCGATGCTGCCGGTACCGTAGTACACCGAATCTAAGATATTTTGTCGATTGATCGCAAAATTAAGCGCTTTACGTACCCGAACATCATTCAGCGCTGGATGTGAGGTATTCACTGCAATAAAAGCAATATTCATCGCCGGCTTCGATTTGAGAGTGAGGTGTGGCTGATTTTCGATGATTGGCAGTTGACTGGCGATCGGTGACGTTAACACATCACATTCGTGACGCAGTAACTTAGCCAGCGTTCCGGTACCGCGTTGGGAGATATCAAACACCACTTGCTGCATTTTCGCCGGTCCATTCCAATAGTGTGGATGGCGACGTAAACGAATCAGATCAAGAGGTTGATACTCATCCAAATAGAACGGCCCAGTACCGACAGGATGGGTATCAATATTCGCTAATTGATTACTGGCTTGCAGTTGTTGTGCATATTCCGCCGAGAGGATGACCGCGTGCGCTGTAGAGATATTGGCTAAAAAAGTATTATCTGGTCGAGTCAGAGTAAACTTTACCGTATTAGCATCTAACGCCTCGACCTCTTTGAGAGTATTCGTGATGTTTAAGCTCGTAAACCAAGGATAACTTGCATTATTGATGCTATGAAATGGATGCGTAGGATCGATGATACGTTTGAAACTAAAGACCACGTCTTCTGCATTCAGTGCGCGGGTTGGAGTAAACCAGCGCGTGGTTTGAAACTCAACGCCGGAACGCAGGGTAAAAATATACTCGGTGCCTTGATTAGTCGCATACCACTCACTGGCTAAGCCAGGTTGAACAAAATGAGAATCAGGATCGATGGTGAGCAAGCTATTATACAATTGTGGACTTAAAGCTTCGGAAGTGATGCCACTATCAACCAACTGAGGGTTAAATGTACTAGGACTACCTTGTCCACAATAGACAAATCCAGATTGGCGGATTTGATGATGTTCGATACTTTCACCACATCCAATTAGCAACATTAGGCCAGATAAGCCTATGGTGTATCGTAATAAACTATTCATAATAGAAGTGCGCATGTGAGCAACGAGGCTAAGCAATATCCCTTTATTCTACTTGAAGTTGTCGTACTATCATACCCAAGTAAAGCGAAGAGCCTCTTTTCTGTGAAAATTGCTGGGTTAGCGAAGAACGCTATAGTATTCGATATTAATCTTGAGCAATCGACATCGATGTTAAGCGCTAATAACATCATCGTGAAGGTTCATCACTCCTGTAGATTTGATTGCTTTTCGGTATCGGTCATCACAGTATAGCGGAATAATTTTATCCTTGAGCTAAACCAAACATCCAACGAGTAGGTAACAATGACGAGTAATTTAACCTGTCCATGGGCACTAAAGCATCCTCTTGAGCGTGAATATCACGATACGGAATGGGGCAGGCCAGCCTATCTGGATCGGGTTTTGTTTGAATTTATCACTTTAGAAGGCGCTCAGGCTGGGCTTAGTTGGTTAACGGTATTAAAAAAACGTCAGGCTTATCGACAAGCGTTTGCCAATTACGACTTGAGCGTGTTAGCTCAATACGATGATGCTGATGTTGAAGCGATCATGAGCCAGTTTGATGTGATTAAACATCGTGGAAAAATAGCGTCGGTGTTTACTAATGCTCGTGCTGCGATAGCGATACAGAAAGAATGTGGGTCATTGAGCGATAAGTTATGGTCTTTTGTTGGCGGAGAGCCGAAGATCAACCACTGGCAAAGCGCAGATCAAGTTCCGGCTTACAGTGAGGAGTCGAGTGCAATGAGCCACTATTTAAAGCAACACGGGTTTAAATTTGTCGGACCGACGACGTGCTATGCTTTTATGCAAGCGGTAGGTATAGTTAATGATCACCTTTTGAATTGCCCATGCCGATAACTAAAATGTTCAGTTATCGGCAAAACAAGCGTTCAGCAACGAGAGTCCAATACGGTTTGATAGCGTGCAAACCCTTGTTCAAGATCAGCAATTAAATCTTCTACCGCTTCTAAGCCAATATGTAAACGAATTAAAGTCCCGTCAAAATTGGGTCGAGAGACACTTCGTAACTGAGTAAAGCTTTTCGGTTCATTCGCTAAAATTAAGCTTTCAAAGCCCCCCCAAGAATAACCCATACTAAAATGTTGCATGCCATCGAGCAGAGCGGTGGTTGCACGAGGATAGCTGGTTTTAAGAACAAACGAGAAAAGTCCGTTGCCACCAGTGAAATCACGTTGGAAAAATTCGTGTCCCGGACAGCTGGCGAATGCCGGATGACGAACCTCATCCACTAAAGGATGAGTGGCTAACCAATTGGCCACCGCAAGGGCATTTTGTTGATGTTGCTGTAAACGGACCGCTAAGGTTCTTAATCCACGAAGACCTAAATAAGCATCATCAGGTGAAATGCATTGGCCCATTAAATAGCTATTTTCACATAATTGGTCCCAATATTCCGCTTTAGCAACGGCAGTACCAAGCATCACATCGGAGTGGCCTACAATGTATTTGGTCGCCGCTTGAATCGATATGTCAACACCATGTTGTAACGCCGCAAACTGAATACCCGCAGCCCACGTGTTGTCCATCATCACAATGATATTATGTTGATGAGCAATGCGAGCCAAGGTGGGAATATCTTGAACTTCCATGGTGATAGAGCCCGGTGACTCGGTAAATAAAATCTTGGTATTAGGTTGGATAAGAGCGCTGATCCCTTCACCAATCATCGGGTCATAATACGTCGTTTCAACCTCAAATTTTTTGAGTATGGTGTCACAAAAATCACGCGTTGGTTCATAACAGGTATCGACCATTAATAAGTGATCGCCGGATTGAACAAAGGCCAGAATTGCGTTACTGATCGCCGCAGCCCCGCAAGGGTAGAGGGCGCAACCTGCACCGTCTTCTAATTCACTCATCGCTTCTTGAAAGGCGAAATGAGTGGTGGTTCCTCGGCGACCATAAAAAAGTGTCTTATTGGCTCGATTCACCGTCGCGTGATGCTTATCGGCAACCGTATCAAAAACAATGGTTGATGCGCGTTGAACCGGAGGGTTGACACTACCTTGTGTCCATTTTTTATCTCGACCAGCAGTGATCAATTGAGTCTTTTTATTGTGTGACATGTCAGAGTCCTTGTCTAAAGTTTCCTAGTCGATTACAGAAGAGGATTGAACAGATAAAATACCCGCTCTAAAAAGCGATGACCTAAGGATCGCTTCTCCCACTCACTGGCTTGGACGGCTTGAGATTGGTCGATGTAACTTTGTTGTTGCCAATACAATTGCTGAGTGAACTCTTGATCATCAACGGCTAGCGTGACTTCAAAATTAAGCCATAAGCTGCGCATATCAAGATTAACGGTGCCGACTAAACAGAATTTTTGGTCAATAACAACCGATTTAGTATGCAGTAATCCACCATGAAATTCATAAATAGTGACGCCCGCTGCAAGCAATTCTTCGTAAAATGAACGAGAGGCCCATTGCACCATTATTGAGTCATTTTTTTGCGGAATAATCAATTCAACCGTGATCCCACGTTGTGCCGTCATTTTTAACGTGGCCAATAAATCAGCACTTGGCACAAAGTAAGGCGTGGTAATCCGTACGGATTGATTGGCTTGATGCATAGCAAGAATCAGTACTTGTAAGATCAAGTGCTCTGGCATTCCCGGTCCGGATGGCACGACTTGTATCGGGTGTTGGGGTTGGCTTGTATCGAGTTGGCATTCTGGAATATTAGGCAACATCCGCGACCCAGTTTCTACCTCCCAATCCCAACAATGGATAGCCGAGAGGACATTAACGGTAGGCCCAGTGATACGTACCATAATATCAATCCATTGCCCTACGCCGGAGTCTTGCTTGAAAAACGCAGGGTCGACCATGTTCATTGAGCCAGTGTAAGCAATGCTATCATCGATAACGATAATTTTACGGTGCTGACGAAGATCTAAACGGCGAAATAGCATCCGCCAAGGACTGACTTGCAACGCTTCAACGACATGAATGCCAGAACTGCGCATTAATTTGTACCAATGACTACGGAAAAATTTCGGGCTTCCTGCGGAGTCGAGCAATAGTTTAACATCGACGCCGCGTTTAGCCGCCTGAATTAAAGCCGAGCCAACGGCATCAGCCAGACCGCCGGGATACCAGATATAAAACTCCATGCGAATATTATGTTGCGCTTTTTCGATATCAGCGATGATCGAATGGAGGATTTCATTAGGCGAGTTTTGCAGTGAGAGTGTATTACCGCTTAACGCCGGAATTCCCATGCGACGGTTGCACAGCTCATCAATTTTATAAATATGAGCGCCCATGGTTTCAGGCATATGCGCTTGGCAATCATTGAGCGAACGAAACCATTCACCAAACGGTTTAAACATCTCTTTTGCTCGTTCTGCTCTGGTTCGACCAAGGTTCAGCTCCCCGAACATGAAGTAACAGATCACGCCGACAATAGGAATGATGTAAATGATCATTAACCAAGCGAGAGAGACGCTCATGGCCTTACGTTTAAGAACAACGCGCAGAGTGACCCCGGCGACCAGTAGCCAATAAATCACGATGCTTGCTAACGTTAAAAAGTGATAAATCTTATCCATATACTCACGGTATTGATTGTTGTCTATGTGGATAGTAAAGGGAAAGCGTCAGAGAAGGAAGGATTGAAAGGTGATATGAAACAGAACTGTACAAAAAAGTGATCGTTAAAAGAAGAATGCGGTGGAGGAACCTAAGATGATCAATGCGTCGAACAAAAAAGCACCAAACAGATAAAAGAGGCTTCATCTTGGTGTTTATTTAGAGCGTTCGGACTTCCAATTTTATAATTAAACTGTTTTACTTGCTATATCCACGTTGATAGTCGTGCTTTGTTTTGGTGTATATTTTTTTGTACACACTAAGGGCGGTTAGTGCGTTTACAATAACATGATGGTATCTATTTATGGCGAGTAGTTCTCGAGGCCAATTCACCTCCCGATTTGGTTTTATTATGGCAGCAGCAGGTTCTGCAGTCGGTTTGGGTAATGTTTGGGGGTTTCCGACTCAAGCTGCGAGTAACGGCGGTGCGGTTTTTTTAATCGTCTATTTACTGATGGTGTTTTTATTGGCGTTTCCTATGCTGGTGGCCGAATTGACCGTAGGGCGTTATGGGCAATCTAACCCGATACGCTCGTTTCGTTCGGTATGGCCAAAAGGCAAGTTCGGTGCCATCTTACTTGGCGTTATCGGCATGGTCGTCGTCTCTTTAATTCTCAGTTTTTACGCGATTGTTGCTGGTTGGTTATTAGGGTCATTATTTGGCAGCAGTTTAGAATTGGTAGGCATAGAGAGTGCTAGCCAATGGTTAACCACTTTTAGTACCGAACGTAACTTAATTCTGATGATGGCTTTTATGGCTCTGACCATGTTTGTGGTCAGTAATGGCGTCGCAAATGGGATTGAAAAGTGGTCGACTCGTCTGATGCCTCTGCTATTTATCCTATTTGGTTTATTGACGGTGTATATTTTCACTCAGCCAGGCGCATGGGATGGGTTAACCATGTACTTAGTACCCGATTTCAGTCATCTGACACCGCAACTGATTGTCAGTGCGATGGGACAAGCGTTCTTTTCTCTCTCATTGGGTGTGTGTGTGATGACCACTTATGGCTCTTATCTGAAGAAAGAGACCAACATCCCTAAAACGGCCGCTCAGGTAGCACTGATTGATACTGGTGTTGCTTTTATTGCTGGTTTGATGATCTTACCTGCGATGTTTGTGGCTAAACATAATGGCGTAGAAATTTTTTCTGCCTCGGGTGAGTTACTCAATTCAGATACCTTGGTGTTTACGGTTTTACCTGCCATGTTTGATACCATGGGCACCGTCGGGACATTAATCGGTTTAGTGTTCTTCTTATTGATGGTCATTGCTGCCCTGACTTCATCAATATCCATGCTTGAAGTACCCGTGGCGTGTGCCACTGAAGAGTTGCAGCAGAGCCGCCGCTCGGCGGTGTTGTGGATTGGCGGTTTAGTTACGTTGTTTTCAGCGGTGATTGTCTTTAATTTCTCGGCGTTATTTGGTCTGGTGATTCAGTTTACTACCGTTTATTCACAACCAATTATTGCTCTCTTGATCACTTTAATGGTCGGGTGGATTTGGCATCGTAATCACATTCTCAATGAGTTAAAGCAAGGTTATCCAGAAATAGAACAAAGCTGGTTTTGGAAAATTTGGCCTACGTATGTGCGTATCGTCTGTCCTGTGTTGATGTTATTGGTCTTTTTTGCCTAATTAACCTGCTTAATTTTCGCCCCAAACACCGTCTGCCATGACGGTGTTTGCGTTTACGGGGCATTGAATAAGTGATTATGAACTTTCAGCATTTGCTGACGTCTAGCTACCACTCCACTTTGTTCGCGATAGAAGCCTTCGGTTTCGCTTATTAACTAAACCTAGGTGAAACTTAGTCGTTGCTTTATGATCCTCGGTCTCAATTTATTATTCATCTACAGTTTGAAGTCGCCGTAGGTGAATATCGTTTTTATTCGGAAAATACCATGTTTGATATAGTTGTGACGCATACGGATTTTTTAGTCGTTAATAAACACCCTAATGTTTCTGTTCATAAAGATGATGGGGAGACGATGTTGCTGCATGAAGTCGGGCAGCAAAGTGGCGATACACAACTGTATTTGGTGCATCGCTTAGATAAAATGACCTCTGGTTTGCTACTGCTCGCCCGCAATGCAGCGGCAGCCAGTGAATTGTCGCAGGCTTTTGCTAAGCGAAAGATTGAGAAATATTATCTCGCGATAGGTGCCAAAAAACCGAAGAAGAAACAAGGGTTGATCAGTGGTGATATGCAACGTTCACGTCGAGCCAGTTGGAAACTCGTACCAACTTATGATAACCCAGCCATCACACAATTTTTCTCTTTACCGGCTGAGCCAGGCGAGCGGCTGTTTTTATGTAAACCGCACACTGGCAAAACCCACCAAATTCGAGTAGCACTCAAATCGATAGGCTCGCCTATCGTCGGTGACCCTATTTATTTGCCGACTAGCCAAGCGGATCGTGGGTATCTGCATGCTTTTGCTTTGCGTTTTTCTTTTCAGGGCACACACTTTGAGTTTGTTTGTGATCCAAGAAATGCCCCTCTGCTAGGCGAAAAATGGTCTTCGCCTATGGTTAGTCAAGGTATTGATAACTGGATTAAACCTTGGAATATCCTCTGGCCTGAGATCAAAGCTCGCTAAGCGAAGTGTTGTGATTAGCCGCTATATTAACCGTTGAATAGTGTCGTTCTATTTCGACCAAAACGGATTGCCCATTAGTGACGCCGTCACTAATGGGTTGTGTCGGAACGTCTTAATGTGAGTTATTGGTTTTCTCTAATGTTGATAGTGTATGAAAACCAGAATAGAGCCGTGTTCCAGTCGTTATCCAACAAGCCGCTGCAAACAGATAGGCAATCAGTGAAAAATAGTCAGGAAAGAGACAAAATAGAACCAAACAAACGATGGTTTCTGTCCCTTCGGTTAATCCACTCATATAATACAAAGACTTATGCTGATAAACAGGGTTGATGATCCCGTGCTTGCTGGCCATGACGGCAAAAGCGAGAAAACTGCACCCAGTACCAATGAACGAAAAAATCAAAAAAGCGCCCGCAATGCTGTTGGCTTCTGGATTCGCGAGAATAAAACCAAAAGGGATTAACGAATAAAACAGAAAATCTAAGCTAATATCGAGAAATCCCCCTGCATCAGTGAGTCCTTGAATTCGCGCTAATGCGCCATCCAGCCCATCACAAAGCCGGTTAGCGAGGATCAACCATAAAGCCAAAGTATACTGCTCTAATAATAACGCTGGAAAAGCCAAACACCCCAAAGCAAAACCGAAGAGTGTCACCTGATTTGCGGTCACGTTGAGTTCATCCAATTGTTCTGCCGCATAGGATAAGGGGCGGCGAATAACCGGGATAATGTAGCGATCAAGCATTGAGTTGCTCCTCAGGCCATTGGATTACACGATCACAGTGAAGCACATCTTCTTCATCATGAGTGACCATTAAGGTTGGAATTTGCGAGGCTTTTAACTGTTCAAATACCCACTGGCGAAATTGTATCCGTAGTGTTTTATCTAATTTACTGAATGGTTCATCAAGTAGCGCTAGGCGAGGTTGAGCGAGCAGCATACGCAGCAAACTGACTCTGGCTCTTTGTCCACCCGACAGTTGGTCTGGGAAAGACTCCGCTAACGCGAGTAATGATACGTTCTCTAAAGCTTGTTGCGCTTGTCGTTTGCGATGTTGGCCTTTGACTGCATTGGGTAAGGCAAAGGCTAAATTTTCCCACACATTAAGATGCGGAAACAGCAAATCATCTTGGAACAATAAACCAATTTGGCGTTGATGTGGGCGCAGCGTCGTTAGATCTTGTTGATTGAACGTCATCTCTCCACGATAACGAAAATCGGTAGGTAAATGTCCGGCAATAACATTGAGTAAGGTCGACTTACCACAGCCGCTTGGCCCCATTAGGCTGACGATTTCACCTCGATGAATGGTTAAATCAAAATGACTTAGCAGTGGCTGGCCATCTGGCTTATATAGGGTAAGGTCTTTGAGATAAAAACTCATTAATTAACGGCTTCTTGTTAAAGGTTGGGGCTGAAAGGCGCGACTAAGAATAATCGCAAGCAAGAAAAAAATGAACGGTAACACGGCTTGCCAAAGGGCATAAATAGCCATTACCCGGCGATCAAAACCACTGGATAGTGTCACCGCTTCGGTAGTAATGGTGGCGAATCGACCGCCCCCAAGCATCAGAGTGGGTAAATACTGCGCTAAACTCACACTGCTCCCTATTGCCCAAGCGTAGAGCATAGCCGGTCTCAATAGCGGGGCTTTAACTCTGCAAAAGATAGACCAATCACTTTTACCTAAACTGGCGGCGATTTTATGGTAGTCAGTAGGGTAGCTTTTCCATGCCCCATCAAGCGCAAGATACACCAGCGGAAAAGCAAAGAAGAGATGCCCCCAAATGACCCATAAGACATAGTTTGAGCCTTCGATCAGCAAGGTGAGAATTTGTACGCCAAACAATAAAGAGAGCGCAGGGACTAGCATTGGCATGACGATCAAATAGGTCGGTACTGAGCGAGGCGAAGCTTGACGATATTCATGAGTGAGGACAGCAAAAAGCAATGCTAGGCTACCACTGACCAGCGCTAAACCAACACTTTGATAGAGGGCAGGTAGCATTGTCGGCCATTCAGCTAGCCAAAATCGCCAACTGTATTCGCTGGGCCACAACTCAGGAAAACGCCAACGCTGAGCAATGCTCCATAGCATCATAAGAGGGAAAATACTCAAAGAAATAAAGCACACTAAACAGAGTAAGCTTTTTCCTGGTAAGAATAAGGCGTAACGGCCCGACCACATCCATTGACGGCATAAACCCAAGAGAATGCGCTCGATGAGCAACACCGATAGCAGCATGATACTTGCTAATCCTAAGAGCAGTAATGCGCCAGCGGCGGCGCGGGGAATTTGCTGCAGATCGGCATCACTGAACCATTGCCAGACTAAGACGGCGAAGGTCGGAGGGGTATTCGGACCTAAAATTAGACTGAGATCGACCACCGAAATACCGTAGCTAGTGACAGCAAATAAGGCAAACCGCATTTTAGATAGCCATTGTGGCAAAACTAACTTAAACCAAGCTTGACGAGGTGAGTAGCCGAGGGAGGCTGCAACGGTGAGTAAGGACGGAATGCGTAACTGTTGTACCACCGAGAGGCTCATCAAGAGCAGAAAAGGAACTTCTTTTAATGCTAAGGCGATAGTGAGTCCCAATGCGTAGGGATCTTGAACTAGCCAAGTAGCGCCTTGAGTAGAAGGTTGATAACCCGACATGGCATGGACCAAACGCGAAACCATTCCTGTCGGTGCAAATAGGAAGGCAAAGCCAATCGCAAAAGCCACGTGAGGAAGAGCAAGCAGCGCGGATAACGCATGTTCAACCCTTCGCCAATATGGAGAGTGCCAAAGCGAGGCTAAAATAGCAAAACTGATCGCTAAGGCAAGGTAGGTACTCAATAGGGTTGAGCTAAGCGAGAGCAGCAATGAACGTTCAATACCGGTCCATTGCCAAACTTGCTGAAAAGCCTCAACGCCAACACTATTCAATCCTACGGCAGGGATATAACCCAACGCAGAGCTGACGATACCGAGCACTCCAGGAATGATCGGCGCAACGCAAATCAGCAGTACGCCCCAATAAGCCAATCGTAATCGCATAGTAATCGTTATTGACGATGACCGTAACGACGCTGCCACTCTTCCCCTAACGCGGTTTGCCAACTGGGATGAGGTTCGTCTATTGAAGGATACAATTTCGAACGGCTGGCAGAGCCGCTAAGGTGCTGCCTTTGGATCACGGCAGGGTCACCCCAAATGGCTAAATCCCCTTTACGAGATTGGGCTTCTGGGCTGAGTAAAAAGTTGATTGTCACTAAAGCCCCCGCTTTGGCATTGGCATTCCAAGGGATGGCTAAAAAATGAATATTGGTTAAAGCGCCGTTTTGCATCGCGTAACTTTGTGTACTTTTCGACAGCTTACCCGCAGCCTGAGCGGCAAAAACAGCATTAGGATTAAAAGTAATCGCAAGATCAATTTGTCCATCATCCAGTAATTGGAGCATTTCTGATGAGCCAGATGGAAATTGTCGCCCTGATCGCCAAGCGACGGTGTGCAGTTGATCCAAATAATCCCATAACGGTTTAGTGATGATAGGGAAAGACGCGTGATCAACCGGTAAACCTAATGCAGCATTGTTCGCGGTTAATTCAATCAATAATGCTTTAAGAAAACTGGCACCATGAAATTCAGGTGGGCGAGGGTAAGTAATCCGGTTAGGGTATACCTTGGCATAACTGAGCAACTCTGCGAAAGATTGTGGGGGATTATTGAGCTTTTGGTGGTCGTGAATAAACACTAACTGACCGACTCCCCAAGGGGCTTCTAACCCTTCCGTTGGTTCAGCAAAATCACGATCGACCGGAAGTGATGAGTCGACGATTGCCCAGTTGGGTAGCATGTCAACGATTGGGCCGTATAATAATCCATTATCTTTCATCGACTTGAAATTAGCACCATTGATCCACACCATGTCAACACTACCAGCATCGTGACGGCCTGCGGCTTTCTCTGCGACTAGTCGGCTGGCCGTTTCGGCAATATCAGATACCTTCACATGCACTAAATTGATGTCGTGCTGTTGTTTGAGTTGTACAGCCGCCCAACGTAAGTAGTTGTTAACTTCTTGACTGCCACCCCAAGCATGGAAATAGACCGTCTCTCCCCGAGCTTGTTGAGTGATGTCTTGCCAAGATTGAGCGTGAAGCGCAAACGACAGTAAACTTGCGCAAAGTAGAGCTAGCCAATTTTTCATTATTATCCTTAATCTCTTTTTCTACTGAGGTTGACAGTGCTATCGGCAATGCGGAGTCATTTTGCTGCAATAACTCGCTGCCCTCGCTCTTTATCGAACCGCCATATCGATCCATTATGAAGGAAAATCATTAAATAAGTTAATCTTCTGTGTAACAAAATTGGCTTAATAAAAAAGACAGCAAAAAGCTGTCTTTTTTATTACTCACTGTGAACATGAAAAACCGATGGCTTTTACTTAACCCAATCACTCAACGTGAAAGTAAGTGTATGTGCTTGGTTTTTTAAGGTTAGTGTTTCTTCGGTTAATGTTACGTCATTCCAGTCGCTCAATGATTGAGAGACGAGTTGCTCGGTATCCATAACATCACCGATACACATTTTCATCGTCATGCCCATTCTTTCAATACGCAGTTTGTTATCTTTTAGCTCGGCTTGACCGAAAAAGTTGTTACAGCCGGCATTACCACTGGCCATCATTTTTTCGCCAAACTCGAGTCTTGGTGCGTCATAATGCTCATCCATGACCAACGGCTGCCCATCGATATGAGTCAGTTGCCAATGATGATGTTGCAGTACGTCGGCAGTAATCTCGGTTTTATCTTGGTAACCAGCACAAGCAGAGAGTAAGACAGGTAAGGATATTGCGGCAAGTAGGGCTTTTGAACTAAGCTTCATGTGAGAACTCCTAATCAACAATCGGACATCAAATAGCATCAGGACAACCTAATCACGTTAAGTTGATGAGATGATTGGCATAGAGTATAACGAGCCATGATTAAGTTGTGTTAGCGGACTGTCATGCCTAAAGCGTAGGCGATCATGAGCTAATCGCTAACCGAATTGTTTATGGGGTCAGATAGGGCATAAAACAATGGAGTGGTTATGGAGCAATTGGAGTTTTTCCAGATCCCAAGCCCTTGTGTGGGTGTCTGTAGCGTGGATGAAAAAGGCTATTGTCAGGGCTGTATGCGTAAAAGAGAGGAACGCTTTACGTGGTTAGATATGACGCCAGCTCAGCAACTGCATGTCATTCATCTTTGTCGGCAACGTTATCGGCGCAAACAACGATCGCAGCAAAGTCAAGCCAATAAGAGGATGGAAATGGCTAACGAGGATCGACAAAACGAACTGTTCTAGTCGCTCGGCTTCGTACTTTTAAGCGAATGATATTCGATGAACGGCGGTAAAAAAGTGTCACATGAAATCCATTTCTAATCACACCATAGTTGGCAATACCCTAAGGACGACTAGCTGCACATCCAATCGAGTTCGACGTTTGGCCTTCGCATCGGTAGGGTATCAGCAATAAAGTGGTTCGCGAGAGTTGGACTATTTATTATCCCAGTTATCGCTAACCCATCCACCGGCATGCTCATCAAAATGCAAACCTGAGAAAATCCGTTTCGGTTCTTGTTTCGGTTGACTGGTTTTGTTGTGAATTAATGTATTGATGTATTGCGCCATAGGATCGGCATTGGTGGGAGAGGTGTTGCGTTTTGCAACTTCTTTAATCATTTGCAGACGCGAAGTTGCGCTAGAGCGTTTCATGGAATAGCCTCCTAATGTGATGAAGATTACATTACAAGGTACGACTTGGTTAAATATTAGTCAACAAGTTCTGCGAGTATTTTAACTAAAGTATGACGATGATTGATCTTACCCCTTGATAAATAAGTCGCTTCTCCATCACTATAACGCGCTCCTCTCCACCGATGAGATTCCAGTGGAGAGGAGGAGATGTTACCGAGACTTAATGGAGTAAGCGATAAAGCAAAGCAGAGACTGCCATCATGCCAATGGCAAATACAAAGTAAGTGCTTAGGTGTTTTTTATAACCATTGAGAGCGTTAACACGATAGACGGCAATCATGGGCATGATAAATAAAATTAACGCGATAACGGGCCCAGATAACGCTTCCATCATACCTAAAATACTTGGATTGAGTATTGCCGCTGCCCAGATAGTCACAAATAGAAATCCAATTCCTAATTTATTCGCCTGAGCGTAATTGAGAGAGCTGTGCTTAGTCAGCAATCCATTTAAGCTCTCACGAGCCCCTAAAAAGTGTCCTAAGAACGAGGAAGTAATCGCAATAAAAGCCACCAGTGGCCCGAGCGTTGCAATAAACGGATTATCAGTCGCGTTTGCCAAGTAAGACAAAATAGATAAGTTTTGCGTCTTAGCGTCAAGGAGTTGCTCTGGGGATAGCGTTAGCACACATGAAAAAACAAACAGCAATACAAAAGCAATCAGCACTATGCTGGTGCGTTTTAGTATATGTTCACTTTTCTTTAAGGCTTGTTGCTGGTAATAGCGTCGCTGCTTATGAGCAAAACTAGAAATAGCCGCAGCATAACTGAATGAAAAAACAATCACCGGCACTGATAGCCAAGCGGTATGAATAAACTCCCCAGCACTCGGCAAAGCAAGAGAAGGCAGATGCCAGCGTGGAATTAAATAGAGTGATAGAGCGGCTAAAATGGCCGCGAGAGGATAAACCATGACGGCGAATGCGCGTAACATGATTTTTTCACCGCCGAGCATAATCGCAATCAACCCACTGACCAGAACACCGGACAGTAACCAACGAGGCAGAGCGCTGAGCTGTGCTTGGTTAACCCAGAAACTATCAACGGTATTGGTCAGTCCTACGCCATAAATCAATAAGATAGGGAAAATAGACAGAAAGTATAACCATGCAATGGCTCTGCCAGCCGTGACTCCAAAGTGTTCTTCAACCACATCCGTAAAGTCACTGTTAGGATGAGCAGAAGATAAGACGAATCTTGCTAGGCCGCGATGAGAGTAGTACGTCATTGGGTAGGCGAGAAGCGCCATAATCAATAACGGCCAAAACCCACCAAGCCCTAGATTAATAGGTAAAAAAAGAATGCCGGCACCGACGGCGGTACCAAATAAGCTGAGTGACCAATAAGTGTCATGTCGGTTCCAAGCGGTCTTTTCTGGAGTGATGCTAAAATGCAATGCTTCTTGGGAGTCTTTCACTGAAATTAGAGCCATATAGAAATGATAATGTGGTAAAACTTACCACATTTAGTGGATGAAGGCTTTTTGTGGTAGTGGTCACATTCACTGATTAACCCTCAGTTGTCGGTCCAATGGAACTATGTAAAAGTGAAAATATTGGTTTTTTATTCCGATTTTAATATTTTTATTGGTTTTTAATTTCTATTTTAAGTTAATTTTTAGAGTTGTATGAATTTGAGAACGGCTGTTCTTGATGATTCAGATATCGAATCAATTTCTATTTATGTGTCGCTTGCAGATGGGTTGTTAACACGTTATAGCAAAGCTAAATCATTGATATTTAGTCGATGAAGAGTGGTTTTATTTTTACATTTGGCGCACAATCTGTTCACTCTTTCCTGCCTTTGTGTGACCTTACCATGATGGTTAAATTTCGCGCTGAATCGATTTTTGTATTAACAACATTGCTCGCTGCTGCGGGTTGGGTGTTTTCAAAACAAGCCATTGAAGAATTACCACCGTTTGGCTTTATTGGCTTGCGATTTATTACCGCCTCTCTGATTTTACTGCCGTTTTGTTTCCCAGCTTTAAAAAAAGCCTCTCGACAAGATTGTCTGCGCGCAATGGGGGTCGGCGTCTTTTTAGGGGGGGCGCTTTTTTGCTGGATACATGCGATTTCATTAAGTCCCACCTTGGGCGAAGGTGCATTCATCATGAGTTTGTCGATGCTATTTGTGCCTTTACTTGCTTGGCCGCTCCACGGTAATCGACCGAATCGAGCTTTTTGGCTGGCTTTTCCAATTGCAGTATTAGGATTGTTTTTGCTCTCTTGGAATGGCGCTTGGCAAATTGCGGTCAATCAGTTGTGGTTTTTAGCGGCGGCGATGGGGCTGGCATTACATTTTAACTTCAATAGTCAATACTCCGCAAAATTGCCCGCAATGTTATTAACCACATTACAGCTTTTTACTGTCGGTTGTTTGGGGGTAGTGCTCTGTTGGTTATTTGAACGCTGGCCAGAATCGGTAAGTATTATGACTTGGAAGTGGTTTGCATTGAGCGTGTTATTGGCCACGAGCTTGCGATATCTGATGCAAACTATTGGTCAAAAGCATGCTAATCCGACCAATGCGGCTTTATTAATGTTATTGGAACCGGTGTGGACATTGATTCTTAGTATGCTGGTTTATGCGGAAACCATGCCTTTGAATAAAATCCTTGGTTGTGCTTTGTTACTTTCGGCGTTAGCACTGTATCGCTTAGGGATCCTGCGTTGGCGATAATAAACGCGACAATTAAGTCATCATTGATAGAAAAAAGAGACAAAAAAGCCGACCAATATACGGGTCGGCTTTTTAGTGTTTAAGCAATCGTTAATGATTAAGACGCTTGGACAGGTTGTGTTTCAGCTTCTGGCTCATGAGTTTGTTTCATGAGTCGACTGGTGATGGTACCCGCTGTCATTGATCCCGACACATTAAGTGCAGTACGTGCCATATCAATCAACGGTTCAATCGAGATAAGCAGTGCTGCGATTGTCACAGGTAACCCCATCGCTGGAAGTACAATCAGCGCGGCAAACGTTGCGCCACCACCAATTCCAGCAATACCAAACGAGCTAATGGTGATCATGGCAATCAATGACAAGATGAAATGGATATCCAGCGGGTTGATCCCCATGGATGGAGCAACCATCACCGCTAGCATTGCAGGATAAATTCCGGCACAGCCATTTTGTCCAATTGTTGCTCCAAACGAGGCTGACAAGTTAGCAATCACTGGTGGTACATTAAGCTTAGTGATCTGAGCTTCGACGTTTAATGGAATGGTGGCCGCCGAGCTACGTGAAGTAAACGCGAAAGTCAGTACTGGCCAAATTTTTTGGAAATAGGTTTTAGGGTTAACGCCAACCAAAGCAACCAATAAACCATGCACAACAAACATCAAAGCAATCGCGAGGTAAGAAGCGACGATAAAGCCGAGCAAGTTTAAAATATCGCTCGCGCTTGATGTTGCAACCATTCTCGCCATCAGTGCGGCAATACCGTAAGGTGTAAGGGCGATGATCATTTTAACCAAGCGCATCACAATGGATTGCAGCGCATCAACAAAGAGGCGAATAGGCGCTTCAAGTTGTTCTTTCTCTTGCATCACTTTACGTGCGGCAATACCGACTAAAATACCAAAGATGACCACGGCAATGATTGAAGACGAACGGGCGCCAGTCAGATCAGCAAAAGGATTTGATGGAATAAAACCGATCAGCATTTGCGGAATGGTTAAGTTAGCAACGGTTGATGCGCGGGATTCAAGTTGTCCCATTCGAGCCACTTCACGTGTGCCTTCGGTTAGCCCTTCAGCGGTTAAGCCAAACGCATGAGTGATCAAAATACCAATCAAAGCGGCAATCGCTGTTGTGAACAGCAAAATTGAGATAGTGAGAAAGGAGATTTTACCCAATGAACCGCTGTTATCCAGTTTCACCACGGCAGAAATCATCGATACTAATACTAATGGCATGATAACCATTTTCAGTAGTTCGACATAGCCGCTACCAACAATCGAAATCCATGAAAGTACATCACGGATAATAGGGCTGCCTTCGTTAAAAATAAGCTGAAGGGCAAGTCCAAATACACTACCAAGCACTAGACCTAATAGAACTAAGCGCGATAACGAATGGCTTTTTTTCTGTTGACCAAACAGGAACAGCAAAATACCGACAAATACCGCGAGCATAGCGATAGCTGCAACTGACATAATAGACATCCTTAACAGGGATAAAACAACACTTAATTTAACCGTGCAGAAAGTTAAGTCCATTAACGTTATCTGGTAGCGTCATCCATTGCATTTAAGCTGCTACAGCTCTGCGCCGATAAATGGTGTAGGTATAGAGGTAATAAGACCGGTTGAGCATAGCGTGATCTAAATCAACCTTAAAAGACCAAAACGGCATAATGTAGAACAAATAGTTATTGAGCGATTTATTTGGCTGTATTGGCATCAGCGTGGTTATTAGGTGATCTATTTATTGGTATTTTTTGACCAGGTCGTGCATCGCTACGGAGTGTAAAACGGTGACTCGTTTGGTTGATTGATCAAATAAAGCGTATAAAAGTGCTTGAGCGACCTTATCGGCGTTAATCGGGATCAGGTTTTTCAGACGACCAAATAGAAAAAATTGTCCTAATCTCATCACTCGTTGTAGCCAAATTTCATCATTTCGCGGCTGTTCACGTTGGCCGACTAATGGACCTGGACGAACAAACACCAGATGATCAAACCCAAGCCGACGAATGGTTTCTTCCATGCGTCCTTTGCAGCGTAAGTAATGGGAGCGGGCACTGGGATTGGCTCCGTAGCTAGAGACAATCGCAAGCCGAGTCACGCCCAAGATTTTCATACTGTGCGCCACCTGACAAACCAATTCAAAATCCACTTTCTCCAAAGCGTGTTTAGAGCCGGCTTGCTTAAGCGTTGTGCCGAGCGCGATAATGCCATACTGAGGGCGAGGCTGCTGCTCAGGCCAGTGGGTAATACTGAGTTCAGAATCAATCAACTCGGTTAATTTAGGATGAGGCAGCGATAAACTCCGTCGATTCAGTGCATAGATATGTTGGATGGCAGGTTCAGCTAATAAGCGTCGTAATACGCAAGTGCCGACTAAGCCAGTGGCGCCTGCAATCATGATCACCGGGTCTTGAGTTATGTTATTCATACTGATTCCTAAAATTCGTCGCTATCCAAAGTGTGTATCCCCTTCGTGCTTGAAACTGCAACGCCAAGTCGTTTGGGTGTATGCTGATCATATCAAGTGGTTGACTATCAGCACGAATAACCCAACTCTAGTGCATTAGCAATATTTAGTGTTAGAATTCGGGGAGTTAAATCCGTTTGTGATGTTTACTTGCAGGTTATTCAGCGTTCGGGTTTTGATAAGTGAGATCCTCTCTACATAAATTGGCTAAACAATTCTTTACCATACCCGCTGTGCAATAAAGGAGTAGCGCATGACGACATCCCTCTTTCGCCGATCTTTTCTTTTCGATAGTTTGGATATTGACCAGCCGATGGTCAGCGAAGAAATCACCACTCAAGCAGGCGTCCGACTTAAACTGTGGCAACGTGGTGTTCTTGAAGTATTACCAGCACACTATTCTGCGGATAGTAAAAATATCGTCATATCCTGTGGTGTGCATGGTGATGAAACGGCGCCAATGGAGCTGGTCGATAAAATTATTGATGATATCGTCAGCGGATTTCAACGTGTGCAGCAGCGCTGTTTATTTATTGTCGCTCATCCACAAGCCACTTTGCGCTATACCCGTTTTATAGAAGAAAATCTCAACCGATTATTTGATGATAAGCCTCATGCTGCGAGTTTAGAAGCGGATATCGCTACCAACTTAAAAGCGCAGGTCAGCCAGTTTTTTAATAAAACGGCACCAGAGACTCGCTGGCATCTCGATTTACACTGTGCGATTCGTTTGTCAAAGCACTATTCATTTGCTGTCAGCCCGAAAACTCGTCATCCAGTCCGTAGTCGTGCTTTGATGGCATTTATTGAGAGCGCACACATTGAAGCCGTCATGCTTTCTAATGCTCCTGCAAGTACCTTTAGCTGGTTCAGTGCCGAGCATTTTGCTGCGCAAGCGATGACCGTTGAACTCGGTCAAGTGGCAAAACTGGGTGAAAATGATTTGGCACGCCTTGCCGCATTTGATCTCGCATTACGCGATTTAATCTCGGCAGAGCAGTCGGAACATTTAGCTAAGAAAACCATCATGTATCGAGTGAGCCGAACGATTGTTCGCTTACACGAAGATTTTGATTTTCGCTTTGGTGACGATGTAGAAAACTTCACCTCTTTTATGCATGGGGAAGTATTTGGCCATGATGGCGATAAACCCTTAATGGCGAAGAATGAAGGGGAGGCGATCGTGTTTCCCAACCGCAAGGTGGCGATTGGTCAACGTGCGGCCTTAATGGTCTGCAAGGTAGATACTCGATATGAAGATGATCAATTGGTTTATGATTAAGTAAAGCACTTGAGCTTCAATGGGGTTAACGATAAGGTTAGCCCCATTATTTTTTATGCTATTAGGCCGATGAACTTCAACCAATTAATTGCCAACAAACAGCGCCGCTGGCGATGGGTGATTGGTAGTTTTACTTGCCTGTTATTCATATTAAGTGCGACTTATTTAATGGTCGGTGAGCGTTTTATCGGGCTGGGTTCAGATTGGACGATTCTTGAACAACAATTGGTCTTAGAGTTACGCCTACCTCGATTACTGGCGGCTATCGTTATCGGTAGCGCACTGGCCTTGTCGGGAGCTACGTTACAGGTACTATTGGGTAACGTATTAGCCGAACCGGGAATCTTGGGGATTTCTGGTGGTGCCAGTGTGGCGATGGTGATTGTCTTATTCTTTTTTCCTACCTTTGCTACGCCATCGCTGTTTATGTTAGCTGCCGTGATGGGCGCGTTAGTTTTTACCTTTCTTTTGGTATCGATTGCCAAGCTGACGAGTTTAACCACTACGCGTCTTTTACTGGTTGGGGTTGCTTTAGGCATCCTGTCCGGCTCGATAGTGACATGGGCTTTTTATTTTAGTGATAACTTGAGTCTAAGGCAGCTGATGTATTGGCTGATGGGTAGTTTAAGTGGTGTCAGTTGGTATCAACATGCTCTGTCTCTTTTGGCGTTACCCGTTATTATCTGGTTACTGTTTCAAGGACGATCTCTTGATCAATTGATGCTAGGTGAAACTCATGCCAAACAACTCGGATTAGACGTAATAGCAATACGTTGGAAATTGATTGTTGCTATCTCATTATTAGTTGGTGTGAGTGTTGCTTTAGCTGGCATCATTGGCTTCATTGGTTTGGTTATTCCACATTTGCTGCGTCTTGTATTGGGGAGTGAGCATCGTATGTTGTTGCCTGCTTGCGCTGTGTGTGGTGCTCTGCTGCTGGTGGCGGCTGATATGTTGGCAAGGCTTGCTCTTACTTCCGCCGAATTGCCTGTTGGTGTGGTGACGACAACCATTGGAGCCCCAATCTTTATTTGGATGCTGGTGAGAAGTCATGATAAACGTTAGTCATTTACACGTTGGGCAACGTTTACTGCCGCTCTCTTTTCAATCGGTAGCCGGAGAAGTGCTGCATGTGATTGGTCCTAATGGGAGTGGTAAAAGTACTTTATTAGCAGCGATAGCGGGGATGATCACTAGCCAAGGTTCGGTGCAGTTAGACGATGTTGATTTATTGTCACTCTCATTATCCGCACAAGCTCAGGTTCGTGCCTACTTATCGCAAAGTGATAAACCTGCTTTTTATCTTGATGTGTTTCAATATTTAGAGTTATCCCTTCCCCAAGGGGTCAGTTATCAGGAACCTCGAGTCAGCGAAGTACTGCAAGAATTGGTCACACTGCTGGGTTTACAAAATAAGCTCTATCGTTCTATCCACCATTTATCGGGTGGAGAGTGGCAGAGGGTACGTTTAGCGGGTAGCTGCCTACAAATTTGGCCGACATTAAATCCATTTGGCCGATTACTGATCCTCGATGAACCTGCGGCTCCGTTAGATATTGCGCAAGAGCGACTGTTGTACGATCTCATTCAGCGTATTGCCAGTGATGGCATCACGGTCATTATGGCTAACCATGATTTAAATCGTTCGTTGCGTTATGCCGATAGGGTATTGCTATTGGATAATGGGGTCATGCATTCATTGGGTGAACCTCGACAAGTGTTAACAGCCGAGCATATCCAACACGTTTTTCATACCGCCGTTCAACAAGTGGAGATTGCAGGACAGCCTTATTTAGTCTTTGATTGATGGTGGTGCATCAAGCACCATCGTGGTTCAATAATGATTAGCCTTTGGCAATAGCGCTTTATGAAAATCCTTTATAAACAATAAGATGGTTAATTGTAAAAACTTGGCATGCCAATCGCATTAAACGTATTGATACATTCTCGTTCTTGTTAGACTTTGATAGTCTTTAGCCACCTTGCCCTTAAGGTGGCTTTTTTTTATTCTTTTCCCTGCCTATTCTTGCTTATTCTCATCGATGGGGAGTCATTGATGAGAATAAATGATGTTGCAGTTCACATTTTGATACAAATTGTGAACTAAGTGTGAACAATCAAAATTGATCGCTTTTTGAATCACGTTCATAATCTGTTTCCCATTCAAGTATGGTTTGATTATGACAACATCAGAAAGAAAGCTTCGTGAGCGACAAGAAAGAGAACAACTGTTCTTAATGACCGCTTGCGACATGATTGAGCAAGATGGATTCTTGAATTTACACATGGCGAAATTGGCTAAGCAGTGTCAATACGCGACGGGAACGCTCTATCAACATTTTGCAAGCCGAGAGGATTTATTGGCCGCTATTGTCGGCTTAAAGGCAGCGGATAGAACCGAACGTTTTGAATGTATTGCTCAATTAGAGGTCAGCGGGCGCGATAAAATGTTGGCTTTAGCGATTGCCGATCGTTTATTTCAGCAGCGTTATCCGCAACATGCCAAATTAGAACAATACGTTTTTACGGAAGCAGTATGGGAAAATGTCTCTGTCGCTCATAAGCAGAAAATTTTCCAATCCTGTAAACCAATTGGCGAGATCGTCAGTAGAATAACCCAAGATGCGCTTGATTGCGGTGAGCTGCCTGATTATGGCTATCACGCAATGGATCTCTCTTTAGCGCCTTGGGCGCAGTGTCAAGGCCACCATGCTTTGGTTAATGCCGATGGCTTACTAGAGGCATTAGCGGTATCACCTAATTCGATGCAACTTTATCGTAACATCACGATGCTACTTAATGGGATGGAGTGGCAGCCCTTATTATCACTGGAGGATAACGTTATTTTACAAAAAGTAACGGCATTGAAAATCGAACTAGAAAAGTATCCTGCTTTTCACTAACCCTTTTTATTTTTTAGGATCAACCAGCAAGGAGTTTTCATGTTAAAGCGCATGATCCTGATGTTAATCGTCAGTACGCTGATTTTTGGTGGCATTTTTGCCTACAAAGCGGTCGGCAACCATTTTATGAATCAATTTTTCGATAACATGCCGATTCCACCGGTAACCGTGACGGCTAGCGAAGTCACCACCGATGAATGGCAGCCCTTTGTCAGTGCAATTGGTAGTTTTGTCGCCGTTAATAGCACCGATTTAACCACTGAAGCGAGTGGTATCATCAACGGTATCCATTTTGCTAACGGTAGTAATATCAAAAAAGGGACGCTACTTGTCACTTTGGATGATTCGGTCGATAGAGCGGAGCTAAAAAGATTACAAGCCGTTGAAGAGTTAGCCAATATCGAGTTAACGCGTTATCAGCGTCTGTTCCGCGAGAAAAATGTCTCTGAGTCAGAGCTACGTCGCAGTGAGAGTGAAGCTAAGCAAGCGTCTGCCGCAGTAGAAAGCCAACGAGCTCGGATTGCACAAAAGACCATTCTTGCCCCTTTTGATGGTATTGCTGGATTGCGCCAAGTCAGCTTGGGTCAGCTACTGTCTCCGGGTAGTGTCGTTGTCTCGTTACAATCATTTGCCCCAATTTATCTCAACTTCACTTTACCCGAGCAGCAGTTGGCTAATATTCGTCTAGGAGAAAGCGTGCAAGTCAACGTTGATTCCGTTGCTGGCCGAGTTTTCACCGGAAAAATTACTGCTATAGCGCCTTCGGTACGCGAAGCGAGTCGAAGTATTGAAGTGCAAGCCACTCTGGATAACCAAGATCTCGCATTGCGTCCGGGTATGTTTGCTCGCGTGCAATTGGATACGGGGAAACCACGTTCAGTTAGCTTAATTCCGCAAACTGCGATTCAGTTTAACCCTTATGGTAACTCAGTATTTGTGATTGAAGAGCAAGATGACAAGTTAGTGGTACAACAACGGTTTGTGCAAACGGGTGAGCGTCGTGGCGATCTGATTGCGGTGGAACAAGGCTTAGAGGTTGGCGATCGGATTGTAACCTCCGGCTTACTCAAGTTACGTAATGGGTCACAAATCATAATTAGTGACAATCCGCGTGTTCAACCGAGTGCGGAAGTGAACCCATCACCCGCGAATCAGTAGGAGTATTCATGCGTTTTACTGATGTTTTTATTAAAAAACCGATCTTAGCGTCGGTGGTGAGCTTATTCATTATCTTACTTGGCTTACGAGCCATTATGGATATGAATGTTCGCCAATTCCCTGAGATCCAAAATGCGGTGATCAGTGTCAGTACCACTTATGTCGGAGCTGATGCGGATCTTATCCAAGGTTTTATCACCACACCATTAGAGCGGGAAATTGCCGCAGCAGAAGGGATTGATTATTTAGTCTCTACGTCGGTCGCGGGTAATAGTACTATCGAAGCGTATTTACGCCTCGATTACGATCCGAACCAAGCGTTGACGCAAATTGCTGCTCAGGTGAACAAAGTTCGCTCAGAGTTACCGGAAAACGCTCGTGAACCGGTGGTGACCTTAAAAGTCGGCGAAAGTGTCGCGGCGATGTATTTGGCGTTCTACTCAGAAGTATTGGGTGATAACCAAATCACCGATTACTTAGTTCGAGTTGTAGAACCTCAGCTATCGACCATTCCTGGCGTGCAACGAGCGGAAATTCTTGGTGCACGTACGTTTGCTATGCGAGTCTGGCTAGATTCAGTCAAAATGGCCGCGTATGGTTTAACAGGGAGCGATGTCGCGACGGCGTTACGCAGTAACAACGTATTAGCGGCGTTAGGTCGTACTAAAGGGCAGATGGTCGCTATTGACTTAACGGCGGCGACTGATTTACGCGATGTTGAAGAATTTAAACAACTGGTGGTCAGCAGTGACGGTCAAAGCGTTGTTCGTTTAGCCGATGTTGCAGAGGTTGAATTAGGCGCTGAGAACTACGAGAGTTCGGTGAGCTTTAATGGCTTAGCTGCAACCTTTATTGGTATCGAAGTCTCTCCGGATGCGAATGCGTTGGATGTGATCGCAGATGTTCGTCAAGTGTGGGATCAAGATATTATTCCTCAGCTGCCTCAAGGACTTTCTGCGTACATCGCTTATGACTCGACGGAATATATCGAAAATGCCATTGATGAAGTAGTGATGTCGATTATTTTGGCGTTGGCAATCGTTGTTTTCGTTATTTATGCGTTTTTAGGCTCGTTTCGCTCGGTTATCATCCCTGCGGTGGCGATACCTGTATCGTTGATTGGTACTTTTTTCTTGATGTGGTTGTTAGGTTTCTCTATCAACTTACTGACGCTACTGGCGATGGTACTGGCGATTGGGGTTGTGGTCGATGATGCGATCATCATGCTCGAAAACATTCACCGTCATATTGAAGAAGGTAAAAGTCGTATTGATGCGGCGATCCAAGGGGCGCGTGAGCTTGCATGGCCAATCATTACCATGTCAACGACCTTGGTTGCGGTTTTTCTACCGATCGGTTTTGTTGGTGGTTTGACGGGCGTATTATTCGTTGAATTTGCGTTTACTCTTGCAGCATCGGTTATTCTATCGGGTATTGTTGCGTTAACGTTATCGCCAGTAATGTGTGCTTATATTCTTAAGCCACACAGCAGCGATAACAAAAAAGAGAAATCGCTTGAGCAGTGGTTAGATAAGCAGTTTGACCGATTACATCATTCGTACCAACGCACGCTGCACAGCTTACTGGATAGTAAGAGTGTCGTGTTAACCTTTGGTGCGATTGTACTGGTTTCTTGTTACTTCTTATTTATCACTAGTCCTTCAGAGTTAGAGCCACCAGAAGACCAAGGTTTCGTCTTCTCTATTTTGGAAAGCGATAGCTATCATACACTGGATGCGTTAACACAAAATACTCAAGAACTGGATAATTTAGTTGATGATGTCGAGGAAATTGAAAATGTCTTCATCATTAATGGGTTAGGTGGAACCAATAAAGCGATTGCCGGTATTGTGTTAGCGCCTTGGGAGCGCCGTGATAGGCTCACTCATGATGTGCTGGCTAAAGACATTCAGCCTTTTCTTGCTCAACAACCCGCGCTTAATAGTTTTGCTTTAGTGCCACCGTCACTGCCCTCTCCTGGTGGTGGTACACCGGTTGAATTTATCATCGGCTCAACTCAACCTTTTGAAGCACTGCAAGAGGTGGTACAAGAGATCTTAGGCCGAGCAATGGCGAGCGGACGCTTTATCTTTGTTGACAGCGATTTGAAAATTAATCGTCCTCGACAAACCGTCGAAGTGGATCGTGAAAAAGCGGCGCTGATGGGCGTGTCGATGCAGCAAATTGCCGCTGACTTAGGCAGTCTGCTGTCTGGCGCTGATACTGGACGCTTCTCACTGGATAACCGCTCTTATCGCGTGATTCCACAGGTTGAGCGCAGCGAACGTCTTAATCCAGAGCAGTTGACTAACTATTATACCCGCAACCAACAAGGGGAGTTAGTGCCACTGTCTGCCTTAGTGACGCTGAGTGAATCCGTTCAGCCACAAGCTCTACGTGGATTCCAACAGCTTAATGCGGTGAAAATTTCTGGTGTGCCACGTCCGGGTGTTCCACTCGGTGAAGCGTTAGCTGTACTGGATAATATTGCGGCAGAAGTCATGCCTGCTGGGTTTAGCGTCGATTATTCCGGACAATCTCGTCAATATAAGAGTGAGGGGCAGCAACTGGTTGTGACGTTCTTCTTTGCATTGATTGTGATTTTCTTGATCCTTGCCGCTCAGTTTGAGTCATTTAAGAACGCGATCATTATCATGGTTACCGTACCGATGAGTGTGTGTGGCGCATTGATTTTTACCAGCCTCGGTTTCACTAGCATCAACATCTATACCCAAGTGGGTTTGTTGACGCTGGTCGGGTTGATCGCTAAACACGGTATCTTGATTGTGGAATTTGCCAACCAATTACAAATGGATGGTAAGAGTAAGCGCGATGCGATTGAAGAAGCAACCGCGATTCGTCTACGGCCTATTTTGATGACGACCGCGGCAACCGTATTGGCGATGATCCCATTATTAATTGCGACGGGTGCTGGTGCTGGCTCTCGTTATGCGATGGGCTTAGTGATTGCCAGTGGCATGTCGATTGGTACGCTGTTTACCTTGTTTGTTGTTCCAGCAATGTATTTACTGTTGGCGAAAGATTTACACCAAGGTCAAGTTGAGTCAGAGGCCTCAGCATAAGGCGATGGTGATTAATTCAGTCTAATAAAATGGCCGTCTCGTTAAAGAGACGGCCATTTTTATATTGGATAGCCTTAGACAACACAATGATCGAATCAGTTTACGATTGGGTTAGCGCTGCTAAGTTCGCGGGACGATAATAGACCGATTTTAGCACCTTACCTTGACGAATGGTTTTGCCTTCCATCACGACATCCTTAGCACATTTAGCAATGATGTAATCGCCTTTTTGTACTGCCGTCAGCGGGATATTTTGTTTGGCGTAAAACGCTTCAGTATCGATAAACTCTTGCTCGTTACGACAGACTTTGCTCATGTTTGAGGCATGCACTTCATCCCAGCAGGGAAGAAAATCTATCCCACGATTAACGGCAACATTTAACAGCAAATCAACAAGATAACTGATTGTTAGGTTGTCGGTAATCTGAGTGTGCCCCAAATGTACCAGGCGTCCCATTAAGACATAGACGCTATCAACAATCGCATCGGCTTGTTCGGTTTTACAGTCAGCTTCTGCCAGCTCAGTCAGCTCTTCAATAATTAAAGACGTATGCAGGGTATCGGCTTGGCTATCTAAGCTCGATGGATCAGCGACAGGGAGATCAAACGTATGACGAAATTCGCTAATATCACGATAGAGGTGTTGGTAGATATCTTCAGTCAACTTAGATAAATGCATGGTTTAGTCCGTGGTTGAAATAGTTTAAAGAGTGTATAGATAGGCGTTAATGGCAGCCGTTTAATCACCCACTTGGTTAATACCGTGGTGATTGTTGCTTCTCGTAAACGAACGACAATATCGGTCGATAGGAGAGCGAATAGTATTGGTTTAGCGCTTAGCGTTGAGGCATAAAAAGAGACAAGACGCGATCAGCGCCTTGTCTATGATCACTGGGATTATAGGTATAGCTTAGCCAGTTCAGAAGATTCCATCTCTTTACCGTCTAGTGTGGCATTCCAGTTTGGCCCAATTAGCACGCCGTCTTCGGCTAAAGTGATTAACCAATCTTCGACAAAGATATCCAGAGGGATCTCAAGCACTTCAAAATCAGACCACTCTTCAACGTTATGCAGTTGAGCATCTTCTTTTGAAGACCAAAAAGGCATCACTTCACTATCTTCAAACTCAGTCGATTCACAAGAAAGCCAGCCTTCTTCATTGCGTAGTCCCCATACCAATTTGTTTTCTTGGGACTCTTTGATGAAAAGATCCAGGTTCGCTTGAATATCTGCTGTTAATTTGCTCATTTTATTCTCTCACTAAGAATGATGCGACTAGAGTAGCATTTTCAAGGCATAAATCCCATTAAGATTTCGATAATATCCGGTCACTGGCGAAGAGTCATTCGTCGCTTTTCTCGCGCCTATTGATTAAATAAATAAGGGAAAAGCGCCTTGCGTTCAGCGGGAGAGAGCTGACTAACACGTTGAATATTTATCTCAGGAATCGCTTCTGGGTTCGGATAATGTTTCAGTACTCTTTCCATGCTCTGTTCACGGATTAAATGAAAGATAGGATAGGGTGAACGGTTGGTTAAGTTCTCATCATCTTCTGGGCAGGTTCCAGCAAAACAATAATGAGGATGAAAGGTCGCGACTTGGAAAATGCCTTCCCAGTCTTGCTGACGAATCAAGGCTTCAACCCAATCGATAAAAAAGTTGTAGTCCATAAAGTCATCTAACATATTAGGGACCACTACTAAGGTTGTCTCTAGCTCTTGTGCTTCTTTCGTATCCAGTTCGAGTAATTGATCAAGAATATCTTGTAGCAGCGCTTCTTCACGGCTCGCTTGACTAACGAAAATTTTAATCTGGTGATTGCGTTGAGGTTTTGCAGCAAATGGACATAAGTTTAAACCAATCACGACGTCATTGAGCCATTGATTGACATGTTCGGTAATCGTTGAGGGACTAAGTGTTGACATAATGGTTGAGCACATTGATTAATACCCCTTTACCACTTGAAATCGCAGTAGTGTTGGCGAGCTTCGTCTATTCCCATCAGCATCGCTGATTGATGCTGACGGGAATTGATTCACTGATCGCCTACCTATTGTTCCAAGTCGTTTGGGTATAGTGATGAATAAGCGTCTTAGCAGAGTAATACTACTCAGACATAGAGTAATATCAGATTGTATCGGTTACTTAGTGTTGATCGCCACTTTTTCTTGCTTTGGGTATAGCTGCCAGCAAAGTAAGAACAAAATCAAATAACACACCGTGCCACCAAGAGTAACCATTACCCAGCCTCCCTGTTGCCAGCAATAGAGCAGGTAAAATCCGCCCAGACTACCTCCTACGTAGTAATGTACTAGGTACAGTGCGGTCGCGGTTGCTTTGGCTTGAACCGCTTTTTGACTGACCCAAGCATAAGCTAAGGTATGAGTGAAAAAAGCGCCGAAGCTTATCAAAAGTAAACCAAACACCATAAACCATAATGATTCGACGGCGGCCAGCCACATTCCGGCCATACTGACCATGGCACCAAGAATCATCCCGGCGACAGGATGATAATGCGATGTCCAGCGGTTTGTGAGTCGAGAGCTGATGGTGCCCGCGAGATAACAAAGAAAGATTAATGAGGCAATGCCAACGGGTAGCGCATACGGATCTGCGACTAATCGAAAACCCATTACCGAATAGAGATTAACGAACAAAGCAAAGTTGGTGCCACCGATGAGCATGGCTAACCATAAGTTACGTTGTCTTAGATGAGATATGAGTGCTTGATTATGTTGTAAAAAACGCCCACGTTGTGGCGTAAAATGGCGTTGTAAGGGCAAAGAAAAATAAACAATCAATGCACCAAATAAAGTAAAGATAGCCATAGCAACGACGGCCGTTTGCCAGCCAAAAGCATCCGTTAACAACCCGCCAGCAATACGACCACTGATCCCCCCAAGTGAATTGGCGGCGATATATCCACCAATCGCTTTGTTAAACGCTTGTGGCGATAATTCTTCGACCATATAAGCCACCGCAACAGACGCAAAAGCGGCTAGGGCAATCCCCATCAAAGCTCGACTGATGATCAGTACCCATAATTGATCGCTCAATAGAGTGAGTAATCCAAACCATGGCATGGCAAACAGCCCGAGCAGCATCACCCCGCGACGGCCAAAAACTTCAGAACTGATCGCCCAAGGCACTAAGCTTACCGATAATGCTAACGTTGAGGCAGCAAACAGCCAGTTAATTTGTGTTTCTGACACCGCAAAGTGTTGAGCCAGATAAGGCAGCATGGGTTGGAAAAGATACAAGTTACAGAAGATCAAAAAAGATCCAAGTGCAAGAGCAAACGTAACTCGGCGATAGGCTGGGCTGTGTTGTTCAATCATACGTTTTATTGACCAGGTGAAGTCGTTAGGGAAGCTTAATGTGATCAAACTAGCAGCGTTATCCGGATTAATAAAATATATTATAAATATCGAAGCAATAACTTTAATTAATAGTTAATGGATAGTCGTCAATTACGATATTTTCTTGCGGTGGCAGAGCATGAGAACTTCACTCATGCCGCACAGCAACTGCACATCGCTCAGCCAGCATTAAGTATTGCTATTAAAAAATTTGAGCAGCAGCTGGGTGTAAACCTATTTAAGCGTGGTGATCGTAAAGTAAGTTTAACGCATGAAGGTTCGGTATTAATCGACCATGCTCGACGAATTTTGCAGCAAATCGACAATGCTCAATTAGCCATGGATGAACTCAAAGGACTGGTAAAAGGGGAAGTGCGCTTAGGTGCACCAAGTATGATGGGTAGTTATTTTTTTCCACCGATCGTAATGGCGTTTAAAACCCAGTTTCCGAATTTAAAAATGACGGTTATTGATGCGGGAACCCAATCGATACGCAAAATGTTATTAGCAGGAGAGCTCGATGTCGGCGTGATTTTAAATCAAGATGTGCCTGCTGATTTAGAAACTGACCCGTTACTCTCTTCCCCGATGGTGGCCGTTGTAGGCCAGCATCATCCACTGACCGCTCAAACGCAGATCGATTTTAAGCAATTTTTTGAGCATCAACTGGTGATGTTTAAAACGGGTTATTTTCACCGTGAGTTCATTGATAAGGTGTGTAAAACACATCAACATGAGGCAAAAATTGCTTTTGAGACTAACCTGTTACCGATGATCCTCAGCATTGTTAAACAAGAACACGCGATTACTGCTTTATTGAAGCTGGTCGCAGATAATGAACCGGAAGTGAGAGCAATACCGTTTACACCTCCCTTCTCCATTGATCTCGCGTTAGCGTGGCGTAAAGAGGGCTATTTATCTAATGCCGATAGAACGTTTATCGAATTTGTAAAGCAATACGTTTAATCCGCCGCGCTTAGCTTTTTTGGGTATAGAGTCGTTCAAAATTACTGATGTTCCAGCCAATCAAGAGCTGATCGCCAATTTTGAGGACAGGGAGACTTCTTGCTCCTAGCGCATCTAACTCTTTGCGACCGCGCGCCATTTTGGCATTACACAAACGGTACTGAATACCTTTCGCATCCAAATAACGCTGGGCATCTTTACAGTGAGGGCACTTGTCTTTGACATAAAGGACAACACGTTTCATTCTTAGGCTCACTTTGACCAAAAGAGCGAATTCTAACGCTGGCTGAGCCGATACACAAGCCGCCTTGTAGTGGCAATAGGCATTACTTCTTGGGCCATTTAAGTTACACTGCCACGTCAAAAATTGATGCGACAGAGTGAATTTATGCATCCTGTATTGAAGTATATTCAAGGTTATCCCACCTCGCTAATAGAACAAATTCAACAATTAATCACTCAAGATAAGTTGATCCCTTGGTTTGAGCAGCGTTACCCAGAGCGGCATGCTATCCAGAGTGAAAAAGCGCTGTTTAACTACACGATGGCGATTAAAAATCAGTATATGAAGAAGACGTCACCGCTGAGTAAAGTGGTGTACGATGGCAAAATTCATCTTATTAATAATGCGCTCGGTCTACATAGTTATGTTTCTCGGGTGCACGGTAACAAGATAAAAGCCAAAAATGAGATTCGTATTGCTAGTGCATTCAAACAAGCACCAGAGCCTTTATTACGTATGCTCGTTGTGCATGAGTTGGCCCATTTACGTGAAAAAGACCACAATAAAGCTTTTTACCAACTGTGTTGTCATATGGAGCCTAATTATCATCAGTTAGAGTTTGATGCTCGGCTATACATGATGGTACTAGAATTGAGAGCTCAACAAGGTTAAGTCGTTCTGAAAGCGAAAATTTTAGATAAATTACGTGTATAATGACATGAGAGTCAAGAATATGGCTTATCTGCCGATAAATCAATAAGAGGTATAAATAGCGCCTAAATCTAAGGAGGCCACAAATGGACATCGACTTCTATCTGCCATGTCAACCTGAGTGGCTTTGCGTGCCCTTTATGACCGTCTTTGGGTTACTACTCTTAGCTGGGCTGATTAAGTTTATTCGTATTGCTTATCGTGAATATAAGAAAATTGAACGTGCCAAAGCCGTTAAAAAGCAGCGCCGTGTCAATTATCGCGAGCGTAAAGGCGGCAAAGATGGCCGCCCTACCAACATCAAAAAATAGTTAGACCAGCTCTGCTAATAATGCCTGATATTTGTTTTCTAAAGCAGGATTGCCGCTGCGTTTTTCTAGTTCAATCAATAGCTCTAAGGATGTCTTTTGATATCCATATTGTTGATGGAACTTCATTAAACGCAGCCGTGCTGGAATAAATTGGTCATTATCAATCTCCAACTTAGCCAGTTGTAGGATTGAGCGAGCACGATTAGGGTCATGATCTAACGAACGTTCGAAATAATAGTGCGCTTTTTGTTTATCGCCCGATTTTAAAGCGCAAAATCCTGCATTCTCATAGCTGGCGGGGATCAGATAATAGTAAGGCTGCTCAACGGCACGCATAAAATATTGATCGGCTCGGCTATATTCCCCTTGTTTACACAAAAAGGCACCGTAGTTATTAAGCACATTACCATTTCTGGGGTGCTCCCTTAATGCGGTTTGATAAAGCTGCTGCGCCGTTTCATTCTCTCCCACTATTTCAAAGTAGTGCGCCATGGAGAGCTGAGCGCGGTAATAGTGCGGTGCATGTTGGAGTGCTTTTTGTAGGCTTTGCCGAGCTTTTACTCGGTTACCTTGTTCGAGATAACCTAACCCTAACGCAATTCTTGATTCTGCCATTTCAATTGGAGTACTTCGTAATTCTGCTTGTCCCTGTTCCGTCATAGTAACGCAGCCACTTAGCCACAAGGCACTGATCCCTAATCCTAATACGGCTCCCAATTTCATGCCATTTCTCCATTCAGCGACGTTGTGATATTTGTTTTACTCGAATGTTCAGTAGTGTCATCGCACTGATTCTCTGCCATCACATTATCGATAGAACTCATCAGAGTGATTAAAGGATCTTGGCGAAGCCCAAATACAGCCGTAAATTCAAGTTGTTGTGGAGTCTATAATAGAATGATTGGGGGTTTGAAAAATGGCTAACCGACAAGGATGCGAGTCAGTTAGCAAACTCAGTTAGCCTAAGGTAAGAGGGGAAGTAGTGTTAATCGTCTTTAGTGAATTTATCTTCACTAAAGTGCTCAAGATCATAGGGCGTTTGTTGATAAACACAGTAATTAAGCCAATTGGCAAATAATAAGTGTCCATGGCTTCGCCAGCTCGCCCGTGGTGGCTGATCTGGATTATTGTCAGGATAATAATTGAGTGGAATTGGCGGTTGCAAACCCTCGGCAAGATCTCGCACATATTCTTGATGTAGGGTATCAGCATCATACTCAGGGTGGCCAGTCACAAATACATTTCGTTTATCTTTCGTTGCCGCTAAATAAACGCCTGCAATGCTTGATGTTGCAAGCAGATCGAGATCGGTATGTTGCTCTAGATAATCAGCGGCGAAATCAGCATAACGAGAGTGTGGAGCGAGGAAGGTATCATCGAATCCTCTTAGTAAAGGATGAAAAGGCTGATGAATCTCATGCTGATAAACCCCAGAGAGTTTTTCTTCTCGAGTGCGTTTGGGGAGGTTATACAACAGCTTTAACCCAGCTTGCGCAGCCCAACAAATGTATAACGTTGAAGTGACATGATGTTTGGCCCAATTCATGACGCGCTGTAGATGATCCCAGTAAGCGACATTTTCAAATTGAACCAATCCAAGCGGCGCGCCAGTAATGATAAGGCCATCGAAATTGCGTTGACTGACTTTATCAAATTGACGATAGAAAGCATTAAGATGGGCTTCCGGTGTATTTCTACTCGGACGATCATCGATGCGTAATAACTCAATATCAACTTGCAAAGGGGAATTAGACAGCAGTCGTAAGAACTGTGTCTCGGTTTCAATTTTTTTGGGCATTAAGTTTAAAATTAATACCTTAAGAGGTCGAATGCCTTGTGTCGATGCACGAGATTCAGACATAACAAAGATGTTTTCTTGGCGTAGCACATCGGTTGCAGGTAGTTGATCGGGGATCTTAATTGGCACGGCTTGCTCCCTAAGCTAATGGACGTCTATACTTCTAGACTTATAACCTATGCAACTTTAAAAGTCGATAGCTAAGTGATATCTATCATGGTTATTTATTTAACTTCGATAAGGAATAAGATAGAGGAAGGATCTCGTATTAATAGCGATAACAGATGCATGTATACCCAAACAACTTGGAGTTGCAGGTCGGCGGCAAGTGAGTGAGTCCCCCCAATCATAGATAGAATCTATGATTGGGGGGAACAAAACGTAGCCAACACTCCTGCAGCTTCAAGTAGGAAGGGTATAGCAGGGGAGCGATGGCGATAATACAAGGGCTAGTCGGCTGCTCAAGCCACCGAAGTCATTCTTTGCTTCTTATGATTTCATGCCAACTCAGGATAAGAAAGTTTGTAGAACTTTCATTATCCTGAGTAGAGATTAGTTAGTCATGATGAGCGAGTTTTCCTTTGCCGGTTCGACGGTATTGCCACCACGCTAGCCAACCCCAACCTAAGGTTTGTAACCAAAGCAGTGTCCATTGTGGTGCAATTTGCCACCATTCCGCGCCCATTTGATTAAGAGCAAGAAAACCTTGTATTCCTGGGGTGCTTGGAAATAGGCTGGCCAGCCAAGTGATAGGGGGCGGAATCGCTTCTAGTGGCCAAATAAAGCCAGAAGAGAAAACTAAAGGCATCGAGCTGATTAAGACGACAACGGTGACGAGCTCTCGCCTTGGGGCGAGCGCACCAAGCCAGATACCGAGAAAACAAGCACTCAATAAAAAGGGTAATAAAAGTGTCAGCAATTGCCCCATATTGGCGAGAGTACTGATACCTAAACGACTAAAACTGGCTCCAAAGTAATACATACTGAGGAGGTAATAACAGGCGACAAACAGCAGTGTTCTTATTGCAATCAGTCGAAGTGGAGAGACGCGCTGCCAGTAGCCTTTACCCTGTTTTTGAGTACCGACCATTAATCCCACCGCCATAATCAATGTTTGATGCAAAATCAACACAAATACACCGGGCACAACGTAATCGATATAACCCATTTTAGGGTTAAAAGTCGGCTTCATATTCGATTGTAGTGCAGACCAGTGTTCCATCGCGAGCCCCAAAGGCTCTCCATCGACGACCAAGCGCGCGACTTTCGCTTTCGCTGATAAGGTGCCACCAGCTTGAACCAATCCCTCTACCACCGTGCCATAGACCAGAAAGTACGCCGCGTCTCCGGCATAGGCTAGCGTTGGGCTTTTACCGAGCAGTAAATCTTTATAGAAATGTTCAGGGATCACCAAAATACCACTCACTTCGCCAGCTAAAAAGGCTGCTTTGGCATCCACGATCGAGTGATTTCGCTGGATGATTTTTATCTGTGGGGTAGCATCAACCATTCGCTCAAGTTGATAGCTAGTCTGGCTTTTATCTAAATTCACTACAGTAATGGGTAATTCACGAGGGGTTTGTTGGCTATACGGTAATGGATAGAGAAAAGAATAAAAAACCACACCACCGATCATGGTTAACATCACGACAGGATTAGTTATCAGCGCTTTTAACTCGGCTTTGAACAGATTAAACAGAGTCATGATTACTCCTTAGCGCGGTTTCTTTGCTTTGATGTTTATTAATAAGCACGAGCGTGATCACTAAAGGGAGTAGGTAACCGAGCATTGGCCATAAATGCTGAAGTGACTGCTGAGCGTTCAGTCCATAATTGACTTGGCTGATCTGCACTTCAATATAATGACTGATGGGTAACAAACTTCGCCAAGCGAGCGCGACGCTACTCATATCTGAGGCAGGGAAAGTGACGCCCATAAACGCAAAGCTCGGTGCGGTAAATGCACCCGCAAAACTCATAGCTCGAGCAGGGTCAAGGGTTAAAAAGTAAAAAAAACAGCCCATAATCATACAAGCTAAAATAGTCACCATCTGAGCAACAATGATGATTGAGAATCTACCGTGCATCGGCCATTGCATGGCTTGATAGAACCAAATTAAAAATCCAATTCCCTGAAGTAGGAAAATGACAAAATAGGGAGCCAGTGTTTTACTCAGGTTTCGGAAAGGGTGAGCCGCTAACCAACGTTGTAGACCATATTCACGATAATTTGCCGTTAAAATTAAAATTGTCGCGACCACGATAAAAATTTGCCACAGTGCAGGAACCGCCGCAGAGACTAAAAATTGAGCATAGTGATTATTTTTATTAAACAGTGGAGTCACTTGAGTTCGAACAGGCACCGCTTGTCCCAAAGCGCTCAACAGGGTTTGATCGCCTTTTGCTAAGGTTCTAGCTCCATCCAGTTGAGCGTTAAATGTTCCTTGGGCTTGAAGAACCGCTGAATTGATTAATCGTCCAATCAAAATATATTGGCTATTGTAAAAAGTACTGACTTGAGGCTGCTCCCCACGATAAATACTTTTATCAAACTGAGTAGGAATAACGACGTAAGCATAAATATCACTTGAGATTAATGCTTGTTTCGCTTCCGAGGCACTTTGATAGTGGCGTGTTACCGATAAGGTTGATGTAGCATCCAGTTGACGAACCATTTGCCGCGATAATTGGCTGTGTGATAGGTCGACCACACCTATCGGTAAATTATGGAGGATACCTTGGGAAAATATCCACCATAATAGCGCCGCCAGAGTAATGGGCACCCAAGTCAGACATGAGAGTAGCCAGTGATCGTGACGTAACAACTGCCACTGTGAAGGGAGACGGTTTGACATGGTCTTATAACTCAACAGCAACACTCATGCCCATTCTTAACCCATCAACGGGTTGTGTGGGACGAGCTTCAACTTCAAAGGTCCTTAAATCAAAACCTTGTGAAGTATCGGTTGATCGCCAAGTAGCAAAGTCTCCCATTACTGCGATGTGGGTCACGGTAAATTCAACATACTTATCCAACGCAGGTAAGAATGCTTTGAAGGTTGATCCTTGTTCAAAGTGGCGCAGTAGATCTTCTCGGACATTAAATACAGCCCAAGAGTCGGCGCGATCAACAACCGTAACAACCGGAAAGCCTTGTGGTGCGAGTTCACCGGCTTGCATTAACACCTGAGACACTTCACCATCAAACCAGCTTTCAATGCGAGTATCAGCGGCATAAGCTTCTACTTCAGCCACCGCACCTGCGGCCATGCGTTCATTTTCAGAAGCGGCGAGTATGGTCTCTTTACGAGCCCCTTCTTTAGCCATTTCATACATTTGTAGAGCGGCATTTTCACTGTATCTGGCTGCACGCCATTGAGTATTGGCTTCATCTCGTCTTTGCTCAGCAACAACGCCTTGCTCGAAGAGATTATTCACTCGTAAATAGGTTTTTTCAGCCAGATCAGCCGCCGCTTTTGCGGTTAGCCATTGGTCTCTTGCTGCTTGTATTTGTTGGCTACGTGAACCCGTTTCCGCTTCTTGAGCTAATGCGCCAGCCGCTCTTTGCCCCGCCATCGCTTGTTCTAACTTAGCTTCGATTTCCGGACTATGAATGGTGAAAATTAGCTGACCTTTGCTGACGAGATCCCCTTTGCGAACAAAGACTTGATCAATACGTCCCGGCACTTTGGATGAGATACTGTATTGTTGAGACTCAATTTGTCCTTGGAGACGAATGGGTTGAGGCTGATAAGCTTGATAAAAGCTATAACCTATCCAAGCGACGGCGGCGACGACAGAAATTACAATAACAGAAGATTTAACCGCTTTCATGAAGGTTCCCTTTGTGAATCGACAAGGTGATTGGGCAGCATCGTTAAAGGAACTGCCATCTGCTTATAATGAGAGAAAGTTTGCATCTCACTCGATAAGGCTAAAAGCTTACTCAGAGAAATGAGATAGTTAAAACCAGCCACGGCTTGTTGAGTTTTAATGCTGGCTAAATAAAGTTCGGCATCGACAACGTCAAGCGAAGTGGCCAGACCTTGATTAAAGGCTTTTTGACGTAATGATAAGTTTTCTTGTGCCAAGCGTAAGCTTGAATTAAGCCCTTGTGCTTCTTCTAGAGCTTGTTCGGCTTCTTTATAGGTTTTTTCAACCAATACCGTTAAATCTTGTTCTGCTTGGGCGCGCAAAGAACGGACTTGTGAGACTAAGCTATTGGCGGCTTTCACTTGGTGGCTACGCCCAGTATTTTCAATTAAAGGCACACTGACGCCAACTCCAACGAGCCAATCGGGTTTCATTTGGCCCGCTAATGAGTCATCCTCATGTAAGCTATAGTTACCAAATAGATACACCTCTGGGTAGTATTTCCCTTTCTCAGCCTTGATAAGGCTATTGGCTTGTTTCTCTTTTGCGCTGAGCAGATCAAGGCCAGGATAGGTTGCTAAGGTTTGCTGTATAAAAGCACTCAAAGGAGGAAGGCTTTGGTTAATAAACAGCTGCCCACTTGGTTCAACAGGCTGATGTTGATTAAGTATTTGAGTTAAAGCACTTTGTGCAATATCTAAATCTTTTTCTGATTTTTTACGATCAATCGTTGCCTTATCAAGGGAAGCTTCGGCTTGTAGACGCTCAACTAAAGCGATTTGACCTTGTTGCTCAAGTTTAAGGGCCTTATCTCGATGCTGAGTCAATCCTTGCTCAACGGCAAGCCGAGTTTGTAACACTTCGCGTGCTAAAACCACACTAAAGTAGTACTTGGCTAAATCTTCGTAGCGTGCTTGGGTTACCATCGCTAATTGACTTTGTGCTTCTTCTTTTCTGCCTTGAGCGGCCGTTTGAGCGGCGGTAATACGTCCACCGGTAAAAATAGGCCATACCGCTCGAATCGAAGAACTAAAAATATCACGTTCAGTGATCGTTGAGCTAAGAGACCCCAATTGATTTATAAGAGGCCCCAATTGATTTAATTGCGGCGGCAAGGTCGGTAAGTGAGCACCGCTACTGCCTACAATTTGTTGTACGGATAAAGTGACATCTTTATCAAGCCGAGTATAGCTGGCTCCTAATGAAACCGAAGGAAGATTAAGATTTGCCGTAGAATCTTGGAGGTGCTGATAGTGCTCCACACTGGCTCGTTCGGCGGCTAATGAGTGGTTGCTTTGCTGCAAAATATCCCAAGCTTGCTGAAACGAAATCGGCATGGCATGGACAGAAGCACTACCCAGCAACGAGCACAACGTCAAAGTAATGGTTTTTAGCTTCATGTTACCGTTCAGAGTTCGATTTAGAGTGATTACTCTATAGTAGCGAGTTTTTTTTCGAGAGAGTAGTGTTTTGTTGTAACAAGAGTTCAAAGCTGATTCGTGGTAACGAATCAGCTTTGATTTATCGATGAGGGAAATGGGGACAGAAGAAATCCGCTCGCCAAATCAATTTTTTCGTGCCTTGCATCGTAGTGAGCACATCCTTGCCCGACATTTGTGGAAAAGCGAATAATACGCGGACTTGTTCATCGTTTTCTACCGCCAGTTCGTAAGCCCGAACATGAGTAAACGTTGACAGAAGATGCTCGCTTAGCATGTCTCGTGAAAGGCATATACCTAAAGCATCTTTTTCCATAATGACTTTCCTCCTGACGATGTAAAATGAGATAAGTCAATCGTTCCTAATCTATTTAAATGATTATGATGAGTAGGGAATGATTGATGATTTAACACCTCACTGCACTTATCAGTATATAGAAGAACGTACCTGTTGAGTAAAAAATAAGCGACATTATAAGTGATCGATGTCACATATTGATATGCAAAAGAGTTTCTATTGAGGTGTGATTTTTCCCATTTTAGTGGGTTAATCATTGGTTCTGTGGTGCTTCTTTTACAACTACTCATCTATATTCATAGACTTGCTGGCAATAGCACGGTTTAAGGGAGCCATGGCGGATTAACGAGAGACTTTTTTCTTGGTAATTGGGTATAGATAACAAATTAAATAAACAATCTACCCCATTATCATTTTCTTTGGACGACTTGCGTATATACTACAAAAAGGAACGAACTTAACGCTTTGCCGAAAAGATGTGAATGATTATGAGCAATCCAAATAATACAATTTTATTAGAAAGTGGTACTAATGAGCTGGAAATTATTGAATTCCATCTAGAAAAACTATTGCCTAGTGGTGAGACGAAAACCTGTTACTACGGGATTAACGTTGCCAAAGTACGAGAAGTCATTCGTGTACCTGAAACCACCGATTATCCCAATGCACAGCCTCACATGATAGGGGTCTTTTCTTCTCGGGAAATATTAACACCCTTAGTCGATCTTGCTGGTTGGCTTGGTGTTCCCACTCGCCCAGATATTAAGAACAAATACGTTATAGTGACCGATTTTAACCGTATGACAAACGGATTTTTAATTGACAGTATTAGTCGAATTCACCGTATTTCGTGGAATGATGTTGAGTCACCGAGTCAATTTTTAGAAGCTGGTGAGCAAGACTGTGTCGTTGCCGTCGTCCGTAAAGACAAAAAGCTGATCATGATTTTAGATTTTGAGAAAATCATTGCTGACATCAACCCAGAATTAAGTATGGGTAAATACGATGTTAAAATGGATCGTTCGATTGATTTAAATCAGAAAATGGTCAGCAAACGCAATGCTAAAACGATCATGGTAGTCGATGATTCGGCATTTATTCGTAGTATGATTCAAGAAACGCTGAGTTCAGCTGGTTATAACGTGATTGCTTGTAAAGATGGGGGAGAAGCGTACGAAAAGCTAATGGATATTCAGCGTGTGGCCAAAGAAGAGAATACCTCCGTTAGTGAGTTGGTAAATGCCATCGTGACTGATGTAGAAATGCCGCGTATGGATGGGATGCATTTAGTCAAACGGTTACGTGAGAATGAAGCATATAACCAAACACCAATCATCATGTTCTCATCATTAATGAGCGATGATAACCGAGCTAAAGCGCTTGCTCTAGGTGCTAACGACACTATCACTAAACCTGAAATTGGTAAGATGGTCGGTTTGATGGATAGTTTTATTTTTTAATAATAATCAATATAGCGATAAGCTTCTCGTTAGCGTTGTATAGATAAAGAATAGGTACTATGGCGAACGTCTTTATTATAGTTGCTCTTTTGGTTGGTTTTTTTCTATTCATTCAAAAATATTTAATTCGTAATGATGATAGTAAAGATTACACTTACAAAAAAAGTGGCCCGTTACTGAATGCCGCAGAAAGTACCTTTTTTAATGCATTAAGAGCTGCCGTCGGTGAGCACGGTATTGTGCTGGCAAAAGTAAGCATGACCCATGCTGTTATGCCCAAACCATTGAAGAACAAAAAACAATGGTTTATTGCTCATAGCCGGATTGCTAAGCATTATTTTAGTTTTGTGGTTTGCGATGCAAGAACGTTAGAACCACGAGTCATCATGGAACTCGATGATGGAAAACCGTTAAACAAAGGAAAAATAGAGCGACAAAAGTTGTTACTGCAAGTATGTCAGTCAGCTAATATTCCATTAATTGGCGCCAATATTAAATACAGTTATCAAGTGGGTAAACTACGCCGATTGCTTGCCGCACACATTGATCTTATTGAGCCGGATAAAGAAGTTCGTTTTTGTAAGCGTTGTGGTAGCCCAATGGTCATCAAGACGGCCAGCCAAGGTGAGTTTAAAGGCCGACGATTTTTCACTTGTAGTCGTTTACCTCATTGTACCTATACTGAGAATTATAACGTTGTTTTTGAAACTGATGAAGCTGAGGTACCGGTGTCCGAAATAAAACGGCTAAATTGAATCAGCTTGTGAAAGTTCAGTATAATCTTTGCTGGCTGATGATTGACAAATACAGACTTGATTTCGGCCATTTTTTTTCGCTTTATACAGTTCCATATCCGCTAATTTAATTAACTCATTCAAGTTATCCCCGCTGCGATACTCACAAATACCGACACTGAGTGTTAACTGGATAGCTTGTTGTTTAGAAAATGAGTAATTAGCAACAAGATTGCGTAGCCTTTCGCCGATTTTCTCTGCCTGTAACAGTGAATGATCAAAGAGAGTAATACAAAACTCTTCCCCACCAATTCGAAATAAGTTTTTCTCCCCAACATGTTGAGCAAATAATCGACATGTTTCTACTAGCACTTTATCGCCAGTATCATGGCCAAACTGATCGTTGATTTGTTTGAAGTAATCTAAATCAATAATCAATAAGCAAAGCGAGGTATTTGGGCTCTTGTTTTGCTCAAAATAGTCAAATGCAGAATGCAGCGAAAGTCGATTATGAGCTCCAGTTAATGGGTCTCGAGTGGCTAAATGAGTCAGCGTAAATTCAATTTTATGGCGATTAGATTCATAAAGATGAGCAATAAACCAAAGGCCGCTATAGCAAAAACTAAAATTAATCAGTATAGGTATGGCATTAGGATACGATGAGTAGGGGAGCTGAATAAACAAAAGGCAACTGATGATCACGACGATCATACCGGTTACTACTCCGCCTAGTTTCTGACCCAGAAAGACGTAAAGTACCACCGGAGCCAATAAGCCCCATATAAAGGTCCCATTACTAATCGGTTGTAGATAAGTTGCTAACACTATGATCGTTAATAGGACACAAACGTAAGACTGAGCATGGCGCTCAGAGTAGTCATTCTGTTTAGCGTATTGATGAACATAGAAAGAGTAGCCTGAAAACAGAACTTCAATACTCGCTAGGCCGAGTGCTTGATGGTAGACAACGTTGAAGATGGCCATAGAGAGAGCAATAAAACACAAAAATAAGCTCAGCCCGCGAAGTACGGACGCTCTTAGCGTTTGTGAATGATTAAACAGTTTTGCATCCATGTTCTACCGACTCAATTGCATATTCGTTCGAATAGCCGTTATAGTACCCATTCGCCTTCACCAATCAACGTTATTTTTGAATCCAAATCACAAAAAGAGGAGCTAGTTCTAATTAACGGCCTTTTTAATTTTTGATGTGACCCGCCTTTTCTCTTTTTTATGACTTACTCACGACCTACTATAAAAGTGGGGATGACTGTGGACTTAGACAGAAAGATTGGATGATAACGGTTATTTTAGAGCAAAAAGCCAGCAAGTTGATCGCGTAAGAGGCAGTTGAGTCAAAAATAGTAAAAATCCACTTGCACTGAGTAAAATCAATCGCTAATATCCACCCCGTTCTCAAGTGATGCGTCCGTAGCTCAGCTGGTTAGAGTATCGCCTTGACATGGCGGGGGTCGGTGGTTCGAGTCCACTCGGACGCACCAATGTGAACAAGAAAAAATTTGGGTCTATAGCTCAGTTGGTTAGAGTACTACCTTGACATGGTAGGGGTCGGCAGTTCGAGTCTGCCTAGACCCACCAAATTTTAGACAAAGCCCGCTTTTTAGCGGGCTTTGTTGTTTCTACCCCTAAATTTCCTTTTTTTTTCTCTTACTTTTTACCGTTTTCAATACCGTCAGTGATCTAGCAATATCTGTTAATGCCTATCATTAGTATTCAATAGCGTTTAATGATTGATTATTGTTATAATATTACAATTTTCTCACTCAGTTTCTTCTTCTCAATCAACAAACGAGTTTAATCCAATGATAAAACGCCCACCGGTTGCTCTTCTTAATGATTGGCAGCTTCTTTCCCCGGCAGGAAAAGTTTTGGTCGCGAATAGCCTAAGTTTTAACTTAGGTTTCTATATGTTGATGCCTTATTTAGCTGACCATTTACAAGGTTTAGGCTTAAGTAGCGCCTATATTGGGCTGGTTATCGGTTTACGAGTTCTTAGTCAACAGGGGCTATTTTTAGTTGGAGGCACTCTCGGTGATTGGTTTGGTTATAAACCGATGATTTTATTTGGTTGTATGGTTCGTATTGTCGGCTTTTTGATGCTTGCCTTGAGTGTTGAATTACCGTGGATTATCGTCGGAGCTTTTGCAACTGGATTTGCTGGGGCATTATTTACACCAAGTAGCCAAGCATTTCTTGCTGCTGAATATCCTGAAAATCAACAACGCAATCGAGTCTTTGCATTACAAAACCTTGCTAGTGAAGCCGGTATGTTATTAGGGCCTTTGCTTGGTTTGATGCTATTAAGTGTTAGTTTCACGTTGGTTGGCGTGCTATCTGCTGGTATTTTTATCCTATTACTATTGTTGCAATGGTTTTTTCTACCGACTCAAAGGCACAAAATAAACCGCTCAGCTCAACAGCCATTTTGGCGAGATTGGCTAGAGATGTTACGCAATAAACCTTTTATGGCCTTTGTGATGGCCGCTTCTATTTATCAGGTGTTATTTCATCAACTGTACATGGCGATACCTTATCATGCGCGCGTAGAAACTAATGACCCTAGCATTATTACTTGGGTATTTATGGTTTCGTCACTGATGGGGGTGACACTACAAATGATAATAAGCCGTTGGATAGATCGCTCATTAGGCACAGCAAAAGGGATGGGATGGGGAATGTCACTGATGGGAGGAGCATTCTTAATTCTTACTCTATCTTTTCCGCTTTGGCCTGCATTGCCGTTTGTTTTATGTGCTGCATTACTCAGCTTTGGCTCAATGATGGTTTTTCCTTTACTGAGCGCTTATGTACCTAATTTTGCCTCCTCAACGAAATTGGCTAGTTATTACGGTTTACAAGCTTGCATTGGCGGTATTTTTGCGTTTATTGGCAATAGTCTCGCGGGGTGGTTGTTAGGTTTGAATTTTTCAACCAATTGGATTTGGATAACATTAGCCTTATTAGGTGTTTTCTCTGGTGTATGGCTGCATCGGCAAACGTCACGCCCATCGTTTTAAAACCGTAAGTAAAGTTAACAACTTGTTTAACCGCTCAAAGTTCGTTGGGCATCAAAATTTAACCCAATGAACTTTGAGGCCCCAAAAGCCATTGATCGTTTTTGAGCTCCATATTTTATTTAAGGAGTTTTCTAGCTCCAATAACATTCACTGAACTGACCGCAAACACGGATAATGTTATTAATGCCAGTGATGGAGCAAGAACGACCCAATAACTACGTTCAATATAGGGCATCCCTTCGGCAAGAATCCTCCCCCATTCAGGGCTTGGTGGCATAGCACCTAACCCCAGAAAACCAAGAGAAGCAAGAGCGAGGGCAATACCAGGCACTCGTAACATGGAATGACGTAATAATGGTTTGATGACGGCTGGCAAGATATAAAATAGATTACGACGAATCATTCCAACGCCAATAAGTGGTAACATTTGGATATAAGGTCTAGCTCGGACTTCGGTTGTTAGCGTAGCAGCATGAGCAGCAAGAGGTGCCCAACTGATCAGAATGACGGATAGAGCTGCGCCGTACAATCCGGGTCCATAGACTGCTGCGACTAATAAGCCGCTTACTACAGGAGGCAACGCGTTGGCGACTTCAATCGGGCCGGTCATTAATCGTGGAAATTGACCAATCAATAAACCAATAAAAAGGCAACTGATGGCAACGCCAACGGCCAATAAGCAAGTATAAAGACTTCCATGAGCGACCCTAGCTAATAGATCGCGTCCCATGGCATCTGCACCAAAAGGCAGTAGTAATGAAGGGGGTTCGAGTCGCATAAACTCAATGGCATAAGGATCACGACCCAAGCCAAATAACATCACACTGGCCAATAGTATGATGCATAGCATGGGGGTTCGCCGTGTACTCTTACCTATAGTGATATTTGATTCTTTAGGTAACGGCATCGCGCCTTGTGTCAGTGCTCTGCCTAGCAGTAAAGCTTTGGTGATGTTCACCGCAACCCCAACCATAAACGCGAGCAAAAGAATCAACAAAATACCCAGTTGTAACGTCGGTAGATCTTTCGCAATGGCTGCTCCTAGCGTGACTCTCCCTAAGCCGGGTATAGCAAACACTTTTTCCACCGCAATCGCTCCACCCGTTAGTGATACGATTACTAAGCCAATCATTGGTAGAACGGTAGTCAAGGCTCGTTTGAGAACGGCTAAAATGATATGAATACGGCGAATACCTGCAACGCTCCAAGTTGCTACCCAAGCTTCAGTAAAAACTTGTGCAATTGCATCAGAAAATAAACGACCTAGATAGCCACCAGCGGGAATACCTAATGCTAAAGCAGGCAAAATAGTATAACTAAAACCATACCAACCGAAGGGTGGTAGCCAGCGTAACCATACCGCACCCACCAAGAGTAGTAACGAAGCGAGGAGAAACTCTGGTAGTGCAGTTAACCCAACAGCAAGAATGCCGTTGCTTCGATAGGCTTGTCCTTTTAATCCTCGACGAAGTGTTGGGGTAACTAAAAGTGACGCGATCACAAATGCTACCCCAAGAGCCAGAACCATCAGCTGCAACGATACGCCTGCAGCACTTAACATGTCGTTAAGAATCGGCTTGCCAGTGACCCAAGATGTCCCTGGGTCACCTTGTAACAGATTAGTTAGCCAGTGGAACATTAGTGAAAATGGTCCTTGATCTAACTCTAGAGATTGGCGGATAGCATTAAGTGTTTCCTCACTTGGGTTTTGTTCTGCTGAACGTGCTCTTAATAACGCTAAGGCGGGATCTTGTCCGGATAGCCAAGGCAGCAAAGCAATCAGAACAACAACTCCCGCCATGGTAAAAATACGTGAACAAAGCGTAATTAAAGTGGGAGTACTGATGCTTGATAATCGCCATGGTATCAACGTTTTTCGCGTGAATCGTTGTGTTGTCGTCATGGATAGCGATGCCTTTATTGGGATGTTTCAATGATTGTGCTCAGATAAGTCTGATTACTGATTAAGGTTCGCTCTCGGGGATCACGATCGGCATGACGAACGTAAGCGGATTCTCCTTGAATAACCCGTTCATGTAGCATAGGAATAGCCGCATCACTAGCTAAAATAAGTGCTTCAGCGTCCATGATAGCTTGTTGTCTTTCTAAACCTGCAGGTAATTCCGATGCTTTTTCCAAAGCATTATCAATATCTAACTGGCAAAGCTGCGCAATATTGAACGAACCTTTACAGCTGAAATCACTGTACATATAAGCCACGGGATCGCCAGAATCGAGTACGGTTGCACGAGAGAGAATAAAGGCATCAAATTTTCCTGCTAAAGCATCCGCTTCGATTTGAGAATACTCACGAACCACTTGTCTGACCTTAAACCCAGCTTGAGTCAACTGTTGTGCCAAATAGACCGCCACTTCCGGTAGTTCCGTTCGGTCGGTAAACGTAGCTAAAGTGATGATCGCTCCATTAGGATGACCCGCTGGCGTTGGATGCTTGATTGGCTGGCGTAATTTCGCCGCCCAAGGGATAGCTGGGCCAAGTAGACCTTGGGCAATATCAGCACGTTTTTCATAGACAGTATTGACGATTTGCTCTCGATCAATTGCATCACGAACGGCAGCTCGTATTGCCGGGTCTGCCATTACTCCTTGGCGAGTATTCAGATACAAGGTATTGGTACGAGGCATCGGCACTTCATGAACTAGGTTTGGATCTAATAAAGGTGCTTGAGATACAGGGATTGCTTCAACGATATCGACAGAACGAGTGCGCAGTGCTGAAGCTCGGGCGAGGCCATCAGGTACAAAACTGACGTCAATACCAGCCGCTTTTGCTGGCTCTCCCCAATAGTCTTCAAAACGATTTAATTGAGCACTACTCGTGCCATGAACATTAACCAATACAAAAGCACCGGTACCTGTATTAATAGGATTAATAACGCCATTATCACCATAAGCATTGTGTGACAAAATCGACAGCTGTGGACTAGTTAAACGTTGCGGTAGCAGTGGGTCTGGCGTTGCAGTATGTACGATTACCGAGTATTCACCGTCAGCCTCAATAGTCAGATCAACGCCATCCAAAATACGAGGCTTAGGTTTTGCTGTTGCTGCGGTATTGAGAGCATTGACAACAGCCTTGGCATTAAAAGGCGTACCATCATGAAATAGAACTTCAGAGCGTAACTGAAATCGCCAAGCTGTAGGGGTAAGCCTATGCCACTCAGTTGCTAATGCCGGGGTGAGATTGCCCTCATCGTTTAAAATAACCAGTGTTTCGGCTGTGCTCCATCGGGACAATTTAAATGCATCATCACTTAACGGCGTTAAGCCGGAGCGTGGCGGGAGTAACATCGCAAGTCTAATTCGATTATTATCATTTTCAGCTAAGGGGACCGTTTTGTTATCTGAGTCAAAACAGCCAGTTAATAAAAACAAAGGGGCAGCAAGGCCAAATATTAATCCAATTTTTACCTGTAGCATCGCGTTGTGAATCCTTAAATAATCAAACGGTGTGGGAAGATGATTGGTCGTGGAGAGGGTAGAAATCAATTCTAGGTACGGCTTCGATCAATTTTTGGCTATAAAGGTGCACTGGTGATGCGATCACCTCACCGGTTGCACCATCTTCAATAATTTGTCCTTGGTGCATGACTAGCATTCGCTCACATAAATCCGATACCAGAGAAATATCATGGGTCACGACGAGTAATCCCATCTGGTTTTCATGACAGACCCTTTTCAGTAACGACTTAATTTGCTCTCTCAATGGGAGGTCAAGGCCACTGGTTGGCTCGTCTGCTAATAGAAATTTAGGTTGTATAATCAATGCACGAGCTAATGCAATCCGCTGAGCTTGACCGCCCGAGAGTTCACCTGCCTTCTTATAAAGAGTACTAACCGGTAACTCGACTTGTTTAACGGCACGCTCTAAGGCGGCTTGACAAGGTTTCCCTACTGCCAATCGTTTAAGCGGTTCTGCGAGCAATTTTGCTACGGTTTGAGTGGGAGGCAAGGCGGTATGAGGGTCTTGTGGAATATATTGTACCAAACGTCGATAATTTTTTAGTGTTTGCCAAGGTGAGTGGATAATGGGCATTCCCGCACAATGTATTTGTCCCGTCTGCGGTGCCGCTAAACCTAGGATCAGCTTTAATAGTGTCGATTTGCCACTGCCTGACTCTCCAACTAAGCCAACACGTTCTTGTTGTCCGATGGATAGCGAAAGAGAATCAATGATGGTGTGTTTTTTTTTCGCAGTTCTATAACTGTAATTTAATGCATTGAGCACAAGAAAATATGCATGTGGATCAATATGTTTTAGCATGCACTCGCCACTCTTGTTGGTATGATAAGCTCATTGAGGTTGTGGTTGCTTGCCGCCTTAACCAGTTGCTGGGTATAAGGATGAGCGGGGGAGGTGAGAAGACCGTTCATGCTGCCAGTTTCTACAATACGACCATTTTCCATCACAATTGCTCTTTGGCACAGTTGAGCCGCGACATTAATGTCATGAGTAATAAATAGCAGAGAAAGGCGATGGCTATGCAGCTGTTGATCGTGATGACAACGCTCACCGCAACATTGCTGAAGTAAAGTGATGACCTGTTTTTGATTAATGACATCGAGTGCGGTTGTTGGTTCATCGGCGACGAGTAGGCTTGAGCCACTTAACAGCGCAAAAGCAATACATAAACGTTGTCGTTGTCCGCCGGAGAGCTCACAAGGTAAACGAGACAGGAGATCATCACCATTAGATAATTGCATTTTATTCATTAGGGTTTGCAATTCATGCTGCGAACGGAGGTGAGTACTAAGCAGCATTTGTTTACCGACACTCATCAGTGGATTGAGTGCGCTAAAACTATCTTGGAAGATCGTTGCTACGCGCGATTTGGAACGGCGGGCCAAAATTGGCTGTTGTGCAATACTATCGCCATCGAAATCGATTTCTCCCTCAATATCGCAGTAAGGAGGTAAAGTACCACTGATTGCTCTAGCGGTCAGTGATTTACCAGACCCTGAAGCGCCTAATAACGCGACGCGTTCCCCCTGATATAGCTGAAAGTTAACGTTGTTTAAAAGTAGATTTCCATCAATACGTAAGCTTAAGTTTTTGACATCTAAAATCTTTTTTTTATTTTTCATTATATTAACTTTCGGGCTGGTCTGTTTAATATGTTATAACATAACCATGTTGACATGAATGCGAATGTCTTTCAATTTTATTTTTGTATCATTCCAGAAGTTCACCTTCGCTTCATTGAATAGGTATCACTACTACGATCGTCATATTTATTATTGTTTATCCCCTCCCTACTTGAAGCTGCAGCGGTGTTGACTACGTTCGTTCACCCCAATCATAGAGCCTGTCTATGCTCATGGGGATGAACTCACTTGCCGCCTACCTGCAACTTCAAGTAGTGCGAGTATATTAAGCTAGATAAATGAGAAGAGCCGATAATATTTGAATAAGTGTGCTACTGTGCGGTCTCTCCTTACCGCTTAGTAGGGACTTCTTTTCTTTTCCGATGTGACTGATCGGCACTCCTGAGTTGCCCATCTAAGCCTTAATTGATTAGGCTTTTCTATGTCTCTTGCAACCCCAATACTCAATAAACGTTTCCATCCTCGTACTGATGCTAATAACAAAAACCGTCCATCAGCCTTAGCTTCGATCATCCCCAATATTCCGACTGCCATCATCTATTGCGAAGGCAATTTTGGTAAGGTGGATGGTAAAACTGCCAATGGATTGGTTAGGCATTCTGAAAATTATCGGATTTTATCGGTCGTGGATAGTCAATCTGCTGGGCTAGATTCAGGAGAGGTACTTAACGAGGAAAAAAATGGTGTGCCCGTAATGGCCACAATTCAAGCGGCGCTGCAACAGGCAGGAGTAACGCCTGATTATTTTATTTTTGGTATTGCCCCTTCCAATGGCTTGCTGTCTGATGACGAAAAGACATTGATTCTAGAAGCGATGGAATCAAAAATGAATATTGTTAACGGGCTGCATGAGTTTCTCACTGATAACCCACTATTTGTCGAGTCAAGCCTTCGCAATGATGTGCATATTTTAGATATTCGTAAACCTAAGAACAAAGCAGAACTGCAAACATTCAGCGGTAAGATACATAGCGTACTTTGTCCTAGAATCGCAATCATGGGTACCGATTGCGCTCTGGGCAAGCGAACCACAGCGACTATCTTATCTAATGCGCTGCGCGCGAGAGGACTGAATGTGGTGATGATTGCTACAGGACAAACCGGAATCATGCAGGGGGCCCCTTATTGCGTTGCTTTAGATGCGGTTCCCTCTCAATTTTGTGCTGGAGAGCTAGAAGCGGTGATAGTCAAAGCTTATCAAATTGAGCAGCCCGATCTTATTATCATTGAAGGGCAGGGAGCATTAAGCCATCCAGCGTTTTCAACCAGTTCGTTTATTTTACGTGGCAGTTGCCCGACCAGTGTGATTTTACAGCATGCTCCGCATCGCCTTTACCGTACCGATTTTCCAGAAATGTTAATGCCTTCTGCCCAATCTGAAATCAATCTGATTGAAACCTTTGCGAAGACGTCTGTCATTGGCTTAACCTTAAATCATGAACAAATGTCCGCAGATGAAGTTGAAACGGCGATCGCGACTTATTCTGCCGAGTTGGGCATTCCTGTCACTGATCCACTATCACAACCGATTGATGCACTCTTACATATGGTCGAATCGGTTTATCCGCAGCTAGCCAGTAAAATGGTGACGGAAGGGTGAACTACCCTCGATTAGAGATTAACTGCACAAAGATTATTCATAATACTCAATATCTTATGGCTGAGTTGCATTTAAAGGCCATTTCAGTGACCCCCGTAACCAAAGCCAGCTCAGGCCACCCCTTACTGGCACAACTATTTATTCATGCCGGAGCGACAATGCTGGCTGATTCTCGAGTCGAAAATATGCAACGTATGCGCTGCTCTGGTATTTCGATACCTTTGATGTTGATCCGTACACCGATGCTTAGTCAAATAGCAGGGGTCATTAGTGATTGCAGTATCAGCCTGAATACCGAAATTGAAGTGATTCAAGCGCTTTCTGACGAAGCTCAGCGAACCAATAGCGATCATGGCGTGATAATTATGGTTGAATTAGGTGACTTACGCGAAGGGGTGATGGCAAAAGATCTGGTTGATTTTATACGTCGTATCGTGTTGCTACCCAATATTATTATTAAAGGTATTGGGGCAAACTTAGCCTGCCGTTATGGGATTGCTCCAGATGAGCAAAAAATGGCGGTATTATCAGCGTTAGCGGATGAAATTGAAGGCACCTTTGATATTCATCTAGACATTATTTCCGGTGGCAACTCCGCGTCATTACAATGGGCGTTGGCACACACTGGCGAGACACGAATCAATCATCTGCGTATAGGAGAGGCAATATTTTTTGGCTATGAATCCCTATATCAAGAAACACTGGCTGGTTTACAAACCGATGCGATGATCTTAACCGCTGAAGTCATAGAGTCTAACTTAAAACCCTCTTTGCCTTGGGGCAAGCGTGGTAATAATGCCTTTGGAGAACAGCAACCGATTGAAGATAGAGGGCCAGTGACCCAAGCGATTTTGGCTATAGGTCGTCAGGATGTTGATGTATCAGGGTTAACGCCGCCGCAAGGGATCACCATTGTCTCTTCGACCAGTGATCACTTGATTGTTGAAACGCTTGGCGAAAAACTATTGGTAGGGCAGAAAATCTCGTTCAGTCTTAATTACAGCGGTTTTCTTTCGGCGATGTCTTCACAACATGTTTATAAGCTTTTTAGTTACCCCCACTGTTAGTTGGTCGTATATATCCCCTTCTTACTGGAGGATGCAGCGGTGTTGGCTGCAGCGCCAAGTCGTTTGAGTATGACGAGATGAACAAAAGTTACAAAAGCTAAAGATAGTTACATTAATAGGAGGCTCAATATTCGATGTGTTAAGGGTTGTTAGAATGGCGGCATAATTTTAACAATCTAATAAAAAGGTAGAATATGTTAGCCAATAATGTGAACTCCCAAAAAGATAAGCGGATGATCAATATCATCTTTGCCTTATCGGCTGCTGTGATACTCTTTTCAACGCTGTCCAATAACTTACCAACGGGAATCATCGGCGCGATTGGCGTCATGGTCGTGGTTGGTTACATCCTTAATCTGATCGGTGATAAAACGCCGATTATCAATCAATTTTTTGGTGGTGGGGCGATTGTCGTTATCTTTGGCTCTTCCTACCTTTTTCATAGTGGCATTATGCCGCATGAAACTACGGAAACCGTGACTACCTTTGTTAAAGGTGGCGGATTTTTATCCTTCTTTATTGCCAGCTTAGTGACCGGTTCTATCTTAGGTATGGACACTCAAGTCTTGAAAAAAGCGGCGCTGAAATACATCCCAGTTATTTTGGGCGGTGTGGCATGCGCTTTTTTATTTGCAGGCCTTGTCGGCAGCCTATTGGGTGAAGGATTCTTTGCATCGGTTATGTTGATTGCTTTGCCTATCATGGGGGGCGGCATGGGCGCTGGTGCGGTCCCTTTAGTTGAGATTATGTCGGGTAATACTGGTATGTCAGCCGAAATGCTCTTATCGAAAATGGTCCCTGCATTAGCGATAGGTAACGCGATGGCGATTGTTATCGCTGGGCTACTGGATAAGTTGGGCAAAGTTTACCCTTCATTAACGGGGAATGGACAACTGATCCGAGGGAACGCTGAACAGCCAGCCGCGTCGGAAAATGAATCACCGATATCAATCAATGTGTTGGGGATAGGCGCACTGCTGGCAATCACCATGTATTTCGTTGGTACGATGTTGAGTGATGTGATCAGCATGCACCCTTACGCTTTAATGATTCTATTTGTCGCATTGGTCAAAGTTATGGGGCTGATTCCGCGTGAGTTAGAGAAAGCCGCTCACGGTTGGTACAAGTTTGTGGTTGATAACTTAACACCAGCGTTATTGGTAGGAATTGGCGTGGCATATACGGATCTTAATCAAATTCTCGCCTCATTAACCCTAGTCTATTTTTTAATGGTTCTGGCAACCGTGCTCGGTGCGGTAGTTGGGGCCGCGTTGATGGGGCGATTAATCGGTTTTCATCCTATTGAAGCAGCAATCACCGCCGGCTTATGCATGGCAAACATGGGTGGAACGGGAGATGTGGCGGTGCTTGCAGCCAGCAAACGAATGGAGCTTATGCCTTTCGCGCAAATCTCATCACGCATTGGTGGGGCTTTGATGCTAATCATGGCGACCTTTATCATTGAACTCTTAAAATAACGCCTTAGATTAACGCTTAACGGGTTAAGTTGTGTTAGTGATAGTTAGCACTATAATTATCAAGGGCATGATTGAGCTTCGATTTTACTTCAAGAAGGCACGATAGGCGTGATCGTATTTGGAGCGCAGTATTGGCTTTAGATTGACCGGCATTGATGACAGTCTCTGGGTACGTTCGCTCATCAGCTTAGTGGTTCCGACAAGCGTTTAATTGATTTCTCTATTAAGGAAAATACATGTTCTATTTACATATGCTGCTTCTTTTTGCGGTCATTTTTACGGGTATTCGCTATGGCGGCATCGCGTTTGGTTTACTCGGCGGCTTAGGGGTTTCGGTTCTCGCGTTTGTCTTTGGTGTTGCTCCCGGAACGCCGCCAATTGGTGTCATGCTGATCATTTTAGCGGTGGTATCGGCTTCAGCGACATTAGAAGCCACGGGCGGATTAAAACTATTGGTAAAATACGCAGAAAAAATGCTGCGTAAACACCCCAATCATATCGTTTATCTCGGACCACTTTGCACCTATTCATTAACCGTATTAGTCGGCACTGGTCACTCGGTTTATCCGCTGTTACCAGTGATTTATGATGTTGCATATAAGAAAGGCATTCGACCTGAACGGCCGATGGCGATTGCGTCAGTGGCATCACAAATGGGCATTACAGCCAGCCCCATCGCTGCCGCTGCTGCGGTGTTTATGGCTACCGCTGCTGACAATAATTTGGATATCGGTTTACACAATGTGCTGATGCTGACCATTCCTGCCACTTTGATTGGCTTATTGGTGGCGTGTACGTGGAGTTTAAACCGAGGAAAAGATCTCGATAAAGATCCTGAGTTTCAAGCGCGTTGCCAAGATGAAGAATTTCGTAACGGCCTGATTGATCCTGAAGCGGAGGTCGTTGAAGGTTCTAGCGAAGACAAAAAAGCCAAAACGGGTTTATTGGTCTTTATGCTGGGGATTGCCTCGGTGATTTTTGTCGCGATGTTCGGCAAAGAGTTAGGCTTACTGCCTAACGGCGTCAATATGTCGGTAGCGATTCAGTTCTTAATGCTGTCCGTTGGGGCCATCATCTTATTAACCACCAATATTCAACCATCGAAAATCGTCAACAGTCATGTTTTCATTGCTGGTATGACCGCGGTAATCATCATCTTTGGTATCGCTTGGCTCAGTGACACCATCATCAGCTATCACAAAACGTTTTTGATCGATATGGTGCGTGATGTGGTGAATCATCACCCATGGACTTTTGCTATTGCGATGTTTGCGGTATCTATCTTCTTAAAAAGCCAAGCAGCGGTATTAACCATTATGTTACCGTTGGGTTTTTCTTTGGGTATCCCACCAGAAGTGATCATCGGTGTATTACCGGCTTGTTACGCGTATTTCTTCTTTCCGTTTTACCCAAGCGATCTTGCGGCGATAAGTTTTGACCGCTCAGGCACGACTCGGATCGGTAAATACGTGTTAAACCATAGCTTCTTGATCCCTGGATTTATCGGTGTTTCAACCGCAACCGTCGTGGGGTATTTTCTCTCGATGGCGCTTAATGGCTAACGCTTTCATTCGCTAACGATAGGCTCATTCTTATGCCGAACACTCAATGGTGATCTGGCTGAGGATGAGCCGACTTAACCGAGCAACAAGATCAGTTAACCAGATGATACAAACGGCGTGGCCTGCCGCCCGTTTTATAATTAAGCGCTAAACGAACCATTCCTTCGGATTCTAAAAATTCTAAATAACGGCGAGCCGTAATTCGGCTCACGTTCATCTGCTCGCCAATATCATCCGCTGAAAATTCAGCCAAGTGTGGTTGTTGTAATAATGCCTTCAAGGACGCTAACGTAGTGGCATCAATCCCTTTGGGAGTTTGGCGTAACGGTTTAGTGACCGATTTACCGAGAATATCATCGATATCGCCTTGATCAACGGTTGCCGTACGCGCTAATTTTGCGGTGTAATGTTTGTAATCATCTAACGCTTGATGAATACGCGACATGCGCAGCGGTTTCACCAAATAGTCGGTCACGCCTAACTGAATGGCTTTTTGTACCGTTGCCGTTTCACGTTCGGCGGTCGTCATAATAAAATCACAAGCCGCTTGCTGATCACGTAATTGACGAATCACCTCAATGCCATTACCATCTGGTAGGCTGATATCAACAAAAATCAGTTGCGGTTTAAAGGTGGTATATTGCAGTAAAGCATCGGCGCAACTTTCACTGGCGGCGACAACGATAAAATCAGGATGCTGATTAATTGCTGACTCAAGCATATAACTCGCTCGGGGATCATCTTCAAGTAACATGACGGTTGTTTTATTCATAATTAATGACTTTGTTTTTATCTAAATAAATACTGAATAGGGTAGTATTTTCGTCGGTTCTTTCCCAGTCAATACTGCCGTTAAAATTATCGACCCATTGTTTGACCAAATACAAGCCTACACCGCTTTGCTCGTGATCGAGTTTCGTGCTGACTCCAAACTCTAAAATATGCTCGGTAATTTGCTCACTGACTCCCGCTCCGCTATCCTGCACCTCAAAAATAATATGATGACTTCGATCACTAAGATAAATATGCACCAATGGACAACAGCTTGCTCGGTTTTGCCATGCAGCCAGTAAAGCGTTATCAATCAGATTGCCTAAAATAGTCACAAACTTTTCAGAAAGATTTTTCGGATAACTCGATAAGTGAGTATCTTCGTCAATAATAAATTTAACGCCAATCTCTGAGGCTTTATTAAATTTAGCCAGTAATAAACCAGCAATGACACTATCATTGACTGAAAAAACAATATTATGAATGATGGATTGATAGCGATCGGTTTCTTGTTGGATAAATTCAATGGCTTCATGGTGTTTTTGACTTTGTAACAGGCCGGATAAAACATTTAATTTATTGGAATACTCATGGGTTTTACTGCGTAATAGCTGGGCATAATTTTTAAGATAAACCACTTCACGCTCAAGTTCGTTTTGCTCCAGATTGGGAAAAAAGACAATCACTTGGCCTTTAACACCTTTGGCGCTAGCAATCGGGTAAATATCCACTTTGTAGTTTAATTGACCAATAGAAAATTCACCTTGATGCAGCTGGCTCGGTTTGGCTAAAACCAAGTGACTTAATGGTGTTGAATAACGGGAGAGTGGTTGGTTTAAATAATCATAACGATTACAGACGCCCATAGAGAGTTTTTGCATCGCACTATTATTGATGGTGGTAATGTTCATATTATTATCTACGGCAATAATCGCATCGCGAATACTGTCTAATACCATTTCATGCTCACGGAATTTATGAATAATAAATTCCGGTTCATAGTCAAGAAACGTTCGTTTCATTTTAAAAACAAACGCACTGCTGATCCCGATCCCTAGTAAATAGACGACAGCAATTAAACCACCAAGATGACCATATTGCGCCAATAAAATATCCGATGTTTTCTCAGATAAATAACCGATACTAACCGCACCAATCACCTCGTCTTGCCAGTAAATGGGTGAGAAATTACGAATCGCTTTACCTAACGTTCCTGAATGGATACTACTGTATTCAGCACCTTGGATTAACGCGGGATAAATATCTTCGCCAATAAATCGTTGACCGACACGCGTCGGATCAGGATGACTTAAACGCATGGTCTTTTTATCCACGACCACAATATAAGACGCATCGGTTTGGGCGCGGATATGTTCCATATAATCAGCAATTGATGAGCGGGTAGGCGATGTATTCTGCGCGTTCACTGCCTCAATCACCGCAGGATCATTCGCGATGACGCGAGCTAACTCTAAACCGCGAGCTTTAAGCCCTTCAGTGTAGGAATTTTGTAGCAGAAAAAAAATAGCGCAGGTCACAACAATCACAATCGAAGAGGTTGTCGCAATCGTCGTTAATGCTAAATAACTTTTGAGTTTCATGCTCCCGCCTAATGACGATGGACTGTACGCTTAGCCCTGATAATTAAGATAAAAATAAGATCATCAGTATATCTCGAAACGACAGCAGAATGTGCAGTTATCCCTGAACGCAGTTCGCGAAAATGTGAGTTAAAGCGGCAATAAAAGCATGATAGACACTGCATTATGCAACAGAGCCTAAAGCCTCTTAGGTGGGCTTATGTTAGGGTGAGACGATGGTATTAGACGCCAAACCAAGATAGTAAACCTCTTGTTCTGGCGTTAAATGATGTGGCGTTGCAGGTGACCGTTGAGTGTCGAGATCAGCGAGAAAGCATAAGGAATAAAACATGGACGATTTATCCCCCTCCGATTTAAAAACCATACTGCACTCAAAGCGCGCCAATATGTATTACTTGGAATATTGCCGTGTGATGCAAAAAGATGGCCGTGTGCTCTATTTAACAGAAGCCGACAAAGAAAATCTCTACTTCAATATCCCGATTGCCAATACCACCGTACTGATGCTCGGTAACGGCACCTCCATTACTCAAGCCGCGATGCGCATGCTCTCACAGGCAGGCGTATTGGTCGGGTTTTGTGGTGGCGGTGGCACGCCATTGCATATGGCGTGTGAAGTAGAATGGTTTACGCCGCAAAGCGAATACCGGCCCACCGAATATCTACAAGGTTGGCTATCGTTCTGGTTTGATGATCAAAAACGCTTGGCGGCCGCCAAACAGTTCCAAAATGCGCGGATTGATTACTTACAGCGCGTTTGGCGATCAGACCGAGAATTAACCCTAGAGAAATTTAATGTTCAAGATGAAGTGATACAGCAATCTCTTGAAACCTTTCACCAACGCACTGACGCCGCCAGCAAACAATCCGACTTATTGCTCACCGAAGCACAACTGACCAAATCCTTATACAAGTACGCCGCTAATAATACCGGTAAAGACGGTTTTACTCGCCAGCATCAGCCGGACAAAAAATCCACCGACAAAGCCAACGATTTTTTAAACCACGGCAACTACTTAGCCTATGGGCTTGCGGCAAGCTGCTTGTGGGTGCTTGGCATTCCGCACGGCTTTGCCGTCATGCATGGCAAAACCCGCCGTGGAGCCTTGGTGTTTGATGTAGCCGACCTAATCAAAGACGCCATCGTACTGCCGTGGGCATTCGTTTGCGCCAAAGAAAACGCCACCGAGCAAGTGTTTCGCCAGCAAATTTTACAATCTTTCATTGAACACAAAGCGCTCGATTTTATGTTTGATACGGTGAAACAGGTCGCACTGCAAGGTAAAGAGGAAGAAGAAAGCGAGGATGGCTCGTTATGATGGTCACTTTTGTCAGTCAATGCGAGAAAAACGCCCTCAAGAAAACCCGCCGCGTACTGGATGCCTTCGCCAACCGAATTGGCGATAACACTTGGCAAACTTTGATCACCGAAGAAGGGCTATTAACCGTCAAAAAAATGCTAGGCCAAACCGCCACCCGCAGCACCGCCGTCAGTTGCCATTGGATCCGCTCTCGTTCACGCAGCCAGTTGTTATGGGTAGTGGGCAATAAAAAGAAATTTAATGTGGAAGGTGTGGTGCCTGTTAATCAAACTAGAAAAGAGGTTTTTATGGATGTTTTAACTGATAAACCCAAGCAAGGTGTGTTGTATGCAAACACCCAATTGCAACCACTGAGCGAGCATTTATTTGCGGTTGGATATGTTGCCGAACGACTACATTGTCAGTTATTTCCAGACAATACCCAGTTTTCAATTGTGAATTTCATTGCAGGTTGTTTGCATGATTTAGGAAAAATTGATCCCAAGTTCCAAGAGTGGGTAACCAACCCTAAAAAGAAAGAGTACATAGCAGACGATGGTCAGCATATTGATGATGCTAAATTTAGCTTTGATAAGCATCCAAGACATAATGAAATTTCACTTTTGCTCTATCAATTACTTGATAGTGCAGAACTAAAATGTCTAAATCCCAGCAATAAGCGTTCTGTAAAGCACGCGGTATATTGGCATCATGCAAAGCCCTTTCGTAAAGAAAAAAATGGCTTTGATAGTTATAAAGATATTTGCAAAAAGCTGGTGATAAATCAAAAAGAAGCAAAGTTAGCTGATATTGTGGTTCAAGCCCAAGCGCTGATTAAGCAAGTCGTTGCCATAGATAAAAAATACCGTGAGTCAACCAATAGTGTCCTTGAAAGAAGTATTTTGGCTGACGAATTGCAGGGATTAGAGGAGAATCTGCCTGATGCGCCGCCTCTGCCTAGCTATAAAGAATATGAACTAGAAGAATCAGTATCAGCCAATACCTTCAATGTAAAAGTTAATGCGCTAAACAATGTTGCACGTGCATGCTTGATCACTTCTGATCGAATAATATCTGCATTAAGTGCGACAGAATTACACGCTGTCATTTTTGAGCGGAACTTGAATGAACTTGTGGCTGGGCTGCTCGAAGTGGAGTCTTCTCTCAGTAGCGATATTGCTACCTGCCTACGCACATTTTATCCGGATAGTGAACGCAGTAAAAAGCAAAGTGAGATTGCTCAACAATTGGCTAACGCTGATGATATTTCAGTACTCGCGGGTGCTGCTGGCTGTGGTAAAACCAAAATTGCCTTGGAATGGGCAAAATTGAAAGGTGCGAAGCGCATTATTTGGGTGTGCCCTCGCGTACAGGTATGCCAAGGTTTATTTTATGAGCTCACCTCGGAGCAATATTTGCCCAATAGCACCATTGAAATTAATACGGGGGAATTTAAGTTTCATAATCAATGGGATAATCCTATTACCGATGATGAAAGCTTTTCTGGTGATATCGTTATTACCACCATAGATCAAATCCTCGGTTCAGTGATCAGCCACACGAAAGCCAACACGCTTATAGATTTTTTGAACGTACATGTCGTATTTGATGAATTTCATGAGTACGTCAATATGCCAGCCTTTAATTTGTTGTTTGCAGAGCTTATTGCCGCCAAAAAGATGCAGCAGCAACAAGCCAAAACCTTATTAGTGTCGGCAACCCCTCATTACGTGTTTGTTGAAGAACTACTTGGTATTCATCCTGATGATATTAAAGTCATGCCATCGTTTAACCACAGCCAATATCAACTTGACTTTAAAGTATTCAATGATTCGGAATTAGGTGCAGATAATCCGCTATTTACGGAACAAAAGGATGGTACTTTTGTTATCAGTAATATGGCACTCACGGCACAAAATAGTTTTATCCGCAATCAACACAGAGAAAATTCTGTTTTATTACACTCAAAATTTATTAAGAGTGACAAACGTAAATGGTTTGGTGAAGTGTACGAAGCATTTAAACGCGGAGGAACCCGTAAGTTTGAAGTGTTGCGCAGTGGACCAATTGTACAGGCCTCGCTAAATATCAGTTGTGATTATATGGTGGCCGAAATCACCAGTGCTGAAGATAGCTTACAGCGTTTAGGTCGTTTAGATCGCTTTGGTGAAAATAAGGTTGTAAACACTTACACATTAGCAGTGCCTGAATCAATTGCTAATAGCAAAGGTAAAAGCCCTGCTGCGGGTTTTCTATCGAAAATGTATGTATTAAGCTCTGTGAGGGCATGGTATCAATTTTTGCGAAGCGAACTTGATGATAAAACGTTTACCTTGCCAGAAGCTTATCAACTTTATTTCACTTTTCATCACACCGAGCGTAATCGTAGTTTTATAGAAAGTGATTTAGTGGCTGCACTTAAAAACAGTGTGCAACAAATTAATGTCAAAGTGGTTGATCCAATCACCATGCCACCGAAGAAAAATAAAGATAAAAAACGCAGTAAAATCAGTAAAGGATCTCTGCGTGGCGATAATCGTTTTGTGCAAATGGCGCTTGTAGATCTCAGTAATTCGGAGCCAAATTTTCTTGACCAATATGCCTACTCAATACAACTAGATGATGACAGCAATATTGATAATCTTACCTATGCCACTAGCGCTATTTGTGGTTATGGCCAAAGTGACAAAGACCTGTTATCTCATATGTTTAAAAAACATCACAACATTATGGGTGGGTTTAATAAATCGTTCACTGACAAAATTTTATTAAACCAAGCTCGGGATCCTGAATCGCCAATTTATTTAAGTTATACCAGCAACGATTTACTGCAAGTGGGCGGCGAAAGTGCCCGTCACTCGCATGCTATTTATTACGCCGTCTGCGATAAACAAGCTATCGGCGCTATATCCATTAAACAAATCAATCAAACTACAGAAAATGAGGAATAAACCATGGAAAAAGTAACAGGTATTAAAAGTGTAGATTTTAAAATTAAAGCATTAGGGCATGGTGTTGTGAACTGGAATGGACCAACAACTTTGACTGGTGACAATGGTAAAACTGTAGACAATCATACTTTACCAAAGTTACGAGGCTATACCAATTTAACAGGGAAAGTGAAAGAAGAAACAGGTTATAAATATAAAAAGGAAGCGACAGATATAGATTTTAAAAAAACGCCTTTATATATCAGCCAAAACTGTATCCGTCATCATCTTTTTAGGGATCAAGCATTCGATTTACATTTTGCCGCAGAGAAAAACCTAGAAATGGTGTTAGCTTCTATTACAGGGTTGATCCGTGGTTACGTCGTTCCTTCAAGTCAGTGTAAACGCACAAGCCCCCTACTTCTAGAGGATTTTATTGATCAATTGGGTAACGGTAACTTTGAACAGTTTGGTCAAGCTGGTGCGCGTGACAGCTCATCATTCTTTTCTAAAACAACATTTGGTGATACTGAGTACGTTTCTTATGGCTCGATCAGTATTGAACAATTGCAATTTATCTCACTCGATAAGAAATTTGATCGCGCCAGTATGATTATCAAAGAGGGCCAAGGTGAAGAAGTGGCTAAAACGGTACAAGACTTTATTCAGTCGCTTAATCCTTCACTCAACCCTGTTGCCATATTCCACAGCAATTATGTGCGTAAAGGTACCATTTTTGAAGAAGGCGAATGCGGGATTTTACTTAATGATGATGCAGTAAAAATCTTGGTTACTGAAACATTAGATCGCTTAGCTAATTTATCTATTCGTCAAGCGAAAGGCTATATGTATGTCGATGAGATCACTGTAGATTATAACGATAGTCATAAAATGATGCGTATTAAGCGTGATGAATCCGAAATCAGCAATGAGCAACATGTACCGTTTGCTCAGTATTTTTATGCAAAATAGGAGGCTGAATGAAAATAACCATAGAATATGATTCTTGCTGGCGAAATTCATTTTTAGGTGGTTCAAATAATGATCCTGTTCCTAAGAAAGGCCGTGAATTTTTAGGATCAATGACTAACTTAAAAAAAGAGGGTAATTTCAAAGTATGCGAAACGACTTTGGATACTGTAATGGGAATACTTAATCGATTAATTGGTGACCAGCGTAAACTGTATCAGGCTCGTAGTAACATACATGAAACTAGCTATTATTTTTCAGAGTTGGAAGATAAGGTCAGTTTTACAGATAAGCCGCAGTTTACCAATGAAATGACTTTTATTCGTAATATGAATGGCAGTACGGACCAAAATTCATTTACTGGTATGATTAAGGTGTCTGATCCCGTTTTTAAGTCTGAATATTCACAGCAGTTTTGGGGAGTATTGAACCTAGATTTCAATCAGCTCTGCGATTTTATTATTAAGCAACCACAGGTAGAAGTATCAATTGATCTTGATCCTTTAAGTATTATTAACCGATTGGAGAGTCTTAATAAAGAAAAAGCAATAGAGTTAAATGACAATCTGGCTCTGGTTATTGATATTTTAAATAAAAATTTTCCAGAAATTGAATATTTAAACAATAAAAACTTGATTACACCAATCAGCCTTTATTGTTCAGCACTCTATCTTCAACTTGCTCGACTAGAAGTAAATTATGATATGGCCACTGCGAAAACTAAATCAGGTGGTATTAGTGGTATATCTAAACGTGGATTTACCAAAAAAGATTTCATGGATCGATATACCACGGGATCAAAGAAAACAATTTGGGGCAATCCTTTTATCAAGAAAGAAAAGATAAAAGGGCAAGGGGAAGTGACTTCCATGATGACGAAAGCTAGTGGTCAATTAGAAATTAATATCGATGTTGATCGCAACAAAGCACAAGAAATAAAAAGCTTGATCGAAAATGCTGGGGTATCAAGTTTTTACCTAGGGAAAAAAGGCCTAGCTTATGTGTCAAACATACGGCTTTAGGAGGAAATATGGACTCACACATTGATATTCGATTAAAGCCCGATGCAGAAATGCTTGAAGCCGAATTGAGCAGTAAAGTGTTTACCAAATTTCACAAAGCATTGGTGATGCTGAATAGCGATCAAATAGGCATCAGCTTTCCAGAAGTTAACGTAAAACTTGGGCGATTATTTCGCTTACATGGTGAAGCAAGCTTTTTGCATGATTTACAAGGTTTAAACTGGCTTGGTCCGTTATCTGGTTACTGCCAAGTGAGTGAGATATTGGCTATTCCTGAACAGGTGCAATATCGAGTGATCTCAGTAAAGCGTAGCAATTTAAGTCAAGCGAAGCTCAGACGTTTGATCGCTCGCGGTAGCATCGATAAAGAAGGTGAAAAACGTTACAAAGTGAAAATGCTTAGCCAAGGTTTTGATAATCCGTACCTAGATTTATTCAGCAGTTCGACGAAGCAGGTACATCGTAAATTCTTTGAGTTTGGTGAAATACAGCCACTGCCAGTATCCGGAAAGTTTGACTCCTATGGGCTAAGTCATACCACTACGGTTCCTTGGTTTTAACCCTATTTTTGCTCTTTAAAAATAACCTTTAAATACAAATAGTTACAGCATGTGATTTAAAATAGGGTAAAAATGGCTTTTTTACTCTAACTGCTTGTTGTAACTTATTTTTATGTTGTTATTCTATAGTTCACTGCCGCACAGGCAGCTTAGAAATTCCACTCTCACTGATACAAGCTCGGCTTGTTGTTCACTGCCGCACAGGCAGCTTAGAAAGCTCTATCTAGCACTTTATGACCATGAAACACGTTCACTGCCGCACAGGCAGCTTAGAAAGATCAGTCGAAAATCAGCGTCAAGCCGCAGTTGTTCACTGCCGCACAGGCAGCTTAGAAAGTTCATTTTTCTAGCGAGCGACATTATTAACTGTTCACTGCCGCACAGGCAGCTTAGAAATCACTACTCCTCCTTGAGGAAGTAACGTTACATGTTCACTGCCGCACAGGCAGCTTAGAAATTCTTGGCAGGGTAACCCAGTGCGTCAATTCGGTTCACTGCCGCACAGGCAGCTTAGAAATATTAAGTTAGCAATCAAGCTGTTAATCGGGCGTTCACTGCCGCACAGGCAGCTTAGAAAAACCATTACACGCTCACCAGTCATCCCCGCGAAGGCGGGGATCCATTCTGCAACCGATGCCAAGTGCTTAAGTGAGCGATCAATGGTCACCGTTTACTGATACTGCGCATAGATTCCCGCCTACGCGGGAATGACGGTTTTGTGTGGTTTTGGGATATGATCTCCATAGATCCCCGTCATATTTTGCCTGCTACTGTTGTGAGGCAGGGAAATGAAGGTGTAGCGATCATCGAAAACTGATCCACTAAATACAATTAGTCAGCATAGACTCCCACCTTGACGGCAATGATGCTTGACGCTTTGAATATTCGATTATTCACCGTGATTACAAGAAAACGTGAGTTTCTTAACAATATGTGCGCCTAATTCCTTAGACACTACGTTGTATGATTGATGTGAGTGGTGGAATACATGAGCTCCCTAACGTTACCTTGCCAGCGAGAGATTGATCTCTCATCAGAGTTAAACGTCGTATTACAAGACAATGAATTGCATTTTTCTTATTTAGGACGCGACTCGGTGCCCATCAGCGATCGCTATGTCCTATTTCGGATGGCGCTAAAGAGTGATCCCCATGCCCGAGTCATTGGCGATGGCTTTCAAATGTTGGCGCAAACGGCGGGTACGGTGAGTCATCCGCTGGATGTGGGTCGTTGCCCCGATAATGACCAGAGTTATCGACTTTATGCTTCTCATGCCAATAAACGCTACTACAACTACCTAGTGATTGAAGATAAAGACCAATATCAGCTCGTTGGCTTTACCTCTTGCCAACGGTTTGCGGGCTATTTTGAGTTAGTGGTGGAAGAAGAAACCACGTATCTGATTGCCGCCATCGATGGAGAGCAAACTCTGCCGAGTGATTGGCCCAATCACCGTTTAGAATCACTTATCGTATTGCAAGACTCATCGCTAGCCGAGATCTACCAACAGTATGCGCACGCCATTCAACGCCATCATCGATCACGTGACGGGGTAACTCAGCCTGCGCCGATCGGGTGGTGTTCGTGGTATGCCTATTATGCGGAAGTTAATGAGCAGCATATTCGCGCTAACCTTGCGGCCATGCAAGGCGAGTTGGCGGAGGTCGAGTGGGTATTACTGGATGACGGATACCAAGCTTTTATGGGCGATTGGTTGACGCCATCAGAGAAATTTTCCGGTGGTGTAAAAACGCTGCTCCAGAGTATTAAAGCGGCGGGCAAAAAACCGGCAATCTGGCTGGCTCCGTTTATTGCTCAGCCTGAATCGGCTTTGTTTCAGCAACACCCTGACTGGTTTGTTAAAAATCACCAAGGACAGCCTCTAAAAGCCGAAGATGTGACCTACGGCGGATGGCGTTGCACGCCTTGGTATGTGTTAGATGGCTCTCATCCACAAGCTCAGGCTTATTTAACTCATGTAATAAAAACCATGCGAGAAGAGTGGGGGGTTGAACTGTTTAAACTGGATGCCAATTATTGGGGAACCCTAAAAGGTTTGCGTTACCAATCAGGCGTTACTGGGGTTGAGGCTTATCGGATGGGCATGCAAGCGATAGCCCAAGGAGCCGGAGAGGCTTGGTTATTGGGTTGTAATGCGCCGATGTGGCCATCACTCGGTTTGGTGGATGCGATGCGAGTGTCTGATGATGTCGAACGTCGTCGTCAACGTTTTGCGCAAATCGCTAAAGAAACCTTTTATCGCAGTTGGCAACATCGTCAGTTATGGCAAATCGATCCCGACTGTGCCACCTTGGTGTCGTTAGCCGATCAGGCTACCGATCTCGCCAGTTATGAATTTCATCGTAATGTACTACTTGCTTGTGGAGGGGTACTGCTTTCAGGTGATCCGCTCACCGAGTTAACGCCTTTTGCTAAGAGCAGTCTTCAGCAATTGATCGCTCGCCAACATCAGACTCAAGAGACGTCGACGCCAACGTCTTTAGCGCTTAATCATTGGCGATTGGCTTTAACCCCTAATCATGAGTTGCACTGTTTATTTAACGATCAAGCTACCTCACAGCATTATACCTTGACCGCTACCCAACCGGTCGATTGGTATGACTATTGGAGTGGCGAAAAACTTGTTCAGCAGCCGGCTCAGGTGTTGGATGTGTCATTGGCGGGAGGATTAACCAGCCGAGCTATCGTCGCCTCGACAGAGAGAACACACTCATCGTATCGAGAATAATAACCGAAATTTTTTATGATGGAGACGCATCTATCCTACTTTAGGTTACGTATTACCCTGAGTGTGTTTATAAAAGGAATAGTACCAGCGTATGTTTTCTGCTGATGAGCAATCAAGAATTATTGAAATGGCATGGGAAGATAGAACGCCATTTGAAGCTATTTTTCACCAATTTGGTTTAACTGAACCACAGGTGATTCGTTTTATGCGCAGGCATCTAACCACACGTAGTTTTAACTTGTGGCGAAAGAGAGTCAGTGGCAGAGAAACCAAGCACCTTAAATTACGTCCACCTGAAGTTGATCGCGGTTACTGCCCGACTCAATATAAACCTCGTTAACGGGTTTATTGATTGGGGATCCTGGTCAGGTCTGCTAAAGTGACGACCTGCCAGCGATCAAGTTGATAGCGCTGGAGTACCTAAGACTAGGAAAAACTTTGACCAATAATGATATTTTCTGCGCTTTGCGCACGACGTTTGCTTTTAACGACCAAACTTTATTAGAGATTTTTCATCTCGCGGATAACGAGACAACACCAGCACAATTAGCCTCTTGGCTGAGCAAACCGCAAGCCCCTGAGTTTGCTGAACTGAGTGATCCGCAATTAGCGAGTTTTTTAAATGGTTTGATTAACCTCAAACGCGGCAAGCGTGAAGGGGAAGCGGCAAAGCCAGAAGCGAATTTGAATAATAATATGGTGTTTCAGAAACTGCGTATTGCGTTAAATTTGCAAGCTGATGATTTACTGACTCTTTTTCAGCAGGTTGGGGTTGAGCTGAGTAAAAACGAAATCGGCGCTTTTTTCCGTAAGCCGGGTAATAAGCATTATCGAGAGTGCAGTGATGCAACGTTACGTCAGTTTTTACAGGCTGTTGAACATCACTCGCCAGCCGTTACAGAGTAACCGTAAACTAACAATAGTGTCGTGAACATCGTGAGAAGCGATCCCTTCTCACGATGTTGTTATCTCTCTTCACTGATATTGAGTGGTAGCCTGAATTCAAAACAAGCTCCGCCTAAACTCGGGCTAGAGATTACTATCAAATGCCCATGATGTTGACGAGCGATTTGTTCAGCAATCGCTAATCCTAATCCAAAACCACCACTGGCTTTATCTCGCGCCGATCCGACTCGATAAAACGGTTTAAAAATATGTGGCCAATGAGTTTCCGGGATCCCGGGACCATCGTCTTCAATCGTTACTGTCCAATCAATATCATCACAACTGACACTGATTTTTACTTGCTGCTTGGCATAGCGAGAAGCATTGCGTACGACATTAGAAATGGCACGATTCAATAAATTACTATCGACTAGTGGCGTTGGCCATTGCTGTGGCGCTTGCAATTCAATGGTTACTGGCGACTCGATTTGCCATTTTTCGATTTGCGTTGGCAGCCATTGCGCTAGGTCGAGGCTAATGAAGGTTAATGGCGTCGTTTCCATTTTACCTAAGCGAAGCAGCTCGTTAATCATCTCTTCGAGTTCGTGGATGTCATCTTCGATGCCAGCAATGTATTTATCCTTTTTTTCTGGCATATCTTGCAGCATATCAAGCTGGCACTGAATCCGAAACAGCGGGGTGCGCACCTCATGGGCAATCGCGTTGGTGAGCATTTTATGACTTTCAATCAGATGAGAGATTTTATCTGCCATAGCATTAAAGCTGCGGTTAAGCGTTCCCAATCTCATTGATCCCGTCTCTTTTGCTCGAATGCTTAAGTCACCTTTGGCTAAGGCTTGCGTTACTTGTTCGAGGTGTTTGAATCGCCACATAAATAACTTCATCATCACCATGCTGTACACGGCAAAGCAACCCATTAAAACCAGGAAAATAACCCAATCTTCGATATCTAAGGCAATCCAAATCTCAGCTTCTGGATCGCGATAGATATGATAGATGGTATCGGTTGGATTAAAGGTAAAAATAGAACCATCTTCATCGGTAGTAAAAACGCCATGATTGGCTAGTCGCTCTCTAACTTGAGGGGTCAGTAAAGGGGAGTTTTCGGGCAGCGCGTCAATGACTAGCCAGTTTGCATCGGCAATCGCTTTGAGTTTTTCTTTGGCAACGTCAACCCCATGCTGATCGGCGACAAATTCTAAAAGCTCAAGGCTACTTTGAATTTGTTGACTGCGTGCGACTAAGTCAAGATCAGGAGAGAGCCAGTCATTAATGCTGACATAACTCACTAGAGTAAACATAAAAATACCGACTAGAGCGAGATAAAGCTCTAAATAAAGACGTTTCATAGTCTCCCTTTATGACCAACTTTCTGGGACAAATAAATAACCTTTACCACGTAAGGTTAAGATACGTTTTGGGACCGATGAGCTGTCGCCAAGTTTACGGCGTAAAATGGCCACTTTATTGTCGATGGTTCTATCAAGACCATCGTACTCAATACCACGGGTTTCTTTGACTAAATACTCGCGTGACAGCACTTGCTCAGCATGGCTAGCCAGTAACCACAAAAGGTCAAATTCACTGTCGGTAAGTACAATATCTTCACCGGCGAGAGAGCATTGACGAAGCTTATGGTTGATACTGAGCTGCCCAAAATGAAGCTGATGATCGTTGTCTGGATGCGCTAACTCGGTTTGTTGCTGGCGACGTAATAGCATGCGGATTCTCGCCAATAATACCCGAGGTTTAATCGGTTTATTAACAAAGTCATCGGCGCCTAGCTCAAGGGCGGCGACATGGTCGATATCATCATCACTGGCGGTTAAAAAGACAATTTTCCCTTTGTAGTCGTTACGAATCTCTCGGCAAATCGATAAGCCGTCTAAACCGGGTAGCATCAGGTCGAGAATCACTAAATCTGGCTGAACTTGCAAAATCAACGCGCTGGCTTGTAGGCCATCATGAGCCAGATGAACCTCAAACTCATTATTTTCTAAATAGCTAGTCAGGAGCTCTGCTAGCTTTACATCGTCTTCGATAAGTACAATTTTCATAAGCGAATCATCAGTTAAAAATAGAGTGGATACAATAGGGGCGGACAAAACGGTACATTACGTGGTGCTGTGTACGGCCTGCATACATACGCGTACAAAACATGAGTTGTGTCACAAAAAATAAGTAACTATAGTTCGGGCCAATACGTTAATAGTACGAGTATCATCCCATGAATTCTATACAACCCAATGAAAACCGTACGCGTTTAGTCGGCCTCGACTTTTTACGCGGCTTGGTTATTTTTATGGCCATCTTTGAACATTATACGGGGTATTTAAACTATTGGTATGTGGATTTTTTCCCTAAAGAGAGCGATTTTTATGAGACATTATATCGTTCACACTTACCAATGTTGGGGCAACTTGTCCCGATGGACAGTTTTACCGGACAAGTCTCAGCATGGTTGATTCCTTGGGTGAGTCAAGTCTATTTAGCGTTAGCGGCCTTTAATCTTTCGGCGCGATCATCTGAGCATATGCGAGCAACACTGGTGAAAAAACTGGCTCTGTTTTTGAGCATTATTTTTGTGTTGTACATTGAAGGTTTTATTATTGCTCCTAACTTTGGTGAGGCAATTTCATTTTATCCGGTCATGCTATGGATGACGTTACTGGCTTTTTTCTCTATTGTTTACGCCTTTTTTGGTATTCGCGGCATGTTGGTGTTGACCGTATTGAGTACCATCGTCAGTCAGTTAGGTGTGACATCATTACTAGAGCATGCTGAACTATGGATGCAAACCCATGTTCATCCGGGTTATGAGTTGGATGCGCGGTTAGATCTGTTTATGGCCAGTGGGTGTTTTGGTTTCCTCTACGGGTGGGTGTGGCATCATTACGCTGAAAAACGTGATGCGCTGAATAAACTGGTATTGGGTATTGCGCTGGTGGCTTTATCGCTTTATTTCTTGAATGGTCAAGCCGCGACGATTGATTTGCATGATGTCTATGCCGAAGAGCATGCCTTAGCAGAAGATACCATTGGTCGTCTCGGGATTTGGGGCACGGAATTTTTAGTGATTGGTTTAATTTTAACACTGCATCAAGCGGGAATTCGCTTAAGCTGGCGACCACTCAATTGGATTGGCATGTACTCATTAACCGTGTTTATCTTCCATAAGTCGATTTTTATCTTCTTATGGGGTCCGTTGCTTACTTGGGCTTCAGCAAAGATGGGAACGACTTTACCCAATAATTTCTTGTTGATCTTTACCCTATGTTCATTATCGGTTGGCATCATTTATCTGTTCAAGCGTTCGGGCATTATTTGCCATCTGATGGGCGATCATCAAGATCAGATGTGGAAAGACGTTTACCGTAAGAAGAGGTTATCGGATGCTTAATCCAACGATGATTCTCGCTTACCAAGCTATCATCGTGCTCACGCTGACCCTATGGGTCGGCGTTGTGCGTTGTGATGAGTTTAGTCTTGGGGCCAGTTTTGGTATTGATAGCCCTGCGGTGAGTTCCTCAACCAAATGGGAGTGGTCACCGAGCATTGCTTACGAAAAAGAGACGGAGTTTGGACTGTTTTTTGCTCAGGGAGGTGAAGCGGGGGTGGCTTTACCTATGCCTTATTGGGACAAGGCTTATTTTACCGTTGGCCCAGTCTTATTGAGCGAAGAGCAGGGCTCATCACGAATCGGTTCAAGTTTGCGTATCGGGTATTTATTTACTGAATCATTGTCGGCCTCATTAGCATGGCAGAAAGATTGGTCAAATGCCGTTGGAGCACAGTGGTTGATTGATGGCTCCTATCGACTTAATGATGAGTGGAGTATCAATGGCTGGTCTCGCTATGCCGACAAACATAATCAAGCGTTACGTGATGTCTCTGGGACTTGGCGTGATGTCGGCATCAGTGTTGAATGGGAAACGCCGTTTTTATCCGATTGGGTGAGCTCGGTGGAGGTTGGCGTTAATCATCAAGTCGATAGGAATTTCACCGAGCCAGTGCTGACTTGGAGTGTACGTTATCTGTTTTGGTAATCATCCTTTACCACGATTCATCCCGCATACTTTGTCATTGAGGTCAATCGGTGTTAATGCACTTGCTTATGGGTTTCAATTCAGACAAAGCCATACATTTCATGACTGAATGATTTTGATGTTTATCTTTATAATAAATACTGTTAATTACTAATAGGATCGCTGTTTACTATGTCGAAAACATTGGCACTTTCTCCGATTATGGGCTTGATGGCTTGCCTTGGGCTTCACTCCCCTCACGTGTTAGCGGAGCCCGTCGCTTGGGATCAAGCTGGGCAGGTTTGGCAAACACAGCAATCTGCGCATTTTGTGGTCCATTTTCGTAGTGAACTCGCCAGTAGTGCAGCACGTGCATTAGATATTGCTGAGCAGGTTCATCAAGAGCTCGCGTCTCAGTTTGCACAAATGCCCAGCGAGAAAACGCATCTCACCGTAGTCGATGATTATGATTACTCTAACGGATGGGCTACGCCACTGCCTTACGCACAGATACGTCTGATCATCAATCCACCTAGCGATGTGAATGGCTTAGAAGGTAATGATGAGTGGCTGCATTTACTGATCCGTCATGAATATACCCATATTATCCATATGGAAATGAATGATGGTGCTGTTACCATTGGACGAGGCATTGTCGGTCGTCATCCTCTTTTATTCCCACATGCTCTTACCCCTTCGATGCTATTGGAAGGTTTGGCGGTCTATATGGAAAGCCAAAACGATCATGGTGTGGGTCGATTACACAACAGTCACTTTGCAATGCAGATGCGCATGGAAGTGGCGAGTGGTGAGTTAGCCGATATTGAACACGTGGTAGTGGCTCATAAGCGTTTGCCCTTTGGCAGTAACTATTTGTATGGTGCTTATTTTGTTCAGTATCTAGCCAAAACCTATGGTGAAGAGTCTGTTCAGGCCTTTTTAACCGATTACAGTGGCTATCTGGTTCCGGGACTTTTCTTAAATCTCAGTGCTCGACACATTTTTGGGAAAGATTTTTTCGCGCTTTGGGAAGAATTTCGTGCCGATTTGAACACGCAGTTTGCCGATCAACTGACTTCGAATGAGGCGTTCACTTACCATGAGCTCGATGCTCAGCCGTTTGAGTATTTGTTAGCCCATGACCGTGATACGTTGATCGCGTGGCGTCAAAATGGCGACGATCGTGCTAACCTTGCTCAATGGGATACCAAGCGTGGTCAATGGCAAAGTCTGGTCAGTACCAAAAGCTTAACCAGTATCGACTCGCATCCGACGCAAGGGCTAGTGGTTTCGCAAATCAATTCGTATGTTGATGGGCGTGTTTTTAATGATCTGTATCGTTATGTTGATGGTCAGTGGCAGCGTTTAACTGAGCAGCAACGCTTTGTGCAAGCACGCTGGAGTAACGATGGGCAAAGCATTTTTGCGGTCCGTCATCAGCAAGGTCTGGCTGAGTTATGGCAAATCGAATTAAACGGCAAGCAAACTCAGTTGTGGCAGGGTGAAGCCAATTGGGTATTAGGCGATATGGCCGTGTCACCAAACGGTGATATTTATGCCACAGTGAAAGCGCCTTTTCAGTCGTGGAATATTATGCGTTTTGATCAGCCAACGCAAAGCTGGATGGCGGTCACTGAAACCGCCGCTACTGAACATCAATTGAGCTTTACTGCGCAAGGCGATTTACTATTCAGTGCCGATTATACTGGGCGTTATCAGATTTATCGTCTTGATTTGCAAACCAATATCGTTGAACAATTAACCGCAGAAATCGGCGGTGCATTTTCACCGCAATCGGGGCCTGAAGGGATTGTTTATCAAGCGTATGAGCATGATGGTTACCATCTGCGTCGTGTAGAGAATCCGCAAGGACTTGCCGATATACCGCTATCAACGCTACCGGTGGCCAACACCGTGAATGCGGCTCCGATAGCCACGATTACTGCTACAGAGAAAAGTCAGCCAACAGGATACTCGCCATTATCGACGTTAGCGCCACGTTATTGGGTGCCGGTATGGCAGTCTGATGATAATCAATCGTTATTTGGTGTTGCTACTAGTGGCTCCGATGTATTGGGTCGCCACCAATATGAGATCATGGCGGCATGGGACAGTAAAAATGCGTTTGCTGCTTATCAACTTGGCTATCAATACGATAACCGCTGGCAAGCGACATTAAGTCGTGAACATGAGTTTAAATTTAACGCATTAACGGGTAAAGACGATCGGATTGTTCGTCAGGATGATTTCACACTGCAGCGTAACCATTTATGGCATGCGTTTGATGACCACTTAAACGTTGGCGTCGGAACGTATTGGCAGAAAGAAGCGCTGGTTAAATCTCCTCAAGGTTCTCACTATGCGGACGCGAGTAATGAATGGCTGGCCGGTGGTGCGATTCAATGGGATAACCGTGAAGACTTGTTGAATATCCCCGGTTACGCTTGGGGACATTACGCTGACTTAGTGTGGGAAACCAATATTGATGGTGACTACTCAGGACAGAAGTGGCAAGCACAGTGGCAGGCGAACTGGGATTTACCCGGACGTTTACGCTTAACAACGCATTTGGCCGCCGGTTATGCCGATGCTAAAGCTAAACCTTTTGAACTTGGTGGTTATACGGGTGACGAAGCACAACTTTATGGCCGAAATGAACTTAAACTACGCGGTTATGGTTCTGCGGCGCAAGTGGGCCAGCAATATGCCACACAAAGTATTGAGCTAAGCCGTTTGCTGTATCGCGCTGAGCGAAACTGGGGCTTATGGCCGATTGGTTTAGGTGACATTTCTGCGACCGCATTTGTTGATTCTGGTTCCAGTTGGAATTCTCAGCAAAGCTATAGCGCATTAACGGGCATCGGTGCTGAGTTACAAATCGATGCGATCGTTTTGTATGGTAATGCGTTACCGATTCATATTGGATATGCCCATGGTTTAGACAGTAAGCTGGGCAAAGATGAAGTGTACATTAAGCTCGCGGCTGAGTTTTAAACGCGCACCACTATTATTATCGGTTGTAAAAAGGGCAGAATGATTTCTGCCCTTTTTTATTGCTGAATCGATCGATAATCCCTCGATTTACGTATCAAAATAAAATTTAATCATCGGTTACTTTTTATGTCCATACGCTCTCTTTATTGGTTTACCAATGACTTACGGATTTCAGATAACCCATTATTGGCTCAAGCCGCGCAAAATAGTCACCAGTTGACTTGCTGTTATCTGATCCCTTCGTTAACGCCTTTAGATCAACGTTTTCAAGTTGTGGCCAGTAATGGCTTGGCCAAGCAGCGGTTTTTACTAGAGAGCTTGGCGGATTTGGATGCAAAATTGCAAACGCTCGGTCAATCATTACAGATAGCCACCGGAGAGGCGGTATCGCAGCTTTGCCAGTTTATTGAACTGACCGAAGCCAATCATTTGTATGTGTCTGAATCTGTCGACTTTGCCATTCATCAAACGTTACGTGAAGTACGCTTACGCTACCCACAATTAACGGTGGTCTCTCTTAATACTCATCGTTTATTTGAGCAAGTCGAATTACCGTTTTCGTTAGCGGCGTTACCTGACTCTTTTTCTGTTTTTCGTAAACAGGTCGAATCACTCGACGGTCGATATTCATCGCAATCAGCGCGGTGGAATAGCGATATCACGGCTTTGCCACCCAGTGTTCTTCCATCGTCGAGCTCTTGGTTATCGACCGCCATCAGATCCATCAATCTTGAGTTGCGGTCTTCGCCGCTGTGGAGAGGCGGTGAAAGTGCTGCCTTAGAGCATCTTGAAGATTATTTTTCTAGCGATGCGCCATTGATTTATAAACAAACGCGTAATGCGTTAGATGAATGGGAGTCTTCGACGAAGTTTTCGTCTTGGCTTGCCAATGGTTGTCTCTCGATTGGCCGTTTATTAGCAAGGCTTAACGATTATGAAACGCAACGAGGAGCGAATGAGTCGACATACTGGATTTATTTTGAATTGTTGTGGCGAGAATATTTTCAATGGTACGCCCTTAAATATGGGGCGCAATTATTTCAATTCTCAGGTATCAAAGGTCAAGTGCCGTTGACCAGCTACTATCCGCAACGGATGCGCAGTTGGATCAATGGTACAACCCCTTATCCGATTGTGAATGCGGCAATGAAGCAATTAAAAGCCACAGGATACCTGTCTAATCGAAGTCGTCAGCTTGTTGCCAGTTGTTTGGTGCATGAGCTAAGCATCGATTGGCGCTATGGCGCGCAGTATTTTCAATCACAATTAATCGATTATGATGTCGCCAGTAATTGGGGTAATTGGCAATATTTAGCGGGAGTTGGCGCGGACCCTCGCGGTCATCGCCGCTTTGATTTGGCTAAGCAGACCGCGTTATACGATCCTGAGTTGAGTTTTATTCGTCATTGGCAGGGGGAAGCGGATCAGCACAGCATTGATGTTGTTGATATGGTTGATTGGCCTGTCTCTCCAGCGCAATAAGCGTACGATTATTGCGCAAGCGTGGCGCCATTCACTTTTTGTCATCATTCTCATCGATTCGACACACCTTTTGGCTCGGTTATCATGAATAAGTTTGATATACATCAAACTTATTTGTGTTTTTATACCGAGTCGATCGCTATTAACCCTAATTGGCAATGGCAAAACACAATAAAAATAGCAACGAGTAAACCAAATTGGAGTGGGACTCGTAATTAACAAGTAAGTTAATAATCGTTGTGTCATTGCCTAGCGGTTTTTTAGATTGAGGAATACGTGATGTTAGATACCCTCATGTTGTCGCGGATACAGTTTGCGGCCAATATTAGTTTTCATATTTTATTTCCGACCATCACCATTGCGTTAGCGTGGATCATGGTGTTTTTCAAGTGGCGTTTTGTTCGTACTCAAGCCCAATTATGGCTTGATTTGTACTATTTTTGGGTCAAGGTATTTGCGCTTACCTTCGCTCTTGGGGTTGTCTCTGGTATTACCATGAGTTTCCAATTTGGCACCAACTGGCCGGGTTTTATGGAAAAAGTCGGTAATGTTGCTGGACCATTACTGGGTTATGAAGTGATGACCGCTTTCTTTATGGAAGCGACCTTCCTTGGTGTGATGTTGTTTGGACGGGGTCGTGTTCCTGAATGGGTACACACCTTAGCCACCGTACTGGTTGCGATTGGTACCTCACTCTCTGCCTTCTGGATTTTAGTCCTTAATAGTTGGATGCATACGCCAACGGGTTATGAACTGATTGACGGCATAGTACATGTGACCAGTTGGAAAGAAGTGATTTTTAATCCTTCTATGCCTTATCGTCTCGCCCACATGTTACTTGCTTCGTTACTCACAGTCAGTTTTGTTATTGCTGGGATCTCGGCTTATCAGTACCTGCGTAATTCACAACTTAACGCCGCCAAAGTGGGCATGAAAGTAGCGATTATTCTTGCCGCTGTTGGTATTCCGGTGCAGATTTTGGTCGGTGATTTACACGGTTTAAATACGCTTGAACATCAGCCTGCGAAAATCGCTGCGATGGAAGGGGTGTGGGAAACTGAACAAGGTGCGCCATTACTGCTTTTTGCTTGGCCCGATGAAACCACGCGCAGTAATCATTTTGAAGTCGGGATCCCTAAATTAGCGAGCTTCATTTTAACCCATGACTTAAATGGTGAAATTCAGGGCTTAAATGAGTTTGCGCCAGATCATCCTCCGGTCAAGCCTTTATTCTTTGGTTTTCGGATCATGGTGGGTGTCGGGATGTTGATGCTATTGGTGAGTTGGTACGGTGCTTGGCGATTGCTACGCCAACAATCACTACCGAAACCTTACTTATACACTTTAGTGGCGATGACATTTTCCGGATGGGTAGCAACCTTAGCGGGTTGGTATGTGACAGAAATTGGTCGTCAGCCTTGGTTAGTTCAAGGGGTATTACGAACCTCAGATGCGGTAACGACGGTGGCGAGTAGCTCTGTAGCCACGTCATTAGTGATGTACTTAATTGTCTATGCGGTCTTGCTGGTGGCTTATATCCATACCCTGTTTTATTTAGCCAGACAGTTTTCATCACCGACTGAAACCGCAACCACTAATGAGCAAAAGGTATAAGCATGATCACACATCTACCTGAAATTTATCTATTACTGCTGGGCTTTAGTGTCTTCATGTATGCCGTGCTTGATGGCTATGATTTAGGCGTTGGTATTTTGTTACCGCGTAATAATGAGCAGCAACGCGATCGAATGATCGCTTCGATTGGCCCTTTTTGGGACGCTAATGAAACGTGGCTAGTATTAGGTATTGGTATCTTATTAATCGCGTTTCCTGCCGCTCATAGCTATATCCTTACCGAACTCTATATGCCTGTCGCCATTATGCTGATCGCCTTGATTATGCGAGGTGTGGCGTTCGATTTTCGCGCCAAAGCGAAAGCCGATCATAAAGATCATTGGGATTTGTGCTTTAAAACGGGTTCACTGCTCGCGGCACTGACTCAAGGCTACATGATTGGTCGCTATGTGATGAGTTTTGAAGAGTCAACTCAAGCTTACGCCTTTGCACTGCTCAGCGCGTTGTGTGTCACTGCGGCTTACGTGTACATTGGTGGCGCTTGGCTAGTCTTAAAAACCGAGGGTGAGTTACAAAAACGCGCGGCATATTGGTCTCGCCGAGCTGGCTGGTTAGCGGCATTAGGTATTTTAGCGGTCAGTGTGGTTAATCCACTGTTTAATCCGATGGTGGCTGAGCGTTGGTTCAGTTTTCCAGAGATGTTGCTGTTGGCTCCGGTGCCATTGGTAGTGCTAGCAACCATTTTTATGGTTGATCGTTATTTAAGACGGGTGCCGGTAGAGAATGATATGGGCGTTCAATGGCCATTCTTTGGGGTAATGTTGATTTTTGCTCTAAGTTTCCTCGGCTTAGCTTACAGCTTCTTTCCTGATGTTGTACCCGGTGTGATGACAGCGCAAGAATCAGCCGCTTCTACTGCTAGCTTGTTAGTGGTCGGGATTGGGGTAGTGATTGTTATGCCAATGATCTTGCTTTATACCTTTGTTGTCTATCGGATTTTTAAAGGTAAGGCGACAGACTTAAGCTACAAGTAATCGCATTTAGTGGTATTGGAAAAAATAATGGCCTCGAAAGAGGCCGTTATTTTATGGTATTTACATCACCTTGCAGGCAAAGCCTTTCAGATAAAAACCTTCTGGGTACGCGGTATCAACGGGATGATCCGCGGCTTGTTCGAAGCGTTCGATAAACTTCACATCGCGACCGGCATCCAGCGCTGCATCGGCAATGATTTTTTGAAACAGGACTTGATCCATTAAACCCGAGCACGAATAGGTGAGTAGGGTGCCACCAGGTTTTAAAATTTGCATCGCCAACATGTTAATGTCTTTGTAGCCACGACAAGCGCCGTTCAACTGAGCTTTAGACTCGGCAAACTTAGGTGGGTCCATAATCACTACGTCGAATTGCGTGCCTTGCTCTCGGTACTCGCGCAGCAGTTTGAACACATCCGCATTGAGAAACACCGCGCGTTTTTTGCTGATATCAAATTCATTGAGCTCGGCATTCATTTTCGCATTATCGAGTGCTGGCTGTGACACATCGGCATTAATTACCCGCTTAGCGCCACCTTTTAACGCGTATAACCCAAAGCCACCGGTGTAAGAGAAGCAGTTGAGTACTTCTTTATCTTTAACGTATTTCATCGATTGCTGACGGCTATCGCGTTGATCAAGATAAAAACCCGTTTTATGGCCACCAACTATATCAACACGGATTTTAATGCCATTTTCTTCAATCACCACCACCTCTGGTGGAACTTCTCCGTGCAATACACCAACGCGCTCTTCTAAGCCTTCTTTCTTACGCACGGCAACGTCTGAACGCTCATAAATATGACAATCGGCAAAACAGTGTTTAAGTGCGGCGATCAAGTGCGGTTTTTGGTATTCAGCACCGGCACTGAGTAGCTGACAGACTAAATAGTTATCATATTTATCAATCGTTATACCGGGCAAGCCATCCGATTCCGCAGCAATCAGGCGATATCCAGTGACGCCGTCACGCTCAATCAATTCGTTGCGCAGTTTTTGAGCTTGCTGAATACGTTTGATAAAAAAATCATTATCAATGCTTTCATTGGTAAAGCTCCATACACGAGCACGAATTTGAGAGTGGGGAGAGTAAGCCGCTTTCGCTAACCATTGTCCATCATGCGTGTAAATATCGACCGTTTCACCGAGTTGTGGATCGCCTTCAACTTTGCTGATGCCACGAGAAAAAACCCAAGGATGTTTACGACGTAAAGATTTATCACGACCTTTGACCAGATAGATTGCAGGAGTCATTGCGCTACTCAAAAAGATTAATAAAAATGGGCAGGCATTGTCGTGCAACTTGGGGTGAAAAGCAAATCAGAGTATCCCTTTGCTTTATCAATGCTACGGCATTAACTACGCTCATCCTCAGTACTCATATCGCTATATTGATCTTCATGAGATAACGATTCTTCATTTCCCGCTATAGCGTTACCAAATGCTTATCTACCTACAACGGCAAGTCGCTGAGAGATATACTCTACTGGAGATGACTTTGACGTGGAGGAAAGTATGAGTAACGTAATAAGCGATAAGTTTATCGTGTCGGGAAGAGTACAAGGGGTTGGCTTTCGTTACCATACCGCCTTGCAGGCATCGAAGCTTAGTGTGCTCGGTTATGCGAAAAACCTTCCTAGTGGTGAGGTTGAGGTGCTGGCGGTTGGTCAATCAGAACACGTTGAGCAGCTCTTTATATGGCTACAACAAGGGCCGAAAACGGCACGAGTCATCCAAGTGATACGTAGTCAAGTCACTATCGATTCAGTGCCATCGGATTTCCAAATTTTATAGCGAGTTCAAAGAGGGCTGATTCACTGTCAGCCCTCGGCTGTTTAGTCGGGCTTATAAGCACTTCGCGGGTTTGGGTAAGCCAGCGAGCTTTGTTGCTTGTTTAGCGGGACCTTTAGGAAACAGCTTAAACAGATATTTACTATTGCCCTTTTCCGGTCCGTGGGCTTTTTCCATTGCCTTAACCAGCATGCGAATCGCGGGAGAGGTTTGGTATTCTTCATAAAATCGGCGAACCAAATGGATCACTTCTAAGTGCGCATCACTCAACAGGATTCCCTCTTCATTAGCTAGAATTTCTATCATTCCTTCTTCCCAAAGGGTGTGATCAAGTAAATACCCTTGTGCATCGGTTGCAATGCTTTTACCGTTATAGTCGAACATCAGTTTCTCGCCCCAATTGAAAAGTGCGCATAGGGTAATGGAGGCTTGGTTTTTGCTCAAGAGAAAACAAAGGCCCGAAAGCGAGCTTTCGGGCCTTTAGGTAATGTGATTTCAGTTGTGTTGCGATTAATCGCGCATGATACCAAGAATCGTCAACAAGCTGATGAATAGGTTGTAGATTGAAACGTAAAGGCTGACGGTCGCAGAGATGTAGTTAGTTTCACCACCACGAACAATTTGCTGAGTTGTTAACAAGATAACACCGGTTGAAAACAACACGAACATTCCGCTCATTGCTAGGTGCAGCATTGGCATTTGTAGGAAAATATTTGCCACAATACCGATAAGCAGCACAACGAAGCCAGCCATCAGTACGCCACCAAGGAAAGAGAGGTCACGCTTAGTCGTTAACGCGTACGCTGATGCACCCATAAAGGCCAAGGCCGTACCACCTAAAGCGGTCAGGATAACATCGCCCATGCCTGCACCGATGTACATGTTGAGGATTGGACCAATCGTATAACCTAAGAAGCCAGTAAATAAGAACGTAAACACCAGGCCAAGGCTGTTGTTACGGTTTTTCTCAGTTAAAAATAACAGACCATAAAAACCGACCAGCATAAGAATTAAGCCAGGGCGTGGTAGGTTCATTGCCATAGAAACGCCAGCGACAACCGCTGACCATAATAAGGTCATTGAGAGTAGCGCATAGGTGTTTCTTAGCACTTTGTTGGTTTGTAGAGCACTGTCATAAGACGAGGTGCGTGAATACATTGGACTGTTCATACTCTTCCTCATAGAAGGTGTAGTTAACTATGTAGACAGTAATGGGGTGAAAAGTTCACTATTTCAATCCCATATCTGTATTTTTGTTTACGAGAATAATAATCAAAAAGCGCGAATTAAGTGTGAACAAGTTGTAACATGATATTACTTGCGTTCGCTATTCATACTAGAACGGGGCGATCGCGCTTGTGAATAGGTAACGCTTATTCTACGTTAAAATAGACGTAATAATAAGAAACTTTTAGCGTATTGGTGGGGCGTACATAATTCCTCCGGCGTTCCAAAGGGCATTCAGTCCACGTGGAATGGCTAGAGGAGAGTCTTCGCCGACATTACGTTGAAAGCTTTCACTGTAGTTGCCCACTTGTTTGATGATTTGATAAGCCCAATCGTTATTAATGCCCAGTGGACGTCCAATTTCTCCTTCAACACCGAGGAGTCGTCTGATTTCAGGGTTGGTTGATTTGCGCTGTTGGTCGACGTTGGCTGAGGTAATGCCGAGTTCTTCGGCGTTAATCATCGCGGCGAGCGTCCAGCGAGTGATATTTAACCAGCGATCATCGCCTTCGCGAATCACCGGGCCAAGCGGCTCTTTGGAAATGATTTCTGGTAGAATAATGGCTGAGTCTGGTTTCGCTAAGTTCAGTCGCAAGGCATATAATCCAGACTTATCGGCGGTGACCGCAACACAGCGCTCTGCATTGAAGGCGCGGGCAATTTGTATTGCAGTATCAAACACCACGGGTTGGTAACTCATGCCGTGATGACGAAAATAATCATCCAAATTCAATTTGGTGGTGGTTTCTGATTGGACGCAAATAGGGCGATTATTAAGCTGGCTGAGTTGGGTTATGGCGGACTTTTTAGTAACCATAAATCCTTGGCCGTCATAAAAATTAACGCCGACAAAGTTTAAGCCCATGGTGGTATCTCGTTCAAATGTCCATGTAGTATTGCGAGAAAGCACATCGACCTGTCCCGATTGCAAAGCATTAAAGCGCTCGCGAGCCGTTAACGGCACGTACTCTACTTTATTTTTATCGCCTAATACTGCGGCGGCGAGGGCGCGACAATAGTCCACATCCAAACCTTGCCATTGACCTTTGGCATCGGCATCAGAAAAACCTGCTAAACCAGTGCTGATGCCACAGGTTAGCTTTCCTTGGGTTAACACGCGGTCTAAGGTTGTTGGCGATGCAAAAGCGAGATGAGTGGTTAACGATAATGAAACCGCACAAACAAGAGTAGCCAATCGATTCGCCATGGGAATATCCTTCTTTGAGCAGAAGCGCTCGGTCAATTTGTCAGTTATTATAAGCGTAGATAAGATAAGTCACTTCTACCAAGTCAAATTAATGTTAGATTGCTTCAACAATCTATCTACTGTTAGTGTTGGTTTTTTGTTAGCATGAATCGATTGAATTAAAAGGTAAAAGACTAACATGCGCTATTTTCCAGTATTTCTTGATTTGTCCAATAAAGCCGTTTTAGTGGTGGGTGGTGGCGAGGTAGCGTGTCGAAAAATTGAGGCGCTGATGCGTGCAGGTGCCCATATCACGGTAGTGTCCCCCCATATTACCCCTCAATTGCAGGCGTGGGTTGAGCAAGACCGCTGCCAATGGATTCAAAATTTCTATTCCTCAAAATTTATTAGCGCCGATTATGTGCAAGTTTGGGCGACCACAGATAATCCCGATCTGAATCATCAAGTGTTTCGTGATGCCAAGTCAGCCGGAGTCTTGGTTAATGTGGTCGATGATCAGCCTTATTGCGATTTTATTACGCCGTCGATGATTGAACGCGGCCGAATTCAATTGGCGATCTCTAGTGGTGGAGCTTCCCCAGTCTTGATCCGCAATATTCGTGAAACCCTCGAAAGTGTTTTACCGCAAAACCTCGCGTTATTGGCTGATTTTGGCGCTTCGAAACGTAATTCAATTAAAGATCATCTCACGACCGTCGATCAACGCCGAAAGTTTTGGGAACTATTTTTTGCGCAAACTGCGGTTAAAAATGCCACTAGCCGTGAAGCATTAGAAAAGCAGTATTGTGCGGCACTAGAGCAGCCGATGGATGAGCGAGGAGAAGTGACGTGGATTGAGTGTGGTAGGGATGTTGAGTTGCTTTCACTAAAAGCGTTACGTTATATGCAACAAGCGGAGTTGGTGTTGTTTTGTGACTCTTGTGACCATGAGTTTGTTAACTTGTGTCGTCGTGATGCTGAGCGCGAACCGTTTAGTCATCCTGGTCAATTAAGCGAACGTTTAGCCAGTGCAAAACAGGCTCAGCAGCGTGTAGTGATATTAATCCCTTCGGCACGTCAAGAATATGTGCTTTTGCAAGGGCAAGAGAAAGTGCTTAAACAAGGTAGCGAAGGGTAGTGTTCCCTTGATACCTAAAACACCACTCTAGTTTGAGAGTATAAAAACCCCCGAATCATTTGATACGGGGGTTTTTAAATGGTGTTTCTTAACGTAAAGCAAACTGCTCAATCGCAACAGCAACACCGTCTTGATCATTGCTCAAGGTAATATGATCCGCGATGCGTTTTGTCTCTTCCATAGCATTGTCCATGGCAATACCGAGTCCTGCATATTGCAACATATGGTGATCGTTTTCAGCATCCCCCATGCACATCACTTCAGAGGCCTGAATGCCTAAGTGTTCAGCAATCGCTTGTACGCCAATCCCTTTATTGCTTTTAGGATTAAGAAATTCAACAAAGAATGCCGCACTTTGTACAATCGTGAAATCTCGATAGAACTCAGCTGGAATTTTCGCGATGGTTGCGGTTAACACTGCTGGCTCTGCGACAATCATTGCTTTGATGATCGGATGATCATCTTCCAACTGGTCAAAGTCCATCTCAGTGATGGAAATGCCATTTATAGTCGCTTCGACTTCAGTATATTGGCTGACTTTAGGGGTGATCAAACCATGAATTTGACTAAATGCATGGGTATTAACGCCCAGCTCTTTGGCTAATTGTGCTACCCGTTTAGCCGAGCGACCATCAATAATTTGTTGATAGATAACTTCCCCCGTACCAACGTTTTGCACCATCGAACCGTTGTAGTGCAATACATAGTCTTGATCTGAGGTGAGGTGTAAAAGTTCGAGTTTATCTTGCATCCCCGCGAGTGGACGACCAGAAGCAAGCACGACTTTAATTCCTTGCTCGCGAGCTTTGGCTATCGCTTGTTGAGTGCGTAGAGAAATCTGCTTTTGGCTATTGAGTAAGGTGCCATCCATATCGAGCGCGATCAATTTATACATGTGTTACCTAAAATGACTAAAAAGAGAGTTACCGCTGGATTTATCGTTTTTAGCCCATTTGCCGTGGTGCAACGGATAAATCGCTTGGCTTGAAAGTATGACAAGATACGTGTTTTTTATGAAAATCTAAAGTCAGTTTATAAAAAGCGTGGGATTGAGGTAGATGAATGAACCTCGTCAATAACGCTAACGGTTCAAGTAAGAAGGGAGCGGAGCCCTTAACGAGAAATTATTGATGATCGGCGGGTTTAAATTGACCTCAAGTTGAGCATCTATTAAGGTCTGCGGCCTAACGTTTTATCAGCGCAAATATAGGCCAATGACTTTGTACAAAGTGAATGAAATATTTGAAACCATCCAAGGGGAAGGCGTCTTCACTGGTGTCCCAGCGGTATTCGTACGTCTTCAACAATGTCCGGTTGGTTGTGCTTGGTGTGATACTAAGCAAACTTGGGATGCTGAGCCACAAGATCAGCGTAGCTTCGAGCAAATTATTGTCAAACAAGGCGATAGTCCAACATGGTGTCAAGGCTCTGCGGAGCAGATCGTCGCTCAGTATCAGCAGCAAGGCTATACAGCCAAACATATTGTGATCACGGGTGGCGAGCCTTGTCTTTATGATCTTGTCCCTTTGACGGAAGCGTTTGAAGCGATTGGCTGTCAATGTCAAATTGAAACCAGTGGTACATTTGAGATTAAAGCCAGTGCGAAGACTTGGGTGACCGTGTCACCGAAAATCGCGATGAAAGGTAAGTTACCGATTGTGCCGTCAGCACTACAACGGGCCAATGAAATCAAGCATCCAGTGGGTACAGAAAAAGACATCGCACAGTTAGAGGCCTTATTAGCACAAGTAGCGATAAGCCCCGATACCATTATTGCTTTGCAGCCGATCAGTCAAAAACCACGGGCAACCCAGTTATGTATAGAGACTTGTATTACCCGTAACTGGCGTTTATCGATCCAAACCCATAAATACTTAAATATTGCTTAAAGGAATCCAACATGAATAAAGCAGTCGTGGTATTCAGTGGTGGGCAAGATTCAACTACCTGTTTAGTGCAAGCCTTGCAAGAGTTTGATGAAGTTCATGCGATTACGTTTGATTATGGGCAGCGACATAAACTTGAAATTGAAGTTGCTCAGCAATTAGCACTCAAATTAGGTGTCAAAGCACACAAAGTGATGGATGTCAGCTTGCTTAATGAACTGGCGATCAGCTCACTGACTCGTGATGATATTCCGGTCTCTCATGAATTGCAGGCAAACGGTTTACCGAATTCCTTTGTCCCAGGACGAAATGTTTTGTTTCTGACTTTAGCAGGTATTTACGCTTACCAAATTGGTGCTGATACGATCATTACTGGGGTGTGTGAGACCGATTTTTCAGGGTATCCGGATTGTCGAAATGATTTTGTCAAAGCGATGAACCACGCTTTGGTGCAAGGTATGGATCGCCAATTAACCATTCGTACTCCGTTAATGTGGTTGAATAAAGCAGAAACATGGGCGTTAGCGGATCAGTATCAAGCTTTGGATTTAGTACGTAACGAAACGCTGACCTGTTACAACGGCATGATAGGGGATGGCTGTGGGACTTGTCCGGCTTGTGAGCTTCGTAAAGCCGGTCTGAATCAATATTTACAGCACCCTCAATCGGTTAGCCAATCTTTGTTCAGTAAGTACACCATCGATAAAGGGTGATCAAGATAGTGTTTTAAGCGTAAAAGAGTGTAAATACTGTGTATAATGACAGTGTTTACGCTTGACAAGCCTAGAGGCTGAGCTATGCTGGTTATATAACCAGTGGTAAGGAGGTCTCTATGTTGTGGGAAACATTAGAACGCGTTAACCGCCTACGCCAACAGGCGATATCAAACCCTGAGTTCATTCAATCAGCCAAAGAGCACGAGCAAACGTTAAAACACGTTGAGCAAGAGTTCGAACCTAAACGGCGTCGAAAAGCCAGAGCCAACAAAGTCAAAGCGCTGGCGGATATTTATCAACAAACCGAATTTAGTCATAACCCTTCCGGTGTACAACACTAACCTTTTATTCCACTCAGCCAGTTAGGGCTGGGTGGTTGACTGACTCTTTATTGATCATGCTACCTTTTTGTCGCCTAACGGCTTAGTTCCTAACGGCTTAGTTAAAGAGAGGCTTTAACAAAATAGGGATTGGTCTGTTTGTTTTCAGAGCCGAATTCTGAACGCACTATGCGGTTCCATAATACCGAGTTAAATTGTCCTTTGGGGATCGATGGGTAGAGCGTTTCCAGCTCTTCTTGCGCAAACCGCATAAACTGCTTTTTTTGTTGCTGATTGTATTTGCTCAACACAATGTTGTATTGCTTAATCCATTCGGTTTTAAACGCACGTAAAGCTGGCTCAGCCTGTTCAAGAGGCAAACGAGACAGATAAATTCGTTTATAAGTCACCTTTCGGTCGATCATGGTGAGCATTGTCGTTTGGATGTATTTGCCGTGATGAGTGATAGAAATATCCTCGGTAGAGAATGGGGTTAAACACCAACCACGGGGCAAAAAATCAGCTTGATGATACTGTTGGTTACGTAGCGTTAGCGCTTGGTGCAAAATAATATCGGAGGTTCCACGAAAGGTCGATTGCCATTGACCTATACGAACTTGTATTGAGCCTGGTAGGCGAAACACATTCATAAATTTATCGGCGTTCATAGACATATCATACAACTGCTTTACTTAAGGTGATCTATCCTGCTAATGGGGCTTAGAGCTGAACGGTGAGTCATCATGACAGCCGCGCATCATACCGTAGTCATGGATGAGATAGCGAGTATTTTATCATTAATTAGGGGGATCCTAGTAGGCATGAGATACGAAGGGATTTTTTATCATTACTTGAGAGAGGTGCGATATACCGCTTCGTTCTGTTTACGAAGCGGTATAGGATTAGCAAACCGGTTCGAGCGGTGTTTGGTGCTCAATATCACGCAGATGTTCACCCACTTGCTGCATTTTATACATTTGCGCGTAACGTCCTTTTTGAGCCAGTAATTCTTGATGTGAGCCTTGTTCGACCAGTTCACCATGATGCAAAACAACAATTTTATCGGCTTCCATAATGGTTGATAGACGGTGGGCAATCACCACTAAGGTCATATCATGGCGTAACGCATGGAGGCTACGCTGTATTAATGCTTCTGTGCCTGAATCGATATTGGCTGTCGCTTCATCTAAGATCAGTATTTTCGGTTTAGCGACTAAGACACGAGCCATCGCGAGCAGTTGTTTTTGTCCGGCGGAGAGATTGGTTTGACCTTGCCCCAATTGAGTGTCTAATTGCTCGGGATAGTGCTGAATCTGTTCAGCCAGTCCGACTTGATGTAACGCTCGCCAAATTGACTCATCACTGATCTTGCGTCCAAGAGCAATGTTATCACGCACTGATGACGGTAGAACATGTGGGTCTTGCTGCACCATGGCAATGTCTTTTCTTAATACGGTTTTATCGAGATCATGAATCGCTCTGCCATCAATCAATAATGTCTCTTGTTCCACAGGATAAAAGCCCATCAATAACGAAGCGATGGTACTTTTACCACTACCGGTATGGCCAACTAAAGCCACAAAGTGCTGATGAGGAATAGTCAAATTAATCTGCTTGAGTACGGTTTGTGTTCCGTCATAGCTGAATGAGAGATTATTTAAACAGATGGCACCACTGGCCAGTGGTCGAGTATCTTCACCATAGGTTTGTTGTGGCGCATCGATCATCTCAAAAATTCGTTCACTGGCAACTAAGGCTTGCTGTAATAGAGCCAGTTGTTGAGTCATTTCTATTAGCGGCTCGGTAATTCGTCCGAGATAGCTAATAAACGCGTAAAGCACGCCAACACCGATTAACTCAGTGCCACTAAAACCAAAAATAGCCACTAAGGTTAATAACGCAATGCCAGCCAATAGATCCATTAATGGACGAAGCAGAATACCATTTAAGGTGATCACTTTTTTACCGGCATTGAAATGTTCGGCGGTCAGTTGTTTGAATTGTTGGTTAAAACGTTGTTCTTGGCGCATTAACTGAATCACACTCATACCTTGAATCGATTCACTCATGTTGCCATTGATGTCAGTAAGTAAATCACGCATTACCCGATAAGCTGAAGTGCTGAGTTTTTGGAAAAGTAACATGAACCCTATAACCACGGGTAAAAGAACCAGCACGACCAGCGTGAGTTGCCAGCTAAGTAGCCACATTACTACCAGCATGACGGAGATCATCACAATATTTCTAACCACCGAAGCGATCAGTAATTCATAAAACTGTTGCAGCGATTCAGTATCGTTGGTTAACCGTGAGACCAACTTACCGGTTGGCGTGTAATCGAAGGCTGACAGCGGCTGTCGAAGGACACTATTAAAAGCCTGTTTACGAATGGTTTTGATCACGCCTGTGGCGACAATATTAAATTGAATACTTTGCAGATATTGAAACAGCGCTGAGCACAGGGTAAGACCAAGATAACCCGCTGCTAATAGCGTTAACGCTTGCTGCGAATAATCCCCTTTAGCAATGTGTTCATCGATAAAGTGTTGGATAAGCCAAGGCCCCCCTGCATTCGCTACGGCAGCGATAAACAGAAACAACAGGCCAATCATCATCGGCTTGGGTTGTGAGAGAGGGTAGGTAAACAGGCGTTTTATGGTTTGCTTTCTCATGTTTATTCTCCCTCAATCGCTTGAGCCAGTTGTTGATATTGGTACATCTCGGCATACCAAGCGTGATTGGTCAGCAAGCGTTGATGTCGACCGCGTTCGGCTATTTTCCCGTGATTAAGGACAATGATTTCATCGGCTTTCTCTAAAGCGGTTAAGCGATGAGCAATGATAATCAAAGATTGCTGCTGGTTACTTGTTGCAAGGTTACGCAAGATGGTATGTTCAGTGCGTCCATCCACCGCTGATAACGCATCGTCGAGAATCAATATTTCGGCATTCAATAACATCGCACGCGCGATCGCTATGCGCTGTTTTTGTCCACCGGATAACGTGATGCCTTTTTCACCGACCTCGGTATCGTAACCTGCTGGAAATTTCAAAATATCGTCATGAATACAAGCCAGTTTCGCTGCTTGGTAAACCTCTTCTTGAGTGGCGGTAGGGCAACCTAGGGCAATATTGTCAAATATCGAACGGGAGAAAAGAAAAGGCGATTGGCTCACCACCGCAAATTTACGGCGCCATTGATCCAATTTGGCCTCTTTTATCAACACATCACCATAACGAATCTCCCCATGTTGTAACTCTTGTTGCCGCAGTAGTAAGGCGACTAAGGCCGATTTACCACTACCCACGGGGCCAGCAATACCCAACATCGCACCGGGTTTAAGATGAATATGGCACTGTTCCAAAGCCGCGGGAAGTTGTGCATCCCAGTGAAATTGTTCGATATGGATTGTTAGTGGCTGAGCTTCGTTTGGCAATGGATGATCACCACTGGTGATGCTCGGCGCAAGGTCGAGTACCTCTTGCAAGCGATCCCAAGCGGCAGAGCCGCGTTCTAAAATGTTAAATAAAAACGCAAATGCTAACATCGGCCAGATCATCAGGCCGAGATACATAGTGAACGCGGTGAGATCACCTAGACTAATTTCTTGTTGATCAACCAGATAGGCACCGACGCTGATACTGATAAAAAATGATAAACCAATCGCCAACTGGATCGCGGGATCAAAACGGGCATCGACACGAGCGACGGCAATGTTTTTATCGCCAGTTTCGTTGACCATTCTTTCAAAGCGTTGTTGTTCTTGGCTTTCTAGGCCAAATGCTCGCAACATACGCACGCCATTTAATGACTCTTGAGTCATGTCGGACATATCAGAGAAAGCTTCTTGAGCGACTTTAAAGCGCTGATGAAGAATGCGAACGATGAAAAAAATCGTTAATCCAAGAAAGGGCATAGGTAAAAGCGCCATCAGGGTCAGTTTCCAACTGATCTGTGTGCTCATAATGATCAGCACGGCAATGCCGGTAATCAGTGAGTCCGTTGCGGTAAGCACACCTTCGCCTGCCGTCATAACAATATTTTTCACGTCATTAGTACCGCGCGCCATCAAATCGCCGGTTTTATAGCGTTCAAAAAAACGTGGCGGCTGGTGTGAAAGGTGTTGATAGAGACGATTACGCAGAATACTGCCCAGTTCAAAACTGGCACCAAATAACCAAATACGCCAGAGAATTCGACAACCATAGATGATAAGAATAACCACCAAGAGTCCACCCAGCCATTGCAATACTTCATTACGCGTCATAGTGTTGTCGACGATACCATCTACGATATGACCAACGGCTTTGGGGGTAATAAGTTGCATGGTTGAAATGAGCACGAACAGTAAGATAGAACCACAATAATGTTGCCAGCGTAGTCTAAAAAACCAGCGCAAATGCCAAAATATTTTCACAACTTTCTCCTAAATTCTCGATGGCGTTTGAGGTATCGTAGATATTATCTTCCCTGATGACTTGATAATGTCGAGATTCAAAAACTTTCCTTTCCTGTAAAACGCTATGGCTCAAGGAGAGGGAATGGCGATCAATCGCGAGTGGATAGAGTATTGGGAATCAGTAAGTTACGATAGAATGATTGTTACACGTCTTATTTATTCTTTTTCTCTTTCAATGTTCTGCGTTATTAAATGCTTTTACCACTGTAGTCACATTACTTATGTCTATCTACGCTTATCGTGGTCGATGAACGGATGATCCGTTTTCCACCTAAAGCCGTTCGGGGAGATTGAACTGACTATTATTAACCGATGCTCAATTAATACAAGTTCAATTGTTACTAATGTTAAAAAACGGCATAAAAAAGTGAATAAAAAGTGGTTTTATGCCGAAATATCCTTGTCTATGCTAAATGCATCCAGTTTTATAGAGTGTTAATCGGTTGTAGAGTGCTCTTTCTAATGCCTTGAATCACGGCAGTGATGCTCACGGATGAGTTTAGGTACTCGTTATCCCTTTCCTACTTGAAGCTGTAGCGGTGTTGGCTATGTTCGTTCACCCCAATCACATCGTTTGCCTATGCTTATGGGGATTATGAGAGCCATCCGTGGCTCTCACCAAAGGCCAGCCTACGGCTGTTCAAATTTGTTCCAGACAAATTTGTCAGTCACTTGTCGCCTACCTGCAACTCCAAGTCGTTTGGGTATAGATGACAAGAATGTAATCTTCAGGTCATGTTACTGACAGGCAGCGCAGACTATGATTAATCTGTTCCAGCGACCAAAGCAGATTGTACTTTGGGTTGGGAGCAATGTTGAGTTGTCAGGCAATGGCAAAATTTTTATCACGTTTTTATCGAGGTATTTATGTTACGTAAAGTAGGGTTATTGACCAGTGTCTTGGTGATGTTTAGTGCCGTGACTTTTGCGGCCACCGATGGACATGCCAAACACCATAAAAAGATGGCTGCCCCTTCGACACAATCAGCGTCGATTGCGGCTTATCAAGCCATTAATGATAACATGCACCAAGCCATGAATATCAATTTTACCGGTGATGCCGATGTGGATTTTGTGCGCGGAATGATCCCTCACCATGAAGGTGCGGTTGAGATGGCGAAAGTGGTATTAGAGCACGGTAGCGATCCTAAAATTCGTGCTTTGGCGCAAGCGGTCATTGCAGCACAAGAAGAGGAAATTAGCATGATGCAACAATGGTTGGCGGAACGAGGCCTTAACTAATTCGTTAAAGCTTATGCTTAGGGTCTGTTTGTGTGGTCAACAGACCCTAGTGATGCGATCCTTTTCGACAATGTTCTCGTTAAGTATTGTTATCGTTTGGTGTTTACGAGAACATAACGCCACCTGTCCTGAACTATAGTAGCGAATGATGAAAATCTTGATCGTAGAAGATGAAAAGAAAACCGGCGATTATTTACAGCAAGGGTTAAGTGAAGCTGGTTTTGTGGTTGATCTGGTACGTGATGGCATTGATGGATTACATCTGGCATTAACAGGAGAGTATGACCTCTTAATATTGGATGTTATGTTACCTGGACTGGATGGGTGGGGTGTGTTAAAGACGATTCGTCGTGCTGAATATCATATGCCGGTGCTGTTTTTGACCGCGCGGGATGCCGTTGAAGATCGTGTACATGGGCTTGAATTGGGTGCTGATGATTACCTCATCAAGCCTTTTGCTTTTTCCGAATTGCTTGCTCGAGTTCGGACCTTATCGAGAAGAGGGAAAACGCAAAAGATTGATCACTTACAGGCAGCAGACTTAGCGCTTGATCTGGTGAAACGTCGAGTGATACGAAATGGGCAACGAATTGATTTAACGGCGAAAGAATTTATATTATTAGAGTTATTATTGCGCCGACGAGGTGAAGTTTTATCGCGTTCGTTTATTGCTTCTCAGGTGTGGGATATGAATTTTGATAGCGATACGAATGTAATTGAAGTGGCTGTGCGTCGTTTACGAGCGAAAGTTGACGACCCCTTTGAGCCAAAGTTAATTCGTACTGTTCGAGGAATGGGGTACGTGCTTGAGGTTGACGAGACGTGAAATTGGCGCAATCCCTAACCGTTAGACTGGCGGTGTTGTTTGCTCTGATGGCGGGTGGACTATTGATCATCATGGGCGTGTTAATTGAGCGCTCAGTGTCCCTTCATTTCGATGAATTAGATAGCCATGAGCTTGCAACTAAGTTGACTACTATAGAAAGACTCCTATCGACGACGACTTCTCATCACTCACTTGAGACCTTATCGGCCCGAATTAATGAGATCCTTGCGGGGCATGATAATATCGCCATTTTGATCGCCATTGCCGATCAGCAATGGCAATACGCTCTGCGTGCTGAACACCTTGAGCCGATTAAGACTTATTTAGTCACCTCTAAGCAACCTTTTCTCAAATGGAGCGATGCCTCTGGGGCGGATTTTATTGGTATCGCCACTCAGTTTTCTGTGTCATTACCAGAGCTTAGCGACGTTAATGTCTTGGTCGGGTTAGATATCTCTCATCATGTGCATTTTCTTAATACCTTACGCTTACAATTAGGTATCGGGATTGGCATTGCAACGTTATTTGCGGCGATGCTCGGCTGGATGGCCGCCCATAAAGGCTTAGCGCCAATGCGAACGATTGCTGGTACAGCAAGGCGATTATCGGCACATAGCCTTGGTGAACGGTTATCAACGGAAGAGGCACCCAGCGAGATACAAGAACTGGTGCAAGCGTTTAATGGCATGTTAGAGCGTCTCGAACAGTCGTTTCGTCGTTTGAATGAATTTTCTGCCGATATCGCTCATGAGTTACGCTCACCAGTATCCAACTTGATGACCGAGACACAAGTGGCGTTATCACGCTCTCGCTCGGCAGAGGAGTACCAAGAAGCCTTACATTCTAACCTAGAAGAATTTGAACGCTTAGCCCGGATGATTGCTGATATGCTGTTTTTGGCTAAGGCTGATAATGGTATGCTGCCGAAACCTGAGCAAAATGTTGCACTTGAATCAGAAGTGCGTGCTCTGTTTGAATTTTACGAAGCTTTGGCAGAAGAAAAGGGCTTAACGATGAAGTTGATCGGTAAGGGATCGGTGATCGGTGATCGTTTAATGTTACGAAGAGCACTGTCTAATCTTTTATCTAACGCGATTCGACATGCTCCCGCTGAACACGTGATTACGGTGACGATAAAAAGGGTTAATCATCAGGTTCACCTTCTAGTGAGTAATCCCGGAGAGCCAATCCCTCGCGATCAGATCCCCTTGGTGTTTGAGCGTTTTCATCGAGGCGACCCTTCTCGTCTACGTCAAGGCGATGGCTCTGGTCTCGGTCTTTCTATTACTCGTTCAATCGTTGAGGCTCATCAAGGTGAGATTATACTGGAGTCTGATCCCCAGCAAACGACATTCACGATACGGCTCCCCGCTCATCCATAAACAGCGGTGAAAATACCAATATAATAAAGGACAGCTACCGCGACTGTCCTTTATCGATCTTAAAGTCTATTAACACCTTCGTCATAACTGACGATTAATGTTCAATCAGCTGTAGGCCATACGGTAAAGCATCACCAAAGACACGTTTTGACTCACTCGCAGAAAGCTCACTGACGCTATCGACCAGAGCTACCCATGCATCAGGAACCTTACTGTGTTTCAGTTTGCTTAACACATCGCGACGCATTGAATCACTAATATCAAATAAGCGATCACCCGTTTTACGGCACATCATCACGGTGGCAAAAGCAATCATCGGTTCTTGTTGCCAGTTTTGCTCAAGCAGAGTGGGTAACCATTGTTCTGCTTGTTCACGCGCAATAACGGTGTGCTGGCTGCCATAGAATAGACTGCGTGAGGCAAGTCGGCCAAATGCCCACCAGTGAGCCTGAGCGAAGTTGGTTTGGTTGAGGGCTTTATTCAAAAACCAAGACGCGAGCAGAACTTTATCTTCAACATCCAGATGTTCTAACGATGCAGCAAGGCGCACCATCGCTTCGTAGCCCATCTCTTGCGCTGCTTTCGCCGTTTGTGGGTTTTTCATCGCGCCGGGATGCAAGTATTTGGCAATGTCGGCTAGAATTTGCTCTTGTTGGCTTTGGTTTAATCCCCCTGCAATTCGCCTCCAAAATACCCACCAATCGCTCCAACCTTGTTGATTTTGAAACTGAATACCTTGCTGATAGAGACCCCATACCTGATCGATGCGCCATGGGTCTGTGCTATCACCAAAACCTGGACGTAATGTAAACCCAGCCAAGCGTAGCCAATGTTTTTCGTGTGCTTCTGAGCGACGGCGACGTTTACGTCCTTGAGCTAATACATCAAATAAATGGCGCAGGGTGGTGAAATCCCATTCATCGCGTTTGCCCAGTTGTTTCTCAAGGGTTTTGGTTAAGGTTTTTATCTCATCATTAGGCGCACTTTTGGTATTACCGCTGTACAAACGGGCAATTAAAGCTTTGCATTCCGATAAGCGAGGATGAAGAGAGGCTGGTTGCTGCATCGCTTCGGTTTGCTGACGAACTTCGAATTCTAATTCCCAGCGTTTACTTTCATCGTCGACGTGAACACACTCTATTTTCAAGGTACCGACTTCGGTTAGCTGACAGGCCAGTTGTACTTCAATGCGCTCTTTTTGGTTCGCATGTAAAACCGCCCCTTCACCTTCGAGGCTGGTAATGTATGGTGGTAAAGGGCTAAAGCGTTCCGGTTCAATCTTAACCAGCATACCATTTTGTATTGGCGCTTTTTCATCAATCGTATCGTAACTGGAGGTGAGAAGGTTAAAACGAACGGGCTCGCCTAACGTTAACGAGAAGCGCCGACCGGTTAAGCGGATCTCTTGCCCTTCTTCACTGCCTTTGGCGAGTAAACACAATGCCTTGCCTAAATGATTTTTTTCGGGAAGATGTAAAAAATACGAGCGGGCAGATCCGCCGCCAATTTTCAGCTGTGCGCCACGTCGAGCTTTGGCAAATGCGACAGCACCAAGCGCCACGGCCAAATCAGGGTGAGGATTATCTAATACGGTTATTGGCGCCCCTCGCCAATCGGTCAGCAGTTGGGTAAGACGTTCGGTAATTAATGGGCTATTAAAAACCCCACCGTTGAGTAGCAACCCAACGGGTATCGCTGGCTGTGTGGTATCGAGCTGATTGAGTGCTGATAGCGCAACAGATTGATGCTGGTGAAGAAATTCGGCGACATGTTTACTCACTGCAGGGTCAGCGACGTAGGGCAAGCCAAATTCGACCACCGCACGACGCCGCTTATCAGGCAGCTGTGAAAATTCAGACCGTGGAAAGAATCCTTCTAAAGCAATCTGATGCACTTCTTGGCGAGTGAGTGAGACGCTTTTACTGCCGCCGAGCAATCTAGAACCGCTGCCGAGTAGGGTGATTTTGATGTTTTCTGGCGCATCATGAGAGAGTAATTGTTCTTTTGCTTGTCGGGTTTGCTGAATCAATTTACTCAGGCTTGCAGCGCTCAGCTTTTGGTTCGTATTGAAATGTTGTTCCGCAAGATGGGCGAGGGCGAGGTCTACGTTATCACCACCGAGCATGAGGTGCTCACCGACACCAACACGATTGAGGATTAAACTTTGCTGGTGTTTGGCTTCAATTAAGCTCAAATCGGTGGTGCCGCCGCCGACATCACAAACTAAAATCAAAGGGACTTCGCTCAGTTGCTCACTGGCGGTAGCGGAATGGCGAGCATACCAATCGTAGCAAACGGCTTGTGGCTCTTCTAATAAAATGATGGTAGATAAACCTGCCAATTGCGCAGCATCGAGGGTGAGTTGACGGGCTGTTTCATCAAATGAGGCTGGCACGGTGACTACCACTTCTTGATTTTCTAACCGATCTCCCGGATGGCGGTGATTCCACGCTTGACGGATGTGGTTGAGATAACTCGCACTGGCAATCACCGGTGAGACTTTATCGACATCACTCGCTCCAGCCCAAGGTAAAATGGCGGAGTGTCGGTCGACACTCGGATGAGACAGCCAGCTTTTGGCACTCACCACTTGGCGACCTTCGACTTTGGCACCGAGCGCTCGGGCCCATTCACCAATGATTACCTGAGGAAGATCGCCACTGACCGGTTGATGTTCCCAAGGTAGGGTAAGATCGGCGGCGTTGACTTGCTCTGCTGCTGGGTGATAGCGAAAAGAAGGCAATAACGGTCTACGCACCACTTCACCGGGACCAATTAATTGATCGATCTCGAACAGAGCCACGGGTGAATGCAATAAATCCGTGGTTAGCTCGCAATAAGCAACGACAGTATTGGTGGTGCCTAAGTCAATGCCCACCAGAAAACGAGGAGATGTCATGACAACCCTTTTCATGAATAAAAACGACACTCTGAAAGTGCCGTTTTTGTAATGGATGGCTAAGCGGTCGGTTGCGCTTCTTCACGGACATTGAATTCAACATGCCACGTTTGGCCATTATCAGCGGCGATGGCCTCAAGGCGTAACGTTCCTAACTCCGTGACTCGTGCAGCTAAGGTGACAGGGACAATTTCACCTTCGCGACGGCCTTCTGATACCGGTAAAGTGACTTGGATCTCCGGTAGTTCTTCTAATTCGTCATCTTGCCAATGATCCAGATGGGTGCCTGCGGCATCGTCACGGCGAGTTGTTGAGCCAAAAAACTGGAAGTTAACCGGTTGACCAATCACTAAACCAAAAGTTTGGCTGGGGACGTCGACGCTAGAACCTTCTTCCATACCAAACGGTGCAACACAGAGTGCTTCCATTGGCGGAGCCATACCGGGAATTGCTGGCATCGCACTTTCAATACCCACGTAGTAACTCGAAGCTATACCACCACGAATACGCACCCCTTGACCGCGGCGAACCACACCATAATAAGCGGCACCTCTGGCAACGGCTAAGTCTAAGTCAACGCCCGTCAGGCGTTTAGCGATTGGAGCGTTGGCTTCGACTAGCCATTGATTAATGGTGTCTTGCAAACGTTCAGCTAAGAGAGAGGATTTTAACACTCCGCCATTAAACAATATCGCGGTTGGCTTAATAAAAGCGTTTGACGGTGATGATTGGCCGGGCATGCCACCAAGAAACGGATTGAATTCTTGGTCTGTTGCCTCTGTGGTTGCGTTGGCTTGTTTGGCAAGAAACGCGGCAATATGGCGAGTAATACCCGCATCTTGCGCATAAGGTAGGCCCATTTGGGTTAATGCGCCACGGCTACGTTGCTGCGGATGATCATTAATCGTCACTTTCGGGAAGAAGCCGTCAATCAGCATTTGCTGAACGTCATCTTGTGTTAACTCGGTTTTCAATGTGCTACCGAGCAGTTTGGATCCGCGACTTGGCACAACAATCGGCATCGCTTGTCGTTGACTATCATTCAATAACGCTTCTTTGGCATCGCGGCAAGCGTGAGTCATCGCTTGCACTTGCCAAGGTTGTAGATCTTTACCTTCTTTGGCCAGCTTCATTTTTAAGTGGTAGGCTAGAGCGAGATCCATATTATCGCCACCGAGCAAAATATGCTCACCGACGGCGATGCGTTGTAAACTTAGTGTTCCTTCATCTTCGGTCACTTCAACCAGTGATAGGTCGGTAGTTCCGCCACCAATATCCACCACCAGTACGATATCGCCGACATTGACCTGATCACGCCATTGATCATGACTATTATCGATCCAGCTATACAGTGCGGCTTGAGGCTCTTCGAGTAAGGTCAAATGGGTTAAGCCAATATTCCGCGCCGCTTCAGCCGTGAGCTCTCGCGCTGCCGGATCGAACGAGGCGGGTACGGTGATGGTTACTTCTTGATCACAGAGCGGATGTTCGGGATGAGTGTGATCCCACGCTTGTTTTAAGTGCTCAAGGTAAAGTTCGGTGGCGCGTAGGGGAGAGATTTTCTCCACTTCTTCGGGACTGCCAGCAGGTAAAAATGCTTCACGACGATTCACACCGCCATGGCATAACCAAGATTTCGCACTGGCCACCAAGCGAATCGGTGTTTTAGCGCCAAGGTTGCGGGCAATCGCTCCTACTAAGGCATTGGGTTTATCTGTCCATGGCAATACACGAGACGCTGGATTCATTTCGTGTTCATGGGGTTGATAGACGAAAGAACCAAGCTGATTGAGCGATTCGACGCTACCCGGTGCGCTGAGCTGAGGAATCGGCATCACTTGCACACTCGCGTGTTCGTTTCGTGTATCACTATAGGCAAGCACACAGTGAGTCGTACCTAAATCAATACCGACACTAAAAGTTGCTGATGGTTGCGTGGAGAGATCGTGTTGATGTTCCATTATAGCTCCACCTCTGCTGGGGCAATGATTGAGGGATCATAATGCTCGGCCAGTTTCGGCAAGTGTAGTGCGCTGGCTTTCCACCCTTTGTGGATCAACGTACCAGTAAACGGTGCTTGTCCGGTCACGTTGCCGATCAAACGAATCGCTTGCGAGTTGAACCCTTGTTCAACGGTGATTCGGGTCTCTTCTTCTTCAGTACGAATTGGCTCTAACGTTAAGTATTCTTTGAGAACTTTTTGACCGCCCGAATGGATAACGCGAGCCGCTGCACCGACTTCTTCGTCAGAAAACGCGCTGAGTTCTTCTTGTAAAAAGTCAATGAAGCGGGCTTCTTTTTGCAAAATAGCCAGCAATTGCAGTGCCGAGTCAGTCGATGTGGTGGCAAGCTTGGATTCTACTTCGACCACTTTTTCGACGATTTTTTCTACTTCAACAATCTTTTCGACTTCAATAATTTTCTCCACCGGTTTTTCCACTTCGACGATCTTCTCAATCGGCTTTTCAACGATGGTTTCTATCACACGCGGTTTACGAAGAATCAGTAATAACAGGGTAAATAAGCTGAAAATAGCAAGGACAGCGTGGAGCATGTCGACGGTGGTTGGTATAGCGCTTAAATCGAAGTTCATGATGAATTCTCAATATTAGGTCTAACAAATACAGCGTGGTGCAGTATTTTGATGATCAGAATAGCTTGATAAATAAGGGCAGATATTAGCATATTCAACCGATGAGGCATGGTTAAATCGGTGTTTTCAGGGTGAGAGTGCGACTATTCGTTCGCTTTTTAAGCGCTCAACGTGGTGATTTGCCGAGTTTGTCGACAATCGTTTTAAAATTGCGGCAACCAATCGTGGTGCTACGGTTTAATCGTCGAGTTTTGGCAGAGAGTTGGGTAGTATTTGTGGTTTATTGACAATCAGTCACGGAATAAACGAATGAATTACAACCGAGTGGTGTGTTTTGACCTCGAAATGTGTTGCTGGAATGAGAACGGCGTAGGCACTACCGGAGAGATCATCGAAGTGGGGTTGGCTGAAATCGATCTTACGGCGGGTAAAATCGTCAAGCGTGCTCAATATTATGTTCAACCCGAGCAGGATAAAATTTCTGAGTTTTGCGTTGAACTAACGGGGATTACTCCGCGTAAAGTGGCTAAACAAGGCCGCCCCCTTGCCGATGTGTTGCGGTCGATGGTGAAAAACTTTGGTGGCAGTAAGAAAATTTATGCGTGTTGGGGAAGAGACGATTTGATCTTAGCCAAAGAGTGCGCGCAAAAAGGTCTGCCTATGCCGATCCACGAATGCATCAATTTAGCGACCTTATATCGTCTTCAACATCGTTTAAAAGATAAACGAATCGGGCATCGAGCGGCGCAAGAAGCACAGGGTATTGATTGGGAAGGGCGTCAGCATTCCGGTTATGTCGATGCTTACAATCTGGCAAAACTGGCATTAACGATGTTTTAAACATTCATCGATCTATTTATATGGCAAATCTCTCAATAAAAACGCGATGACAATGCTCAAAGGAAAAATCTGACTTAAACTGGTAGTAATCAATGGATAAGTAAGGTTATCAGGATGAAATTTACCAGTATTCGCCAACAGGTTTTAACCTTTAGTGTGTTAGCCCTTTTATCAATCACCCTTGCGGTGATTGGTTTTAGTTATCATAGCAGTCAAATTTTATCGGCTTCCGTTAATCAACAGGTCGATCAAGAGCTGCGTCGTCAAGCGTTACAAAACATGCAGCTTATTGCAACGCAAGAAGCGTTAGGAGTGAAAAGTCGTTTTGACCAAGCGATGCTCATTTCACAGTCATTATCGAGTAGCTTAGAAGGTGAGCGTCCTTCTCGTGAAGTGGTCACTGAGATGTTACGCAGTGTTTTTCTTCAACATCCCGACTTGCTAGGTATTTATACCGGTTGGGAAGCGCATCAATTCGATGGTGATGATATTTTTTCGCTCGGCTTACCGCATAGCAAAGATAATGGTCAATTCGCCCCCTACTGGAATCGCTCGGCTTCGGGGCAACTAGGGATGCGTCCATTAGGTAATATGTACGATAAAACCGTTTCTTCGACAGGCGTACGTAATTCTGAATGGTATTTATGCCCCATAGAAACGGGCAGAAATTGCGTGATTGATCCTGCAAGTTACGATATCCAAGGTGTACAAACCTTGTTGAGTTCTTTTGTTTCTCCTGTGATGGTTAATGGTAAAGCGGCGGGGATGGTTGGTGTCGATTATTCGTTAAACTTCCTACAACGCATTGCTGCCGATACCCAAAAACATATTGATCGTCAAGCGCGAGTCCTCATCCTTAGCCCGAAAAATATCGTGAGTGCAGATAGCTCTGAAGCCGCGAATGTTGGTAAAGCTCTTCAACAGACAGGTGTCGCTCAGTTGATCAGTAAGCGGGTGGTTGGACAAAGCCGCATTGAAGATAATTCAGTGATCGCATCAGCGCAGTTTCGTGCTCATGGCGTGAATGATAACTGGGAAGTGATTGTGATATTACCGGTTTCTGTGGCATTAGCTCAGGCCGCTGTGATCTCCCAGCAATTAGATCAAGGCTTCTCCGCTAACCTACAAGGTCAGCTTTGGGTCGGTGGTTTACTCATCTTATTAGGTATTATCGCCATGTGGGTCATGGCATTATCAATCAGCCGTCCGATTCAAAAGCTGGTTGGTTTGGTTGAAAAACTCACCCAATCTGGAGGTGATTTAACCCAAACCATTAAAATTGATCGCCGTGATGAAACCGGGCAATTGGCTCATCATTTAAATACCTTTGTCGGTAATGTTCGTTCGATAGTCTCTGATGTTGCTCAGCAAATGGAGGGTTTAACCGAAAGTACTCAGCGTTCAGCTTCTTATGCGAAACAGGGCGTCGATCAGATTAGACATCAACGGGCAGAAATAGAGCAAGTGGTAACCGCAACCAATGAAATGTCTTCTACTGCGCACAGTGTTTCCGACAATGCTCAAGAAACGGCCAGCGCCGTGACTCAAGCTCAGCAAGAAATTAACCAAAGCCAGCGCGAAGTAGAACAAAGTGCCGAAGGCTTGAAACGTTTAGCTAATGATCTTCTTAAATCTGCGCAAGAGATAGAAGAGCTGGAAGCGCAAAGTGAGCAAGTGGGGTCAATCTTGGATGTCATTCGAGCCATCTCTGAGCAGACCAACTTATTGGCATTAAACGCAGCGATTGAAGCGGCGCGTGCTGGTGATCAAGGACGCGGCTTCGCCGTAGTGGCTGACGAGGTGCGTAACCTTGCCACGCGCACTGCGCAGTCCACCGATGAAATACAAACCATGATCGATACCTTACGTCAGCGCAGTAAAAAAGCGGTCGCCACGGTGAATGAAAGTCGTGAGCAGAGTAATAACTGCCAAGCGTTATCACAACGTGCTGTCGATGCTTTAAAAGAAGTACGCGCACAAAGTGAGCGTATTCAAGATATGGCCCACCAAATCGCCACCGCAGCAGAAGAGCAGGCGGCGGTGACTGAAGAGGTGAATCGTAATATTGTGGCGATTAATGATGCGGCGAATGAAATTGATCATGGTGCCAGCGCCGCCGATCAAGAGAGCCGTGATGCAGCGAATCGAGTGAGTGCGGTGAGCTCGCGTTTGAATCAGTTTAAATACTAACGAACGGTCTTGGAGACCTTGGTGGGTGTATTGCTTCGCTCCCATCAAGGTCATTGTGGAATTCAACATTAAAGAAAGTAAAAACAGCAAACAAATAAATCATCAAGCGAAGGTCGCGTTAATTCGAGAACTTCGCTTTATTTTTTCGGATTAACAACCATCAATTTTGCGCGAATAAACTGACTGTGGTCAACGTACAATAACTCAGCCGTTTTACGGATCACCGCATCTTCTAGTGGATCAATCTCACTATCCGCATGGGCAACTTCCCACATCGCTTTTATTAACTCAAATCGTTTGCCTTGGGTTAATTCTCGTAGCTGAGAGGTAAATTCATACAGTGATGCCGATTGACGTATTTGTTGCTCAGCACGGCTAATCAAAGCTTGTGCTTCACTGTCGTCTATTGCAAGTAAACGTTGCAGTAAGGCTAGCTTCGCTTGTCGTTCTGTGGGCGTTATTTTTTGATCTGAACCGGCGACCTCACTCAATAAACAAGCGATTGCAAAATTAGGGCTAGGAGAAGGTTGACTTAGATCGTGCCCGTCGAGGAGCTGTTTAAATAAGGCGGTAATAGTATTGAACATAAAAAATACCTTTCTCTATATGCGGTACCAGTGAACGTTAATGATTGGAGGATAAAACGCTGCCACAGTTCCCTTATTGTTGTAGAAAATGGCGCAGAGAAGGTGCTTATTCAAGCGTTGAGAGAGTTAAACGCTTACAGTTCCCAGTCACTGATCATTTCTACAAACTCCGAACTGCTTTGTTCATGGGCAAGCAGCAGTAGGGCGACTAAAGCTTCAACTTGAACGCTCTGTGGATTGGGTTCATTGAGTAATTGAGTAATACGCTCACGGATCAGATTGATTTCATGCTGAACAAAACCGCGACCCTCTTCCTCGCCTTCACCTTCTTCTGGAGCATTATCAAATTGTAAAAACAGCATATCGTTATCGTGCTGAGTACCGACTAAACGTTCGGGCAGCCAAAGTTCTCCCATGACGACTTCAGGGTCACAATCAGCAGGCAGGTCATCAAGTCTTAGTTTCAGTTCAGAAGCTTTCACAGTATTTTCTACTTAGTTAGGTATCTTTCTATTTTAGCGGCCAAATGACAATAAAACTAAACCTTCTTGCATGCAATGGGCCATAAACGAACAATTAATCATCGAAATACATTTTTTACTGGTTAACGAGCCGAATCAGCAGGATTGGCTTAATACGAATTACCGATCGACCAACAAGTTTGTGATACAATTCGGCTAATTTTATGCAAAGAAAAGAATAGGTAACGCTTTGACTCAGTCACAGCCTCACTCAGAAAAAAATACGATGGCAAAAGCCAATACCGTCAAGTCATTGCAACAAGCGTTGCAACAGTGTTTGATAAAAGACCGTTTTCGTCTCAATAAGCGGATCATCGGTGCCAGTAAAATTGTTAAAGAACAAGCAAGAACAGCCGTCTTTGATGAAATAGCGCTGGATATTGCTCGTTCAATGATGGTGGTTTCGCAGCGAGAAGCGCAAAAGATTACTATCGAATACCCAGAACAGTTACCCGTTAGTCAAAAGCGAGATGATATTGCGCGGGCAATTGAGCAGCATCAAGTGGTGATTGTCGCAGGGGAAACTGGTTCTGGTAAAACCACTCAGTTACCGAAAATTTGCGCTGAACTTGGACGCGGCAAATATGGGCTGATTGGCCATACCCAGCCACGCCGTTTAGCTGCTCGCTCGGTAGCGAATCGTATTGCTGAAGAGATGCAGTGTGAGCTCGGCGGAGTGGTTGGTTATAAGGTTCGCTTTAACGATCAAATCTCTGAGCAAACCCAAATCAAATTAATGACTGACGGTATTTTACTGGCAGAAATTCAACATGATCGTTATCTCAATCAGTACGACACGATCATTATTGATGAAGCTCACGAGCGCAGTTTAAACATTGATTTTATTCTCGGTTATTTACGCCAATTATTACCCCGTCGTCCTGATCTCAAAGTGATCATCACCTCGGCAACCATTGACCCTGAGCGATTTTCTAAACACTTTGCTAATGCGCCGATCATTGAAGTGTCAGGCAGAACCTTTCCGGTAGAAACGCGTTATCGTCCACTAGTGGCAGAAACGGACAGCGATCGCGATCAACTCGAAGGTATTTTTGACGCAGTGGATGAGCTGTGCCTTGAAGGTTTAGGGGATATCCTGATTTTCATGAATGGTGAGCGGGAAATTCGTGACACTGCTGATGCGTTGGCAAAACGTAAGTTACGAGATACCGAGATTGTACCTTTGTATGCCCGTTTATCCTCTGGCGAACAAAATAAGATTTTCCAACCCCATAGCGGCCGGCGGATCGTACTTGCCACCAACGTGGCGGAAACCTCGTTAACGGTACCAGGGATCAAGTATGTTATTGATCCGGGCACCGCGCGGATCAGCCGTTACAGCTATCGCACCAAGGTGCAACGTTTACCGATTGAACCGATTTCTCAAGCCAGTGCTAACCAACGTAAAGGGCGCTGTGGGCGTGTCGAAGAGGGTATCTGTATCCGTCTGTACTCAGAAGAGGACTTTTTATCTCGCCCTGAGTTTACCGATCCGGAAATTCTGCGCACCAACTTAGCGTCAGTCATTCTACAAATGACCGCGCTAGGCTTAGGCGATATCGAGGCGTTCCCATTTGTTGAAGCGCCAGACAAACGCCATATCCAAGATGGCGTTCGCTTGCTGGAAGAGTTGGGGGCAATGAACCCTGAGATCAGCGACCCGAAAAAACGCCTGACCACGATTGGCCGTCAGTTGGCTCGTTTACCGATTGACCCACGTTTAGCGCGAATGGTGTTGGAAGCGCCGCGGCTCGGTTGCTTAAAAGAGGTGATGATCATTGCCTCAGCGTTATCGATTCAAGACCCAAGAGAAAGGCCGAGTGATAAGCAGCAAGCCTCGGATGAAAAACATCGCCGTTTTGTCGATGAAGACTCGGATTTTGTTACCTTAATCAATCTGTGGCATTACTTACAAGAGCAGCAAAAGGCCTTGAATAGCAATGCTTTTCGTCGTCAATGTAAACAGGACTATTTAAATTATTTGCGCGTTCGTGAGTGGCAAGATGTTTATTTCCAAATTCATCAATCGATGCGTGAAATGGATTATAAGCTCAACGATCAGCCGGCAAATTATGACAGTCTGCACAGCGCCATTTTGGTGGGTTTGCTGTCACACATCGGCAGTAAAGACGCTGAAAAAAATGAGTATCAAGGGGCTCGTAACGCAAGATTCAATATCTTCCCAGCTTCTGGTTTATTTAAAAAACAGCCAAAGTGGGTGATGTCGGCAGAACTGGTCGAAACCTCGAAACTGTGGGCGCGGATTGTCGCCAAAATTCAACCGGAATGGATTGAGCCTCTTGCTAAGCACTTGATCAAGCGTAGTTATAGCGAACCACATTGGTCGAAGAAAAGTGCCGCGGTGATGGCGTATGAAAAAGTGACCCTTTATGGCGTGCCTATCATTGCCAAACGAGCGGTCAATTATGGGGCGATTGATGTGCCATTAAGCCGCGAGATTTTCATTCGCAGTGCTTTGGTGGAAGGTGATTGGCAAACCAAACACGCTTTCTTTAAGCAAAATCGCGCTTTGTTACTTGAGGTCGAGGAGTTAGAGCATAAATCTCGTCGCCGAGATATCTTGGTGGATGATGAAGAGCTGTTCCAATTTTATGATCAACGAGTTGGCGCAGAGGTAGTATCTGGACGTCATTTTGATGCTTGGTGGAAAAAAGCCAGCCATGATAACCCAGACTTACTCAATTTTGAAAAAGAGATGCTGGTTAAAGGCGATGCCAGCCATATCACCGAACTCGATTACCCTAATTTCTGGCACCAAAACGGAATTAAATTAAAGCTCAGTTATCAATTTGAACCGGGCATTGATAGTGACGGTGTAACGGTGCATATTCCTTTGCCGATCCTTAACCAAATTGAGCCGCAAGGCTTTGATTGGCAAATTCCGGGTTTACGTCATCAATTAGTGGTCAGTTTGATTAAATCGCTACCGAAAACGCTGCGTAAGAACTTTGTGCCAGCGCCAAACTATGCTGATGCTTTTCTAGCGCGCGTCACACCGTTAGCAATGCCATTACTGGATGCGCTGGAAAAAGAGCTTAAGCGGATGACAGGCGTGGCTATCGAGCGTGAAGATTGGAATTGGCAGCAAGTACCTGATCACTTAAAAGTGACCTATCGGGTGGTGGATCATCGTCATCGGAAACTCAATGAAGATAAAGACTTATACGCATTGAAAGAAAGCTTGAAAGCCAAGGTTCAAGAAACCTTATCGCAAGTGGCGGATGATGATATTGAGCAGAAAGATCTCCACACTTGGTCGTTTGGTGAGCTGCCGAAAGTTTACCAGCAAAAACGTGGCGGTTTTGAGGTTAAAGCCTATCCGGCGTTGGTGGATAATAAAGACAGCATTGAAATTAAGCTATTTGAAACGGAAAGTGAGCAGCAAACTGCGATGCAAGCCGGACAAAGACGATTAATTTTGCTTAATGTGCCATCACCGATCAAATACTTACACAGTAACTTGCCTAATAAATCCAAGCTTGGCTTGTATTTTAACCCTTACGGTAAAGTGCTGGATTTAATTGATGATTGTATTGCTTGTGGCGTTGATAAGCTTATCGAGCAGCATGGGGGCATGGTTTGGCAGCCAGAAGCCTTTGAAGCGCTGAAAGAATATGTTCGCGCTGAACTGGGCGATACGGTGGTCGAGATTGCCCAGCAAGTAGAAACCATTTTAACCACCGCGTACAACATTAATAAGCGTTTGAAAGGTAAAGTCGATTTCACGATGGCTTTTGCTTTATCGGATATCAAAGCACAAATGGAAGGGCTGATTTTTAAAGGTTTTGCCACCGAATGCGGTTGGAAAAAGCTGGCGGATATTTTGCGCTACATGAAAGCGATTGAAAGGCGGCTGGAAAAGCTGCCGGTTGATCCCAATAAAGATCGCTTGCATATGTTGAAAATTGAATCGGTGGTTAACGAATACAAGACCTTATTGAATAAAATTCCGAAAGGAGTAGCTGTGCCTGAATCGGTCAAAGAGATCCGCTGGATGATCGAAGAGCTAAGAGTGAGTTATTTTGCTCAGCAACTTGGTACGCCTTATCCGATTTCAGATAAACGAGTCAAACAAGCGATTGATGCCTGTTAGGCAAGCTGCAAGTCTCCGCCCATCGGGCGGCGACTTCAAATGATAAGCGGATATATTATTGATCTTTATTCACTATCTGTCCTTTCGTTCCTTGAGGTGCGGTGAAGATGATTCTATAATTTCTGGTAATGCATAACATTGGCTTAGCAGCAGCGGCCAGACAACTATCAAAAGGTTAATTATGAAAAAAACGTTACTTGCCCTCGCGCTATTGGGAGCCTCTTCTGCAGCAATGGCAGATGCTTTGGTTTACGCTGGTGCATCGGTTGGCCAATCTGATTACCGTGGTGATAGCAGTACGGCTTATAATTTGCATGTTGGAACCGGAATTCTGCCATTTTTTGCGGTTGAAGGTGGTTACACAAAATTAGGCGATTTTAAAATTAACGGTATTGAAACCTCTGCTTCAACCATGTATGCCGCACTAAAGCCAAGCATTGATTTTGGTCCTTTACATATTTATGCGCGTGGTGGTATCCATTCATGGAAAACAGAAATCAACAACAGTAAAGATGATGATGGTTTCGATATCATGTATGGCGTAGGCGCTGAATATTTTATTATGGGTCCTTTTTCGGTAGGCGCAGGTTACCATCGTTATACTCTCGACAAGAAAGACGTCAGTGTGCTTTCCTTTAACGCGACTTTCCATTTTCTATAATCGCTTTAGCGGTTAGTCGTCAAATCGGTTTATCGCTCAGTTGATAAACCATCGATAACGCCCTTGGAGGTTGTGTTTTTCTCCAAGGGCGTTTTATTCTCGTCAATTATGTATTTAACCAATGACTGAACGCCACTCTTGGCCAATGTGCATTGATGTAGTCAATAAAAGCTTGGGTCCTTTCTGGTAAGAATCGCCGTTGAGGGTGCAGTAAATAAACATCAGCCCCTTCTATATCCCATTCTGGCAATAAAGGAACTAATTGCTGTTGCGTCAGTTCTTGGCTAATCAATCCTTTCGGTAAGCGAGCGACTCCCATATCTAGGAGCGTCGCTTGTAAAATCGTATCTAACTCTTCTGAACTTAAGCGAGCTCGCGGGGTAAATTGAAATTGTTCTCCTGTGAGCCGATGTTTAAACACCCAAGCCTGTTTGGTATTCAGCGTCAGTAGCGGTAATGTTTGCAACTGTTCAGGGTGATTTAAGGTTAAGGTAGCGGCGTAACTGGGAGTCGAGCAGAGCTGCGATGGATTATTGGCTAGCTTACGAGCGACCCAATCGGAATGTGGCTGAGGACCAAAACGCAAAGCGATATCAATATCGTGACGCGTGAAGTAATCCATTCCCGCACCGACTTGAAAATGGATATTAACGTTGGGATGTTGCTGACAAAATTCTAATGCAAGTGGGCTCAGTTGATGACGTAAGGGGATAATCGGTGCATTAATGACAATCGTGCCACGATATTCTTGTTTGGCACGTAAGGCGATTTCTTGTTTCGATTCGATTTCAGCGAAGAGCTCGGCATAGGTTTCAAATAATTGTTCACCTTCTTTGGTTAAAACAATTTCTTTACTACTACGGATCAGCAAGATGCTACCCATATCATGCTCTAATTGTTGGATTCGGCGACTCAGAGTGCTGCTGGAGAGGGCTTTTTGCTTAGCGGCTAAGGCGAAGCTACCGCAGCGTACCACCGTAATAAAAAGCGCCAGATCGTCTAATTTCATCATAATCCCATATTTGCAATTGACGATCCCATTCTATCCTATTTTAGATGGAATGATATTCAGTTATCTTATAGTGATGCGCGATAGGCTGCGCTTTCTTCAATCTTGAGTTACCGAAGCGGCGCACCCTCTGCGCTCATTCGCTGATCACTTACCCATAACGTTATGTTGTATTGGTATCGTTTAATACCAGAGGATTTATGTCAACCGATTCGACTTATTCATCCAACCCGAAAATTATTTTTGCCAGCGTCGCACTGGTGATTGCCTTAGGCTCTTTAGAAAAAAGTATTGTCACCACACCTTTGGCTTTGATTGGTCAGGAGTTATCCGCTGGAAAATCCCTTACTTGGGTGATTACCGCTTATTTATTGGCTGCGACAGCGGTACTGCCGGTTTATGGTAAGTTAAGCGATCTGTTTGGTCGGGTGCGCATGCTCAATATCAGCATTGTCATTTTCATGATTGGCTCAGCACTCTGTACGTTTGCGATTGATTTGCCGAGTTTAATTGGTGCGCGCGTGATTCAAGGCATTGGCGGTGGTGGCTTAATTGCGCTGGCCTTTACCGTGATTGCCGATTCGATTCCAGCGCGTGAAGTGGGTAAATATCAAGGCTATATTTCCGCGGTATATGCGGTATCGAGTATTGCTGGGCCACTGTTAGGCGGTTATTTTGCTGACCATTTAACGTGGCGCTGGGTCTTTGGAATCAACTTGCCCCTTGGCTTGGTGGCATTGTGGATGGTCAATCGTTACCTCAGCCACTTGAATAAACGTCGTAATAGCCGCTTTGACTGGCTTGGTGCCGGATTATTGATGATCGCCACTACCATGTTGCTAATGTTGCTTTCATCGCACTCGTTTATGCCTAATGGCTGGGGGGCGTTTATTTTATTAGCTAGCCTTGTCATGCTTGTATTGGTAGAAAAACGCGTTAGCGATCCTATTTTACCTGCTCGTTTAGCGCGTTTGCCCAACTACTTAACCGCCATTATGTTAGTGATGGGATCGCAAATGTTGATGTTTGCGCTGTTAGTTTATCTACCTTTGCAACTGCAATGGCAGAAAGGACTTTCTCCATCACAAAGTGGCGTCGTGATGGTAATTTTTATGTTTTGTATCACGGCGGGCGCGTATGTCGGCGGTAAGCTGGTCGCTAAGTTTGCTCGCTATAAATTGTTAGTGGCATTAGGTTTTGCTTTGGCGATGATCGCGCTATGGCAAATTCACTATGATATTTGGGTTAATTTCGCGCTCGGTTTTGCAGGAATTGGACTTGGGTTAACTTTGCCTGCACTCAGTGTTGTCGTGCAAAGTGTTTTGCCTGCTCGCGATCGTGGGATTGGCATGTCGTTATTTAATTTTGGCCGTGAGCTAGGCGGAGCGTTAGGGGTTGCATTTTGCTCGGCGTTATTCTATCTACGAGTTCCCCAAGACGTGACAGTCAGTGAACATGGTGCTGAACAAGCGCAAGTCGCGACTCATGTACTCGCTCAAGGCTTTAGCTTGGTTTATATCGGGATGAGTGTTTTAGCGCTTTGTGCCATGTTGCTGACCATTCTCAAGCTGCGTCGTGATGCATTAACCCTTAAGGCACCAGCCACAGAGTAGGGCTATTCACTTTTGTGATGCTAACCAATACGCCTAACACTAATCGGTGTTAGGCGTATTTTTTTTTACCTTTATTGGATAGAATTCAGAGAGTTTTTATTTCTGTGATGGCAACATTATGTCAGCGATTATCCTATCAGCGGCTCAAGTCGATGATTTAGAAGTACTCAATCAGTTGATGTTTGAGTTACATGACGAGCATCACCGTGCTTGTCCAGCTTATTTCAAAACCGCTCATGAGATTGAGCAAGAGAAGAGTATTGCCCGTTATATAGATGATCCGGAATGTTTGGTTTACGTTGCTAAACAGGGTTCTCAGATCGTTGGTTTTATTACTGGGCATTTTTGTGAGTTAATTTCGAGTGTCAGTCAGCCCATACCGATGGGCAGTATTGATGAGCTATATGTTGTTCCCTGTTATCGTCAACAAAGGGTCGCAGCCTCACTTCTTGCTCATTTAGAGCAGACATTCGTTGAGTATGGCGTCAAAGAAATGTTTGTTGAGGTGTGGGAGTTTAATCAAACGGCGCAACATTTTTATCAGCAAGGGGGATTTGTTCCGCATATACACTGGTTGCGTAAATCCCTATCACAACAGAAGGTGTAACCTTGGTGTTGTTCTGGCTGGTTTTCATTAGGATGTCGATGATTTCCCCTTTGTTATTGCCGAAAGATCGAGAGGTTTAGAGTAGAAATACCCTTGTTGATATTGAACCCCTTTGTTGGCAAGGTATTTGGCTTGAGCGGCATGTTCCACTCCTTCCGCGACGATATTGACCTTAAGCTGATGAGCCAGCTCAATAATGGTATTTAAGATCGGTGCACTAACTGATTGCACGCCAATTGAATCAATAAAGCATTTATCGATTTTTAAATAATCGAAAGCAATATGTTGCAGGACCGATAATGAGGTTTGTCCTGTGCCAAAATCATCAATAGAGATCATCACACCAGCTTGCCGTAATTCTTGTAAAATAGTTTGTCCTTTTTTATCCAGCAGTTGGCGTTCAGTAATTTCAACCACCAACTGAATTCCTTGAGCAGCAAGATGACTGGCACAAAGGATTAAACGATGAATATGCTTTTGGTGTGAAAGATAGCAAGGTGGAACGTTGATACCAAGGTGTAATTGCTGATGGTTAGGTAAATGCTGAGCATCTTTTTGAGCTTGGTTAATCACATAATCGGTCACTTTATTGATTAAGCCATACTCTTCTGCAATTTGAATAAACGTATCGGGTTTAACAAAACCTAATTTAGGGTTAATCCAACGCAGTAACGCTTCATAGCCGACCACATTTTGTTTCTGACTGTCGATGACAGGTTGATAGACTAAAAACAGCTCGTGTCGTTCTAATCCTTTCTTTAAATCATCTAATAAGCTCGTCCGGCCGGTGAAAAATAAAAACAGAACATAAATGAATAGTGAAAGTGCAATCGAGGCCGGAAGGGCACTCAGTAGATAAAAGGTTATCTGTTCAGTAACAAAAGAGTCACTAGCGACAATTTGTAACGTAAAAAGCTGCTTGGCCGATGTGACCTTTACGTTATGTTGTTTAGTGATAAATTTACTATTAGCTGGGTAGTATTGATTACCGACCTTGACGATTAATTGAGCTATGCGAGTGTCGGTGTGATAACCGAGACGAGCTTGAATATAACCTTGATCGACAACAGAAATGGCTCCACGATAGGGATTGTTTTTATCGGCATCAATCACTAATAAAGTGCGCATGGCTGGATCGTTTTGTAAGTCAAAGAAGCGTTCTTTACTGGTGACAATGCCATCGGGATAATAGTCGCTGATATCTGACTGCATCTCTCCCCGTTTGGATGAACAAACAATTTGTTGATCTTCAACGATCAACATTTCACGCAGTAAACTTTCAAATAACAGGTCTTCTTGAATCTGTGCGCAGCTTTTATTGCTGTATAACGCTTTGGCATTTTCATCATGGAGATCAGCAATCAGGCTATCGATACGTTTGGCGTACGAATCGGCAATGGTGTTTAACTGGCTATTAATGCTCGTGACGCTGGTATAGTAAGCGTAAAAAAAAACGATCGGAATAGGGATAAGACAAGCAGATAATATTTTTTTGAGCAGGACTCTTTTTTTATTTTGCAATGCTTTTTACCTGTATTTCTAACTTCGTCTTAAATTTGAAACGGATTGTGCATAGATTGCGCATTATAGAGCAAGCGTGCTGAGGTACAAGGCATAACTCATCGAAGATATCGTTTTTTTATGCGGACATATAACCTCATTAATTAAAAGTAGTATTCAGTCATTGATTTCGCCAATCGGTTATTCGTTGGTGGCATTAAGACGACATTAAAAAAATAACTCTTCATTAGGTTTAATCGACCGTTAACTACTTCATTTTTTACACCTGTATAAATATTTATACTCACTAAACTCTGCTCTTTCGAAGCATGTTTACCTGCAAAATGACCACTACATTGATGAGACACTGAGGACGTAAACGGATTATGGTTGTTTAATGTAATAAAAGTGTTACATTTTTGGTGTTTTTTAGAGAGGGAGATAGGTATCTGCTGATCGTTGCGACTTTATTGAATCGTGCCATGGTTAATAGAGATTTCGACCCTATAAAGGAAACCTAGACATGACATCAATAAGTAACCCTCTTGGTACCGATGGTTTTGAGTTTGTTGAATACACGGCAGCGGATGCACAGGGGATTGACGCACTAAAACAGCTGTTCACTTCTTTAGGTTTTGCTGAAATCGCGAAACACCGCTCTAAACAAGCTTGGCTATATCGTCAAGGGGATATCAATTTCATCATCAATGCTCAACCTCATAGTCAAGCGGCTGATTTTGCAAAGCTGCATGGCCCATCGGTGTGTGGAATGGCATTTCGGGTTAAAGATGCAGCAGGGGCATTACAACATGCCTTAAGTTGTGGAGCCGCAGCTTATCAAGGTGAAATAGGACCGATGGAATTAAGCATTCCAGCGATTTATGGCATCGGTGACAGTTTGTTGTACTTTGTTGACCGCTATGGTGATAAAAGTATCTATGATGTTGACTTCTTGTTTTACGATGATGCAGAGCAGCGTTTGCAACAAAAGCAGGTTGGTTTATGTGAAATCGATCATCTTACTCATAACGTAAAACAAGGCAATATGGATAAGTGGGCTGGTTTTTATGAACAGTTGGCGAACTTTAAAGAGATTCGATATTTTGATATTGAAGGGAAATTGACTGGCTTGGTTAGCCGTGCAATGACCTCACCATGTGGAAAAATTCGTATTCCAATCAATGAATCGCGTGATGATAAGTCACAAATTGAAGAGTTTTTACGTGAATACAATGGCGAAGGGATTCAGCATATTGCCTTGAGTACCACCGATATTTATCACACTGTGCGTACGTTGCGAGCGCAAGGTATGGAGTTTATGCCAACCCCAGATACCTACTATGAGAAAATCAATTCGCGCGTTCCCGGTCATCATGAATCCGTTGATGAGTTACGCGAATTGCGGGTATTGATTGATGGTGCGCCACTCAAAGATGGTATTTTACTGCAAATATTTACCCAAACCGTTATTGGTCCAGTCTTTTTTGAAATTATTCAGCGCAAAGGCAATCAAGGTTTTGGCGAAGGTAACTTCAAAGCCTTGTTTGAATCGATAGAAGAAGATCAAATTCGTCGTGGAGTGCTAGATGATGCATAAACCGTTTACGTTTCCTCATCGCGAAGGGGTGTTTTCGAAACAGGCTCATGCGGATTTTCCTGAGCAAGCGATCTATGAGCGAGAAGCTGGGCGCAGTGGTTTTTTTGGCGCTGCGAGTCACTTTCATCATCAGCATCCCCCCACCGCATGGACCGAATGGCAGGGCGATTTACGGCCAAGAGCATTTAATTTAAATCACTTGAGCCACTCTGAACAATTATCCCCTTGGTCTGTTCCTCATTTGCTGCATAACCAAGAGGTGAAAATCCGGGTCTGGCAGCTTAGCCAACCAATGACCCAATTGGTGCGTAATGCGGATGGCGATGAATTATTATTTGTTCATAAAGGCAGTGCCGAGCTGTTTTGTGATTATGGCCATATGACGATTCATGAAGGGGATTATGTGTTAATTCCTCGCTCAACGACTTGGCGTTTAGACCCTAATGAACCGCTGTTTTTGTTGATGATCGAGAATACGGATGCCGCTTATGCGTTACCAGAAAAAGGCATTGTTGGTCAGCACGCTCTGTTTGATCCAGCGGTGCTTGAAGTGCCGAGTATTAATACACGTTTTCAGGCGCAGTACTCAGAACGCACCACGCACGTTGAAGTTAAACGGCACGATCAAGTGAGTGTGATTACCTATCCTTTTAATCCCCTAGATGCGGTAGGCTGGCATGGCGATCTGGCGGTGCTGAGGCTCAATTGGCGAGATATTCGACCGCTAATGTCCCATCGTTATCATCTACCGCCCTCTGCACATACCACCTTTGTTGGGCAAGGATTTGTGGTCTGTACGTTTGTGCCAAGACCGATTGAAAGTGACCCTGGTGCGCTAAAAGTACCGTTTTATCATAACAATGACGATTATGATGAAGTACTGTTTTATCACGCGGGTGACTTTTTCAGTCGCGATAATATTGAAGCTGGGATGGTGACCTTTCACCCTGCGGGCTTTACTCATGGCCCTCATCCGAAAGCGTTTCAAGCCGGATTAAAAAACAGCAAAACGTTTACCGATGAAGTGGCGGTAATGATTGATACCCGCCACGCCCTGCAATTTAGTGACGCGGTTAAAGAAGTAGAAAATCCTCAGTACGTTTATAGCTGGAAAGAGCACAAGGATACGCCATGAAGTTAGCGACGTTAAAAAATGACACACGGGATGGTCAATTAGTAGTTGTTAGTCGAGATTTACAGCGCTGTGTGGTTGTTGATCACCTCGCTTCAACACTCCAACAAGCACTCGATAATTGGCAAAAAGTGGAAGGGCCGTTACAAGAGATCTCCCAAGCTTTAAATGCCGGCCAGCTTACTCATACCGTACCGTTTGCAGAACATCACTGCGCCTCGCCGTTACCAAGGGCATTTCAATGGGCAGATGGCTCAGCTTATGTCAACCATGTTCAGTTAGTTCGACGTGCTCGTGGAGCCGAATTGCCAGAGAGTTTTTGGACTGATCCGCTGATGTATCAAGGGGGATCGGACAGTTTTCTGGGGCCACACGAACCTATCCCACTTGTTGATCCCCAATGGGGATTAGATTTTGAAGCTGAGGTGGCTGTCATCACCGATGATGTCCCTATGGGGATCACAGCGGAGCAGGCAGGGCAACATATTCGCTTAGTCATGCTGGTGAATGATGTCTCTCTACGAGGGTTAATTCCCAATGAATTAGCCAAAGGTTTTGGTTTTTTCCAATCGAAACCAAGCTCAGCTTTTTCTCCGGTGGCAGTGACTCCTGATGAATTAAACGATGCGTGGGACGGCGCTAAGTTATCTTTACCATTATTGTCGACTTTTAACGGTCAGTTGTTTGGCTGTCCGAATGCAGGGGTCGATATGACCTTTGATTTTCCTCAGTTGATTGCCCATGCAGCGAAATCTCGCCCTTTATGCAGTGGCACGATTATTGGTTCTGGTACCGTCTCAAATAAGCAAGGCACGGAGTACGGAAGTTCAATCGGTGAAGGGGGTGTCGGTTATTCGTGTATTGCCGAGTTACGAATGATTGAAACCATTCGTGATGGGCAACCCAGCACCGCTTTTATGCAGGTCGGTGATACGATAAAACTTGAGATGCTCGATCATCAAGGTAATAGCGTATTTGGTCGTATTGAACAAACGGTGATTGAATCAGGGAGATAGATGATGAGTGAGCTGAAATTATACGGCTACTGGCGCTCATCGGCAACGTATCGGGTGCGTCTGGCTTTAGAAATTAAGCAACTGAGTTATCAACAGTTTCCGGTTGATCTCATCGCTCAAGGTGGTGAGCAACACAGCGAGGTATTTCATCAGCTTAATGCGAGTGAATTAGTGCCAGTGTTAGTTGATGGCGATTTCGTTCTTAATCAATCACTGGCGATTATTGAATATCTTGATGATCATTACCCGCAGCCGCGTCTTATTCCTGTCTCAGGTGAGGCAAAATACCGTGTGTTGTCGCTAGCTCATGATATTGCAATGGATATTCATCCATTAAATAACCTAAGGGTTTTACAATATTTATCACAAAACCTTGCTGTGGATGAGCCCAAAAAAACGCAGTGGTATCAACATTGGATAGCGGTAGGTTTTCGCGCCATTGAAGAAAAGCTGACTATAAGTGCAGGGCAATATTGTATCGGCGATGCACTTTCTCTGGCGGATATCTGCCTGATACCTCAAGTGTATAATGCGGAGCGCTTTGCCGTTGACATGAGCCTTTATCCAAACATCATGCGTATTACCAATACGCTGCGTGAGCGAGCTGATTTTCACTCAGCCGCACCGGAAAGCTGCCGCTGAGTGAAGCGTTTAACTTAGGATGATTAAGCGATAGCTCGCTGAGCTAATGAGGTAGGGCATAAGCGCTTCCCTTGTTCATCAAACAGATGCAGGTTATCTATGTTGATCGATAGGTTAAGTGTTTGATCAATATCTACATTCATTTCAGGTGTTACCGCAATAAAATCGCTGAGTTGAGTTAACCCAGCGATTTTTCCATGCACCAATTGATTGGGACCAAGTGGTTCAACGACACTGATTTGTAAGCGTAAATTCAGAGCGTTTTCACTGCTCGAAAGACCAGCATGCTCAGGACGAATACCTAGGGTTAATGATGGAGCGCTGAGTTGTTGATAGTGCGGTAGATAAATTTTTTGATGACCAACCTGTAAATAGCCGTTATCGAGTGTTGCGGGGATAAAGTTCATCGCTGGGCTACCAATAAAACTCGCCACAAAGGTACTCGCCGGTTGGTGGTAAACTTCTTTTGGGCGACCGACTTGTTCAATTTTTCCTTGGTTTAAGACCACAATGCGATCGGCTAATGTCATCGCTTCTACTTGATCGTGGGTGACATAGACACTGGTCACCCCGAGTTTGCGTTGCAGTTTTTTTATCTCTAAGCGCATATGCGCGCGTAACGCCGCATCGAGGTTGGATAGTGGCTCATCAAATAAAAACAGCTGCGGATCGCGGACAATCGCGCGTCCCATTGCGACACGTTGACGTTGACCACCAGACAGTTTGGCGGGTTTGCGATCTAAATACTCTTCAATTTTGAGGGTTTTAGCGACGTGATTAATTTTTTCAGCGATGGATTTTTTATCCACCCCACGATTTTTTAAGCCATACGCCAAGTTATCGTAAACGCTCATATGAGGATAAAGAGCGTAGTTTTGAAATACCATCGCAATATCACGTAGCGCAGGTTTTTCGTTATCCACTCGGCGACCGGCTAGATGGATTTCTCCCCCGTTGATCGACTCAAGTCCTGCAATCGAACGTAGAATTGACGATTTACCACAACCTGATGGTCCAACTAAAACGATGAATTCGCCCTCATTAATTGACAAATCAACGCCTTTAACTGCTTGATGACCATTTTCATAGGTTTTGACTAACTGTCTGATATCCAACATAACATTGTCCAGTTTTTGTGGTGAGGTTGGGGTGACTAAATGCATAGAGTTATTTTTCACTTTCGACTAATCCTTTAACAAACCAGCGTTGGAAAATGACCACGACGAATACCGGCGGCAGCATGGCTAAAATCACCATGGCGAACGCGTAGTCATAACGTGGTAAACGAGTTTCATTAATATTATTGAGAATTTGTTTAATGCCCATCACGATGGTGTTGTATTGCTCATCGGTGGTCATCATGATGGGCCATAAATACTGGTTCCATCCTACGACAAACATAATGATGAAAATGGCGGCGATCATGGTTTTCGATAGCGGCAGTAATACGTCGATGAAGAAACGAATCGGTCCAGCATTATCGAGCTGTGCTGCCTCCATCAATTCATCTGGAATCGTTTTAAAAAACTGACGAAAGAAAAAGGTTGCAGTAGCCGAGGCAATCAAAGGCAAGATAAGCCCTGTATAACTATTGAGCATTCCTAGGCTTGAAACGACTTCATAAGAGGGGATGATTCGCACTTCTAACGGCAATAAAAGCGTGACAAAAATAAGCCAAAACCAGAAGCTGGCATAAGGCAGCCGGAAATAGACCAAAGCGTAAGCCGCGATCATCGAAACCAAAATTTTCCCGATCGCAAAACCCAGCCCCATGATCATCGAATTGGTGATCATCGATTGCGCGGTAATATTGCCCGAAAATCCGTGGCTTTTGTGCCACGCTTCTTTATAAATAGCCAAAAATTGATCGCCCATTCCCCACTGCAAACCTTCACTGATGATGGTGTTGGGATGATGAGTCGAGCTGGCAAAAATGAGCCAGATTGGCACTAGCATAAATAAGGCTCCGGTGATCAAAATTAAGTGATCGAATAGGTTATTACTTTTCATTTTGCTTCCTTGGATATAAAACCTTAATAATGAACACGTTTTTCAACCACACGGAACTGGATAAACGTCAGCCCGAGAACGAGCAGTAATAAGATCACAGATTGTGCTGAACTGCCGCCTAAATCCGCCCCAACAAATCCATCACGGTATACCTTATAAACCAAAGACGTTGTTGAACCTCCTGGCCCGCCGTTGGTCATGGTATCGATCACGCCGAACGTATCGAAAAAGGCATAGGTGAGGTTAATCACTAAGAGAAAAAATCCGGTTGGGGCAAGCAAAGGAAAAGTAATGGTCCAAAAGCGTTTGGCATCACTGACGCAATCGAGTGTTGAGGCTTCTTTAACGGCATAAGAAATGGACTGTAATCCGGCGAGAAAGTAGATGAAATTGACGGAGACCTGTTTCCATACAGAAACCAAAATCAATGCGAAGGTTGCATCAAACGGATTGGTTTGCAGGCTAAATTGCCATCCAAACATCGCAAAAAGATCCGTTAATAGGCCAATGTGGGGGTTAAACAAAAAACCACCGATAATTCCGGCTATCGCAGGAGCGACGGCATAAACCCAAGTTAAGCTAACCTTGTACGCTCCTTGACCATGAATGATATTATCTGCTTTGACCGCCAGTAGCAGAGCGATGGCGAGTGATAAAAAGGAGACCACGATAGAAAACAGTAAAGTGAAGCTCAGCGATTTCAAATATTCATGGGATTGAAACAGCATCTGATAGTTTTCAAAGCCAATAAAAGTAGAGGACATTCCCCACGGGTCTTCCAGCATAAAGGAAAGATAAATCGCTTTTGCGGCCGGATAGAGAAAGAAAATCGCGATAATCACCATTTGCGGAGCTAACAGCAAATAGGGTAAAGGAGTGTGAGAAAATTGTTGTCGACGTTCCACGGTTATTTCCAGTCATAAAAAATCGTGCTGAAGAGTACGGCTATCTTCGCCGTACTCTTCAATAAGCGAGACTCAAGCGACGAAACGTCGGTTTGAAGTCTGTTGTAATCAACGAGTGTTATTGCACAGTGCGAGCAAAACGTTGCAGGAGATTTTTACTTTCGTCTTCGACTCGTTTAAGGCTATTTTCTACCGAAGAGCGTCCAGCAAAAATATTGTCGAATTCACGGTGCATGACTTCACGTATTTGCGGATAGAAACCTAAGCGATAACCTTGTGTCCATTCACCGGAAGGTAGGCTTAGCTGTTTTACGCCCACTTCTGCATCGGGATAGGTTTGATAATAGCCTGAGGCTTTGGTTAGGCTATAAGCGGCATTGGTGACGGGTACATAACCAGTCGATGTGTGCCAATTCATCTGTACTTCAGGCTGAGTAAGATAAGTAAAAAAAGCCGCGACGGCATTTTCTTCTTCTTTAGTATGACCACTTAAAGCAAACAGAGCGGCGCCGCCAATAAAAGTATGAGTGCCTTCAGCGTTTAATTTTTCCCAATGTGGTAAGTAGGTAGTACCTAACTCAAACGGGACTCTATCGCGCAGCCCACCGAAGGAACCTGATGAGCCCATCCACATCGCCACTTCTTGGCGTTCAAAAGGCGTTTGGTTGGCATCCCAGTTACTTCCGTAATATTTGAAGTAGCCCTTATCTGACCATTCTTTAAGTTTATTAAAATGCATCAGCATATCTTGTGAATTAAACATCAGCTGTGATGAAAGAGAGGCATAGCCATTGTGCTGATCAGAGAGCGGCAAGTTATGACGAGATTTGAAGTTTTCAAACATAATCCATGGCGTATGCGATTGTGAAAAAGTAACGTAACCTTTTGCTTTTAGTTTTTCGGCTAAGACTTCAAGTTGTTCATAAGTTTGTGGTGCCGTAGCTCCAACTTTATTTAAAATATCTTTGTTGTAATACAGAACGGGAGTGGAACTATTGAAGGGCATACCAACCATTTTGCCTTTATTGTCCGCATAGAAATTACGCACACCAGACAGATAATCTTGAGCATTAAATGAGTAACCGGCATTAACCAGAATATCTTGTACTGGTTTTGCAACGCCAGGGACATTCATAATCGTTGCGGCTCCCGCATCAAACACTTGGAGAATATGCGGTGATTGACCCGCACGAAATGCAGCAATGCCTGCGGTTAAGGTTTCGGTATAGTCTCCTTTGTAGATAGGAGTGATGGTATAGTCCTTCTGAGCGGCATTAAAATCTGCTGCAAGTTGGTTGACTGATTCTCCCAGTTGCCCTCCCATTGCATGCCACCAAGTGATTTCGGTCGCAGCAAGAGTGTGTCCAGAAAAAGTGGTTGCCATCAGACCCGCTAGCCATAGCTTGTGCATTGTATTTCCCTTAATTATATAAAGTTGGAGTTAACATAGTGGTTCGCTGAATAGGGTGGCGGTCAAATATTTCAATTTAATGTAATGTTTGTTTCACTTTGATTTTGTTCTGGTTTGTTTTTTGTAATGCGCCACAGATAACATTTTTGTTGGTTTTTTGTTTATTTATTGTTTCTTTGAGTGGTATGGTTAGTCTTCTTGCCTTCAGGACCGACCAGTTAGAGTATTTGTGAAAATTCATACCCTTCGCGGCCATATCCAAAATTTATATTTGGTTGAATATCCAGATAGATTAATGCTATTGGATGGAGGATGTCGTGCTGATGTGTCTCTGATACTGGATTACATTACTGCTCAATTAGGTCGCTCAGTGAGCGAACTTAAGGTGGTGGTGGTCACTCATATGCATCCTGATCATGCTGGTGGTGCGCACTTATTGCGGCGTAAAACCGGCTGTAAGATAGTCTCTGGTGCGCAAGTGGGTCATTGGTATCAAGGTGGGTTAGGGATTGTGATGTTTTGGGCTGATTTAGCTTTGGCGCATTGGATGGCAAAGCGCTTGGGTAAACCAAGGCGTCGTTTATGGTTTCCTCGTAAATTACGTGCGGATCATCAATTAATGGACGGTGAAGCGATTCCTGGGTTTTCTGAATGGCAAGTTTTAGAAACGACAGGACACACCGATAGAGATATCTCTCTCTTTCATCCACAGCAAAGTATTTTGTATGTCGCCGATTTGATCGTCGAAGTAAAAAAACAGCTGATCTCTCCTTTTCCTATTTTTTTTCCCAAACAGTATCGTCGTTCGGTTGCGCGGGTATATCAGCTCAATCCGCAGCGTTTATTGCTGGCTCATGGTGGCGAAGCCATCCTTGATGATCATGCCTATCAACATTTGATGGATACCACACCAATCACGCCCGCCACCCACTGGCGAGTAGTAAAAATCAAACTTAAGCGTTTTCTGTTTACCCCGTTAGCTCATTTGTTTCCTCGTTGATATCCCCTTCCAACTTAAAGCAGCGGTGTTGGCTACCTTCGTTCACCCCAATCACGTCGTTTGCCTATGCTCATGGGGATTCACTCACTTGCCGCCTACCTGCAACTTTCAGCCGTTTGGGTATAGTGGGTTGAGCTTTAGTTTGATCTTCATATCATCCACACCATCGACAACAATCCTGAATTCACCCATCTGGCACACTTTTCTCAGTAGTAATAGATAACTTTATCTACTTATCCGAGTTGGTAATGTTAAATCAATTCCATTATTTGCGTAGTTGATATCTGACTGCTACTTTTTAATTGAGCCTTATTTTGTTATGCGCCTAAGTGCTTTTTGGTGTTGATGGGTTGGTTGTAACAGATAAGCTCTCTAATAATAATCATAATTTTACGTTAGTTCGGCATAGGATAACTGCACATATGTTAGCGCTCAGGCTTGTTCCTCTATTCATGCCTGCCCTAGTGTTATCGGGCATGGTTGTGATCTATTCGAGTTTACCTTTATACATCAGCGCGTTGCTGGTATTGGCTTCCATTGCCAGCCTTAGCTACGTCGCTTGGAATTATGAATCGTACATTCAAACCGTCAAACAGCAAAAAAAACAAATTGAACACCTCTCGGCGTTACAGGAGTCTCAATTAGAGTCCTATCACTCGTTAGAGCCCCTGTTTATCGAATCATTACCCGTCTGGGCACGACATATTGATTCCGCTAATCAACATCTAACCGATTCAGTTTCAGAGTTGAGCCAGCAGTTTTCTCAACTGGTCGAGCGGCTCAGTCATACCTTGTCTCTCACCGGAGTGAACAGTCACGGTAAAGAGCAATCGGTAACGGAAGAAATTCATCAATGTCGTAGCATGCTTAACAATGCGGTAGATGCGCTACGGGCTGGGCAAACACTAAGACAGCAAGTATTGAGTGAGATGCGTGAATTAATGAAATACACCACATCACTGAAAAAAATGGCTGGAGAAGTGGTTGGTATCGCAGATAAAACCAATTTATTAGCCCTCAATGCCGCGATTGAGTCCGCGCGAGCTGGAGAAGCGGGAAGAGGCTTTGCTGTGGTTGCCGATGAAGTGCGTGGTTTATCTCAACAATCAAGAGAAACCGCGAGCAAGATGACAGAGCAAGTGAATAGCGTTAATGCTGCTATCGAGAAAGCCTGTGAAATGGTTGAACAGGTTAATAAAGATGAAACTGAGCAAATGAATAACACCGAGCAATGCATTGATGAAGTTATCAACCATTTTCAGCACATAGTGCAAACGTTAGATGAACAAGCTCAAGGGCTCACTGAAGATGCCCAACAAGTCAAAGAGACGGTGACACACGTGATCATTCGCCTTCAGTTCCAAGATAGGGTGAGTCAAATTTTAGAGCAAATTACTCGTAATTTAACCGAGTTAGGCGATGCCATTACGTTAGTTCAACAAGATAGAAATCATCCGATTGTCGGACAATTATCGCCGCAAAAATGGCTCGATAAAATGAAGAGTAGTTACACCATGATTGAGCAGCATCAAGTTCATACGGGTAAAAAATCTACTCATAGTAGTAAACCAGAAGTGCAATCTGACATTACCTTTTTCTAACGAACAGCAAACCATAAGCAGGAGGTTTGAGGATGAGTAAAACAATTTTGGTTGTCGATGATTCTGCAGCCATTCGTCAAGTTGTTAGCCTTGCTCTAAAAGGCGCGGGTTACCAAACGATTGAAGCCATTGATGGTGCTGATGCGCTAAGAAAAATTCAAGGCGTTAAAGTCCACTTGGTGATCAGTGACGTCAATATGCCCAATATGGATGGATTGACCTTACTAAAAGAACTGAAAAAACAACCTGCGACCAAATTCACGCCCGTGATCATGTTGACCACGGAATCGGAAGCCTCGAAAAAAGATCAAGGCCGTTTAGCGGGCGCGAAGGCTTGGGTAGTGAAACCGTTTGTGCCAGATCAAATGTTGGCGGCGGTGAATAAACTGATGCCAGCTTAGGAGTTAAGGTATGCAGATCCTCGAAGAAAATGATCAACACGTCAACATTGAGTTATCCGGCGAGTTAACGATTTATCAAGCGCAGGAAATGTATGAGTTTTTGACGCCATGGGTTATGAAGCCGATTGATTTATTGATTGATGTTACGCGCATTACTGATCTTGACACCAGCGCGATTCAATTATTAGTAATGGTCAATAAAGCGAAACGAGAGCAACAGCAGCAATGTTTGTTACTGGTAGAGAATCCTTTGTTTATCCAAGTGATGGCTAAATTAGGCGTTAATGCCCTTAACCATAATTTGGCATTGCAGCCCAATACGTAATGCGCGAATAGGAGTATAAACATGGATCCGATGCTGTTGGCTGCACTTGAAACCTATTACACCGAAAGCCGTGAATTATTAGAAGGTATGGAGCTGGATTTACTCGAGCTTGAAGCAGGTAATCATCAAGATTTAAACGAAAGACTCAATGCTATCTTCCGTGCTGCGCATACGGTTAAAGGCTCGGCAGGTATTTTTAATCTTGATGCGATTGTCCACTTTACACATAAAGTAGAAAACCTACTTGACCAGTTACGCTCAGAGCAATTGGTCTTGACTGGTGAAGTGATCAGTCTGTTGTTTCGCTGTCGTGATCATATGCTAACTCTGCTCGATGAAGCGCAATTTGAGCAGCAGCATCACGCGGATAACCAGCAAATCAGTGAAACACTGATTGAACAATTAAACGCGTTTCTTGGTGAGCAACCAGACGTGAAAACCAGTGAGGCACCAATCAAAGACAGCGCTCCACTTACGGTAGAGGCTCAGCGTTTTCTATGGGTAAAGTTTCCGAAAAGTGCTTTACAGGATGGGATGGATCCGCTGTCCTTTTTTGCTTATTTAGCCAAATTAGGCCAAATCGAACAGATTATTTTCGATGACAGTGACTTACCCCAAGAGTGGGCAGACTTTGACTCAGAAAATTGTTACTTGAGTTGGCAAATAGCGCTCAATAGTGATGCTCAAGATGAGGAAATTTTAGCGGTTTTCGAATTTATTCGGGACGAAGGCGAGGTGTATTTATTTTCCGCCAATCAGTGTACTCCGGCCTTACTTGATGAGTTACAACAGAAAGGTATGCACAATCTTGAGCATTTTCAAGCCTGTGGCTTACAACTGGATCTTTTGTCTGAGCCGTTGATTGACGCTGAGTCACCGATTGAAGTGCAAAAAGACTCCGATCAATCCATCACTCAAGCTAAGCCAGTTAAATCGGACGCTGCCGTGGCAAAATCAGCGGCGAATGAAACGGTAAATCGTGAACAAAAAAGCTTGCGTGTTGATGCAGAAAAGCTCGACACGTTAATTAACTTGATTGGAGAGTTGGTCACCGCTGGAGCGGGCTGCGCTTTACAAGCCAGCAGTCATGCTGATAGCGCAATGCAAGAATCGGTCTCTCGGCTCAATGGCCTATTAGAAGAAGTCAGAGATGCGGCATTAAAGTTAAGAATGGTACCGATTGGCAATACGTTTATCCGTTTTCAACGGGTCGTACGCGATGTTGCTAAAGAGTTAGGTAAAGAGATCCAACTTGATATTCATGGCGGAGATACTGAGCTTGATAAATCGGTGGTCGAGAAAATCGGTGACCCGCTGATGCACCTGATTCGTAATGCCATGGATCATGGCATTGAAATGCCTGAGAAAAGGCGAGAGCAAGGCAAAAATCACTCAGGACAAATCACCTTAAATGCCTACCATGATTCAGGCAACATCGTATTGGAAATTATCGATGATGGTAAAGGACTTGATGCTGAAAAACTGCGTTTAAAAGCCATTGAAAAAGGGTTGATTGATGAGCACTCGGTATTGACCCGAGATGAAATGTATCAATTGATTTTTGAACCGGGTTTTTCTATGGCGCAAGAGGTTTCTAATCTCTCGGGACGAGGGGTTGGCATGGATGTGGTGCGTCGAAACATCAATGAATTACGTGGTCGAGTCGAGATAGAAAGTGAGCTATCGATTGGCACCACAGTCCGTCTAATTTTGCCATTAACTCTGGCGATCATCGATGGGTTCTTAATTGAAGTCGGTGATGAAGAGTTTGTTGTACCTCTTGATGCAGTTAAAGAGTGCGTAGAGCTGCATCACCCAGTGACCAAGCAAGGGGTAAAGGTCAGCAGTCACCTTAATTTGCGCGGCAGCGTTTTACCACTGATTGATTTACGCAAACAGTTCAACTTAAGTAAGCAAGCGCCTCGTCGACAAAATGTGGTTGTTGTACAAACCGGTGGGCAAACGGCTGGATTGGTGGTTGACCGATTATTGGGCGAGTTACAAACCGTTATTAAACCGCTCGGACCTATTTTTGAGAATATCCAAGGGATCAGTGGCTCTACTATTTTAGGGAATGGGGATATTGCCTTGATTTTAGATATTCCTGGTTTAACGCAGCAAATGATTCAACAAGAATCACAACAATTTGCGCTGCATTAATATCGACAGCGCACAAGGTATCAGATTAAGCGCATAATGCGCGTCACCGCTATAAGGAATCTGGCAATGTTTAAGGATCTATCAGTAAAAATTAAGCTCAGCCTACTCATTGGTTTGTTAGGTGTGTTATTAATCGGTGTTGGTTCGGCTGGCTTATATGGCATGAGCAAAATGGTTGATGGATTGAGAAGTGTTTATCTTGATCGAACCATTCCGATTGGTCAGTTAAACGATATTAAAGTTCGTTTCTTACAAAATCGGATTGCAATGGCATTTGCTCAGTTGTATCCCGATGATGAGAATATCAACGCTCAAGTCAAGAACGTAGAAGATAACTTAAAAGTGATTGATCAAATCTGGTCTCGATACATCACGACGACGTTAACCGAGGAAGAAGCTCGGTTGGTCAATCAGTTTCAGCGCGACAATAAAATCTTCATTGAGCAAGCCATTGAACCTACATTGATTGCATTAAGAATGGGGGATATTGCAACTGCCACCTCATTGGCATTGGAAAGGGTTCGACCTTTATATCCCCCCGTTGCTCAGTCTTTGGATCTATTGGTTGATTTGCAAATTCAAGAAGCAGCAGCGGAATATAATAGAGAAAGTACATTGTATGAAACGCTACGTTTGGTCTCCATCTCTTCGATAGCGGTTGGACTGATTTTGGCTTTCAGTTTCGGAATTGCTTTAATTCGGGGAATTTGTGGCCCATTAGAAAAAGCGGTCCATCTATCTCAAGAGTTGGCGAAGGGCAACTTAACCACCAAGCTAGAAGCAACTAGTAAAGATGAAATGGGGCGTTTGCTTGACTCCATGCAGCAAATGGTTCGTAAGCTATCTAGTATTGTCGGTGAAGTGAATGGGGCAAGTAATGCATTGGCTTCTGCGTCAGAGCAAGTCTCAGCGACGGCGCAAAACTTAAGTCAGGGTGCGAGTGAACAAGCGGCGAGTGTTGAAGAAACCACCTCTTCAATTGAAGAAATGTCAGCCTCTATTGCCCAAAATACTGAAAATGCCAAAGTAACCAACGGGATTGCCAGTAAAGCGGCTTTAGAAGCCCAAGAAGGCGGCAACGCGGTGGGCAAAACAGTGGCCGCAATGAAGTCAATAGCAGAAAAAATCAGCATTATCGACGACATCGCTTATCAAACCAACTTGCTGGCTTTGAATGCAGCGATTGAAGCGGCTCGGGCTGGTGACCACGGTAAAGGATTTGCTGTTGTGGCGGCAGAAGTAAGAAAACTTGCCGAGCGCAGCCAAGTGGCTTCGCAAGAGATTGGTGAAGTGGCGAAAAATAGCGTTGCCTTGGCAGAGCAAGCCGGAAGTTTGTTAGAAGAGATTGTCCCTTCGATCCAAAAGACCGCTGATCTGGTTCAAGAAATCAACGCGGCATCTATGGAGCAAGCCACGGGTGCATCACAAATTAATCAAGCGATGGAACAACTCAATAGTGTCACGCAACAAAGTGCATCAGCATCCGAAGAGTTAGCCTCCACGTCCGAAGAAATGAGTAGCCAAGCTCAGCAGTTACAACAATTGATGACCTTCTTTAAGACCGATGAGCGACAAGTGAAATTGGCGAGTAAAAAACAGCAACCCTCCGCCAAATCATCGCCTGAAGCCTCAAGAGTCACTCAAGACGATGATGATTCGGACTATGTACGTTTTTAGGAGAATCGTATGATGGGACAGTTAGCGACACCCAACTTGGCAACCAGTATCAACGATCAGCAATATTTAACCTTTCTGTTGAACGGAGAGATGTATGCGTTTGCGATACTTAATGTCAAAGAGATCCTCGAATACGGAAAAGTAACCCCGATCCCTCGTATGCCTAAATTCATTCAAGGGGTGATCAACTTACGTGGTGAAGTGGTTCCAGTGATTAATTTGGCACATCGCTTTCAAATTGAGGCTCGCGCGATCACGAAACGAACCTGTATTGTGATTATTGAAGTCGATACCGATGATCAGCGCCAAGATTTAGGGGTGCTGGTGGATAGCGTGTCAGAGGTGATTGATATTCCGATGAGCGATATTCGTGCTGCGCCGGCTTTTAGTTGTCAGATACGGACAGATTTTATCCGCGCGATGGCTCAGTTACAGGATAACTTTGTCATCATTCTCGCGGAAGATAAAGTGCTATCGGTTGATGAGCTCGCTATGGTTGATAAAGTAGCCAAGGAACTCGGTAAGAGCTAAGAGGTGTAAGATGTCTTTTCTTGAATCTGTGTATACAGAATGTCAGCCACAGCTATCGGACGAGACATTCATTCGTTACCAACGCTGGTTATATGAAAAAGCGGGGATTTCCCTTAACGTAACGAAAAAATCCTTGGTCATTGGGCGTCTTAATGTTCGCTTACATCAACTTGGCTTAAAAAGCTTTGATGCTTATTTTGATTTTTTTGCTTTAGCACCGGATAGTGCTGATAAAAAAGCAGAGCAACAGGTGGTGATTGATTTACTCACCACCAATGAAACGTACTTTTTTCGCGAAGAGGCACATTTCACTTTCGTACAACAAGAGGTGATCCCCAACTATTATCCCCAAACACTGCGTTGCTGGAGTGCGGCAAGCTCATCAGGGGAAGAAGCTTACTCTCTGGCGATGCTATTAATGGATAACAATCCACGACCTTGGCAGATAGTAGCGACCGACATCAACAGCCGAGTTCTCGCACAAGCGAGTAGCGGAATTTATCCCTTATCTCGCAGTAGTAATATTCCGTTGCACTATTTACAAAAATATTGCCGTAAAGGCGTCGGTGCGAAAGCCAATACATTTAAAGTGATTCGTTCTTTACGTGATCGGGTCACTTTTCAGCAGGCTAATTTGCAAGAGAGCTTAGCTCGATTTGGGCATTTTGATCTAATTTTTCTGCGTAACGTGATGATTTATTTTGATGCAGCGTCGAAACAAAGAGTGATTGATAATATCCAGCGTCAGCTTAATCCTGGTGGTTACCTGTTGATTGGTCATGCTGAAACGTTGCAGTCGATTAAAGCGCCATTAAAGTTAATCAGTCCGTCGATTTATCAAAAACTATAAGAAATCAAGATGCTAGTGGTTAACTATACTTTAACGTTGATGATTGCTCTCCTCCTTTGCCTCAATAGGGAAGGTTAATGACAAATAAGAAAATACAAGTCCTGATTGTTGATGATTCAGCGGTCGTCAGGCAAGTGCTTAGCCAAATATTAGTTGAACAACCAGATATCGATTTGCTTCCTGCGGCGGCAGACCCGCTATTTGCCATGAAACGGATGGAAAAAAACTGGCCAGATGTGATTATTTTGGATGTCGAAATGCCGCGTATGGATGGCATTACCTTCTTGAAAAAAATCATGGCCGAGCGACCAACGCCGGTGATTATCTGTTCAACATTAACCGAAAAAGGCGCTCAAGTGACCTTAGAGGCATTACAAGCTGGTGCTGTTACGATCATTACTAAACCCAAAATGGGCTTAAAAGATTTTTTAGAAGATAGCGCCAATCAAGTGCTGCAAGCGGTAAGAGGGGCCGCGAAGGCGAAAGTTAAAAATTTGTTCAATGCTTCAGCATCTCACTCTGACAAATCATTATCCACGGAACATAAATTTCAGACTCAGCCAGCAGCTTCATTACCGATCAATTCATTATTGAGCAGTGAAAAAATCGTCGTCATCGGCACTTCGACAGGCGGAACACAAGCCTTGGAATACGTTTTAACCCATTTACCGAAACACGCGCCGGGGATTGTGATTGTCCAACATATGCCAGAAAAGTTTACCGCAATGTTTGCTGAGCGCCTCAATTCATTGAGTCAAATGACGGTCAGTGAAGCCAAAAGTGGCGATCGAGTGCTGCCTGGTATCGCATTGATTGCTCCTGGAGGCAAACACACTAAGTTGTTGCGCAGTGGTGCTCAATACAAAGTCGAGGTGTTTGATGGACCTTTAGTCAATCGACATAAACCGGCTGTCGATGTGTTGTTTCGTTCAGCAGCTCAGCAGGCCGGAAGCAATGTACTCGGGATCATCATGACTGGCATGGGCGATGATGGAGCCAGAGGGTTAAAAGCGATGTTTGACCATGGTGCGTCAACCGTCGCGCAAGATGAAGCCAGTTGTGTCGTCTTTGGTATGCCGAAAGAGGCGATTGCCCTTGGTGCGGTGCAGACCATTTGTCCTTTATCCGCCATTCCTAAACAAATTCTGCGTTTTACTCAGCACATCAAGTGATCGTGCTTCCTCGGGGCTGTTGCCATAATTTCATCGTTATCGAACCTCATGAGGCGTAATTGACTCGCCGCCGACTTATAACGTCAGTCTTTTGAGGCTTATTATCTCTGTCCGCGTTGGCTATCTTTACATTGTTTACGCTTATAATCGCAGCCAGAGCAGATTTTCATTGAAAATACAGTTGATAATGAGAGCCTTTATCAATAACATGTCAGCATTCTCATGTGGTAATTGATGACAACGATGAATTTAACCAAACCTAGCCTAATCTTATTTTCAGCGCTAAGCGTGTTAGCGGCGCATGCCAGTGTGCTGGATGATGCAAAAACAATCCAAAAAACCACCAATCGCGCTTCAGCGGTGAGTCAGCAGAACGTCGATAAAAGTGCAGAAGCAACCTTATCTCTTCAAGCGGATATTGAGCGATTAAATGAAGAAGTGAAAAATTTAACCATTTATCGTGATCATTTACTCTCGCTAGTAGCCAGTCAGGAAAGTGAAATGACGAGTTTAGATGAGCAGATCATTGAGGTTCATCAGACTCGTCAGGGGATTGTGCCTTTGATGTATCAAATGATCGATGGTTTAGATGTTTTAATCAGTGAAGATAAACCCTTACGTCTTTCCGCTCGCCAAGAGCGCCTTGAGCGACTCAAAGAGTTAATGCCACGCTCCGATGTGAGTGATGCTGAGAAATATCGCCGAATTCTTGAAGCGTATCAAATCGAGATGGATTACGGCACGAAATTAGGGGTTTACCAAGATCGAATCACCTTAGCTGATAAAGAAACGATTGAAGCGGATATTCTTTATGTCGGCCGAGTTTCATTATTAGCACGCAATCGTAATGGATCGCGCTATTGGTCTTGGGATCAAAAACAAGGGCAGTGGCAAGCATTATCGATGAAATCGAAAGGGGATATTGACACCGCTTATCAACTTGCCTATCAACAAATTGCCCCGACACTGCTTTATCTACCGGTTTCTCTTACTCCAGCGGAGGCAAAATAATGATCACTAAATATGGCTTTGTCGCATGGAGTTTAAGTCTGTTATTACTCACTCCAGCTTATGCAAGTGGTGGTTTGACCGAACAAGCACACAATGAGAGCCGAGTACAACGCAATCATAATGTTCAGCGTGAAGCAACATTTCAAAAAATGGAACAGCAATTACGTGATGAAAAAAAGGCTCTGATGGCGCAAAGAGATCGCTTACAAGCAGAAGCCGATAAGCTGTCTACCCGTTTTAGCCAAAATGAAAATAGTCTTGCTCGTCTAGAAGAAAAGCTGCGTTTGGAAACCGGCAGTTTAGGTGAAATTTTTGGTGTCGTTCGACAAAACGGAAAAGAGTTACAAGCGACACTAAGTGATTCTGTAACGGGGGTTGATCGTCAGCAGTACGCTCCAGTGGTTGATCAGATTGTCGCAGCACAATCCTTACCTTCGATGAAGCAACTGATTGGTTTATGGCAGGCAATGCAAGAGCAAGTGATTGCCAGTGGCGAAATCAGCACGAATACGATTGCTTTCATTGATGGTGAAGGAAGAACCCAACAAGTGGATGCGGTTAGACTTGGTGCGATGGCTTTAGTCACTGAGCAAGGTTACGTCAGTTGGAATAATCGCCGTCAAGACGCGGTCGCTTATCAACAGCAGCCCGCTCAAGGTGCGCGTTTCTCTTCATTAACCGATCTTAAACAAGGAGAAATGCAATCGCTGGTATTGGATCCTTCACAAGGCCTTCTATTTGAACAACTGGCGTTAACTCCAACGTTGAAGCAACGCCTTGAAGCCGGTGGTGTGATCGGCAATATCATTTTGGTATTACTCGCGATTGGCCTAGGGATCGCTGTTTATCGAGGCATCGTTTTAGCGATGGCTCGACAACGCATTCAACAGCAACTTAAGCAATCTGAGCCAAGCAGTAATAACCCGTTGGGCCGAGTATTATCAGTTTATGACAAAGAGCAAAACCGCAGTGTTGAAGCGCTAGAACTGCGTTTGCTGGAAGCGGTGGTTGATGAACAAGCTGGTTTAGAAAAAGGACTGTCGATGCTGAAGCTTTTTGCCGCCTTAGCACCGATGCTTGGATTGCTCGGTACTGTTACGGGAATGATTGAGACTTTCCAAGTGATCACGCAATTTGGTAATGGCGATCCTAAAGTCATGGCGGGAGGGATCTCGATGGCGTTGGTGACGACAGTATTGGGCCTAGTCGCGGCAATGCCTCTATTGCTGGCTCATAATATCTTAAGCTCTCAAGCAGAAACGATTCGTACCATCTTAGAGAAGCAAGGGATTGGGCTTGTTGCTGAACAAGCAGAACGTGAGTCTCTAGCGGCGAATACTAAAAAAGCCGTCAACCACGCAGCGGCGTAAGGGATGAACATGAATCAAGCAGATGGGTTATTTTCATTGCAAAAGCTCTTTCTGCCCCTTTCCGAGTTTATGGCTCAGGGTGGAACAGTACTCTGGTGGCTGGCCGCGGTGGTCGCGGTCTGCTGGTTGCTAGTGATAGAACGGATAATGTACTTATTATTTACCTTTCCTAAGCAGCGTAAGCAGTGGATTGAACAATGGCATGCGCGTGACGATCATCATTCATGGCATGCGCAAGCGATTCGTTCAGGATGGTTGGGTCAAGCACACATTCAACTTACTCAATACCTTAATCTAATTAAAGTATTGGTGGCCATTTTTCCGATGTTAGGTTTACTCGGTACGGTCACGGGGATGATTTCGGTGTTTGATGTGATGGCGACTCAAGGCAGCAGTAATCCCAAATTGATGGCGTCGGGAATCTCTTTAGCGACGATTCCGACCATGGCAGGCATGGTCGCTGCTTTAGCGGGGATGTTTGTTTATGCTCGGTTGGCGAAAACGTGCCGTTTATATGAATTGAAGTTAGAAAAATCCTTAAGGAGTCAGCGATGAGACTGGGCCGACGTTCGTCCAATCAAGATGAAGCACAAATCGATTTAACCTCGATGTTGGATATTGTGTTTATTATGTTGATTTTCTTTATCGTAACCAGCTCATTTGTCCGTGAATCTGGCGTTGAGGTGAATCGTCCATCCGCCTCGAATGTAACAGCACAGAAAGATGCGGGTATTTTTGTTGCGATTACCTCAGCAAACGATATTTATATCGATAAAAGGCAAATTGATGTTGAAAGAGTACAGGCGACATTAGAGCACCTGTTGTTAGAGCAGCCCGATGCGGCTTTGGTTATTCAAGCCGATGAACATGCTTACAATGGAACCGTTGTCAAAGTGATGGACGCGGCCAAAGGGGCGGGTGTAAAAAGCATTGCATTGGCGGCGGAGAAGCGCTGATGCTACGTTTATTGCTGGCTACGCCTTTCGCGGCTTTGATTTCAGTGAGCTTATTTTCATTCATGGCTTGGATGATCAATAACGATGGCTTGCGCTCACCGACGCAAAATAACTCACTGAGCTTTACCATGGTAATGGTTGAGCAAGAGAAAGAGGTGCAGCGCCGACAACGCGCTGTGCCTGAACAGCCTAAAGCGCCACAGCCTCCGCCACAATCGCCAGTGTCTAAGCAACAGAGTTCAGTGACCAATACGTTAACTTCAACATCGGTTCCAACACTTGGGCTCGACACGGCGATTAACGGTATTGCGATCAATGTGCCTACTCTTGGTGATTTTGGGGCTAATCAGCAGGCTTTACCACTGTATCGTGTTGAGCCTAATTATCCAACACGTGCTTTAAAACGTAATGTTGAAGGCTATGTTCTACTGCGTTTTACAATAGATGAAACGGGACGACCAACGGATATTGAGGTGGTCGATGCCAATCCGCGGCGAATGTTTGAGCGTGAAGCGATGCAAGCCTTACGGAGTTGGAAATATCAGCCTAAATTGCTGGATGGGCATGCGGTTTCTCAACCCGGTCAAACGATTAAATTGGAGTTTAAGTTAACCAAATGATCAGACGATGGATAGTTTACTTATTGCTGATTGGTTCTACTTCTTCTTTTGCGGTAGAACTCAGCCCTTATGCGGCGAATAAAGCGCTGCAAGCGAATCAACTCGCTCAAGAAGAGCGTTTTGCCGAAGCGATTGAACTATTAAGAGAAACCAAAGTAAGCCGGGGATACGATAAAGCGTATTTCGACCGTATGCTTGGGGTTTTTTATTGGCAAAATGAACAGCTTTCTTTGGCGATACGTTCGTTGACAGAAGCGGTGGGTAGCGGAGAATTGGTTGATGAGCAAGGCTGGGCCACTCGTCGAATGTTGGCCGATTTATTACTTATGGATCAACAATATCAATCCGCTTTACCGCATTACTATCAGCTCGTAAAAGAAGTGATCAAAGACGGTAATGAAAAGCAAACCACTAGCGAATTATGGTTAAGGATTAGCCAAGTTCATTATCAATTGCAGCAATGGGCGAAGACATTATCATCGATTGATCGCTATGAGCAACTAACGTCAATCGATGAGGTGACACCACTATCGTTGAAACTTGGTGCTCAACTTCAGCTTGAACGATGGCAGCCAGCGATTGTAACCTTAAAGCGCTTGATTGCTTTAGAAAGTGACAAGAGCAGTTGGTGGCTACAATTGGTGAGTTTGGAGTTACGTACCGGACAACCGAAAGAAGCCTTGAGTAGCTTGGGCTTAGCGAAGTTACATGGTATTGAGCTGAATCAGCAAGAGTTAAGATTACTTGCCCAACTGTACGCTCAAAATGGAATTCCTGAGCGAGCGGCTCAAATTCTTGGTTCAATAGACAATGCTGACAGTGATCTTGATTTGATCACCGAGCGAGCATCTTATTGGCAACGAGCCAAAGAGTGGGATAGGGCGATTGAAACTTGGTCTTTAGCCGCGCAATTTGACGCTAAGTACTATTGGAACGTCTCATTACTTTATAATCAGCAAGGCGAATATCGACAAGCTTTAAGCGCACTGGATAAAGTCACTGATAAAGCGCGTCAACCTGAGGTCGCTTTAGCTCGTGCCCGTGCCCTTTATAAGTTAAATCGACTCGATGATGCGTTAGCTCAAGCCAAAAGAGCTCAGCATTTACAACCTTCCAATAATGAAGCTCAAGGTTGGATTAATTATTTGACCCAGTTACGCGAGATTAACTCAAGGCATCAAGCCTCTTAACCTTCTCCGGACCTTATCATTACCGTGCTCCCCATCTATTCTACCGTGAGTGTCATTGGATTTTATGATGACCTTTAGGTCAGATGGGGAGTGAATCTCGTGTATGTAGGGCATCAATTAGTGTGAAATACCTCGCTAGTTCTCCTTTGTTGTTGCTCAAATAGACGCTGATATCGGCATACTTTACTCATCTTTAAATCAGATGCTTAGCGCATCATTAGAGTGAAAATTTGAGGACAAGTGATGTCATATAAAATCTCGTTAATTACCGCCTCGCTACTACTTATAGCGCCAGCTATAACGATTACGCCAGTTTGGTCAGCCGATTATCAACCGTTGCCGATTGTCTATGCAAAAGAATATCGTCAAGGGATTGAGTTAGGTGATTATTGGCAAAGTGAAAAATTGGATGGTATTCGTGCCATTTGGGATGGGCAACAACTCACCACTCGTAATGGCTACCCGATCCATGCGCCCTCATGGTTTACCGAACCGTTGCCCAGCTACCCGTTAGAAGGTGAATTGTGGGCGGGACGCGAGCAGTTTTCCCTTGTTCAGCAAACAGTATTAGATAGACAGCCTTCGGATGTTGCTTGGCAAAAAATCAATTTTATGTTGTTTGATGTGCCTGAAATGGAAGGCAATTTTCGGATGCGATACCAACATTTAATTGAGATAACGACGAATATCGGCGCGAAACATATTCAGTATATCGTCCATCAGCCGATTGAATCCGAGCAGACGTTGTTCGCTGATCTTGAAACGCTGTTTACTTTGGGTGGCGAAGGGTTAATGCTACGAAGAGTTGCTGCCGATTATCAAGCTGGGCGCAGCGATGATCTCCTCAAGTTAAAAAAACACCAAGATGCAGAAGCTCACGTGATTGGTTATCGACCAGGAAAAGGCAAATATACCGGTATGGTCGGTGCTCTGATTGTGCGAACGGATGACGGTATTGAATTTGCGATTGGCAGTGGTTTAACCGATCAATTACGTCAAACTCCACCTAAAATAGGCTGTTTAATTACTTATCAATACAATGGGTATACCGATTCAGGCATCCCTCGTTTTGCTCGCTTTATGCGTAATCGAGAAATCGTATGTTAACGGCCGACGCTGATTGAACAGCGTTGAAATAATTGCTGCCAATAGCCTACGTGTGACGCAAGGGCATCACGAAACTGTTGGTGGCTATCTTGCACGGTAAAGTGGCTCTTCATACTATCGTTGGCTTCAAAAATGATGAAGAACTCTTCTAATTGAAGATAGACACTATCAATCCGAGTTAATGCCGGCTGAATACGTTCAACATAATAACGGTTGAACACATTTTGTAAGTAATGGAGACGAGTACGGTCTTGATTTGGACCACATACAATCGCGCTATCGTTATCTTGCAATTGCTGAGTCGTAACTGTCAGCCAGAGGGCTGCATTATCCAGCGAAAACTTGAGAGCCCCCAAAATACGCTGCTTTTCAATTACCTCTTGATAGGGAGTAATAACGCTATCGGGTAAGGTTTGATTAAGCACTATATGGTCATGAACGGTGGTAAAGGTTTTTAACGCTTGAGTGAGTGTACTGAGTTCGATGTTATCGGCTAACCATGAATGGCTGGTGAGCTGCGCACGCATGGCCACGCTGGTATAGAGTAAGTTATACCAATGTTTATGGAGATCTTGCCCTTTAAGTTCTGCCATCGTTTTTAGTTGTGTACTAACGCTTTGAGAAAGCGAGTTTATTTGCAAACAGTGTTCGATGCCGTTTAATAATTGTATCTCGTAGTCAAAACCGCGAAATTCATCTTGGACTCGGCCAAGGGAGGAGTTTCTTTGGGCAATGAGTTGAAAAAGCTGGCATTTTCTCAGTTCATAACTATCAAGTAAGCCTAAAGTCAGTGGCGTGATCGTCAGCTCAATGTGTCGTTTGTCCGGTAAAGTTTGCGATAACCTTTTGGGATTTGCCAAGCGCTCGGCTTGTTGAACGTTGGCAATTCGTGTTAAGTAGGTAGAGAAATCACTCTCAAGTGATTGATTAGAGGTATCGCAACCAGTGAGTAAGATCATTAAGGTAATCACACACAGTAACGGTGTGAATGTTTTATGGCTGTTTATCGACCAAACATGGTACTGATCCACGGACTTCCCCTCCCGAAACCATCTCTATCCATATACGCAAAATAAAAAAGCCAAGTTCAGTTAGAGTCATCACTTGGCCTTGATTGTTGCTACTTTAAACTACCGTGTCTTTGGCTACTTAGCAGCAAATTGCATTTGTATCTCTTCATCTTGGCTTTGCATCCAATATAAACGTAAACCAAGCATTAAAGCCGCAGAGCTTAAGCCAACAATAAAGCCAATCCAGAAACCACTTGCGCCCATTGGCTCAACAATCCAGTCGGTCATCGCCAACACATAGCCGGTCGGTAAGCCTAAAATCCAATACGCAATAAAGGTACGATTAAAAATCGCCGCCATATCTTTATAGCCACGTAAAGCGCCTGCAGCAACCACCTGAATAGCATCGACACATTGATAGATACCAGCCAGAATCAGTAGCTGCATTGCTAGGGTAATCACTTCGGTATTGTTGGTGTATAGCAAAGCAATCTCTTGTCGAAAGATCAGGGTAAAAGTCGCTGTCAACAAAGAAGCGGCGACACCGACCATTAAACCCACATTAGACGCAACGGCAGCACCAGGTAGGTTATGTTGACCAATAGTATGCCCAACACGGATGGATACAGCAGCACCAATACTCATCGGGATCACAAATACCAATGAAGAAAAACTTAACGCGACCTGATGTGCTGCGACCACCAAAGAGCCAAGCGGGGCAACTAACAAAGCCACAGCGGCAAAAAGCGTCACTTCAAAAAATAATGCCGCAGCAACAGGAAAGCCTAACTTAAACAAGCGCAGTTGTGCTTTTAGTTTCGGCGGATGAAATTGCGCAAATAAGTTAATGTGAGCTAAACGGTTCGACGTGACGACATAAGCCAGTAACATCAAAAACATAATCCAGTAGACGATGGTGGTCGCAACACCACATCCCACACCGCCAAGAGCCGGTGCACCAAACTTTCCATACACAAAGATCCAGTTGAGTGGGATATTAAATAATAAACCGAGGAAGCCGATGACCATGGCAGGTTTAGTTAATGACATTCCATCAGTGAAACTGCGTAAGGTTTGAAATAACAAAAAGGCGGGAACGGCAAACATAACGGCAAACATATAGCCAATGGTTTTTTGTGCCATCAACTCTTCAACGTCCATAAAGCCCAAAATGATTTTGGTTTGAAATAAGACCAAAATGATCGGTAGCGATACCCATAACGCTAATATCGCGCCTTGCTGGATTTCAAAAGCGATCTGTTCTTTACGCCCAGAACCATTAAGTTGAGCGACAATCGGCACTAATGCCATTAGTAAGCCGATACCAAATAAGATAGAAGGCAGCCAGATACTCGCTGCAATGGACACCGCAGCCATATCTGTCGCACTCACGCCACCAGCCATCACTGTATCAACAAATCCCATCCCTGTTTGGGCAATCGAGGCAATGAGTACAGGGGTGGCGAGTTTAACTAACGTTGAGGCTTCTTGTTTATAACGTTGCACACACTTCTCCGGAAAAAGGAAAATCTAGGTCAAATAGTGACTCAAGAGATAAAAGGGGGGTACTTTCGAGTACGTAGGGTCTAGAGAGAATGATAAAGAAATGTCACACTAAGCACCACGAAAATCTACCGGAATCACATTATGTTTACAGGTATTGTACAAGGGACAGCAAAACTTGTCGCTATGGATAAAAAAGCACAATTTCAAACTCATATTATTGAGCTTCCAGAGCCTCTCTCTACGGGCTTAACCATAGGCGCTTCGGTGGCGCATAACGGTTGTTGTTTGACGGTGACGAATATTGATGGTCACCGAGTCTCTTTTGATTTGATGCAAGAAACTCTACGTTTAACTAATTTAGGGGAGCTGAAACTAGGCGATAGGGTGAATATTGAACGAGCCGCTAAATTTGGCGATGAAATTGGTGGCCATTCAATGTCTGGACATATTATCCATATGGCAACATTAATCGATATCATCGACTCTGATCATAATAAAACGTTGTGGTTTGAAGTCCCGGAATCATTGATCAAATATGTACTCCCTAAAGGGTACATCGGTCTTGATGGTTGTTCATTAACGATTGGTCAAGTGGAAGCGAATCGTTTCAATGTTCATCTTATCCCTGAAACGTTACAGCAAACGCTGTTCGGAACCCGTCAAGTTGGCGATAAAATTAATCTTGAAATTGATCCGCAGACGCAAGCGATTGTGGATACTGTTGAGCGCGTATTGGCTACAAAATCTTAGTCATTAATGTTAAGGACGTGTTGAAGGTCACGCCCTTAAGCAAGGTAAAGCCACTCGATTAAAAAATCTGCTCGTCATCAGCATCAATATAAAGATCAATGCAATCTTGCTGTTCGTTAACTTGCATATTAAGGTGAATAGTATGGCAGCACGCAGGACAATCATCATAAAAATCTTGGCTGCCATTACTGGAATCTAAAGTGATGCGAATGGTGTGCCCACAGTGTGGGCACAGTACCGCTCTCTCCGTAAAATTCTTCATATCGCTTTCCTTACTGTTACTCTCACACCGTTAATCTTAGCCAGTAAAGTTGCTTAAAACAGAAAATTAAGTGCAAAGTTTGCTCTCATCGAGACTTCTTTATCTAAGAAGGATTCTGAGTATATAAAATCATCGTTGATGTGCTAAACCTATAAGTAGGTCGTTAAACAATAAGATGGTTATTATGGATCTATTTGCTGATTATCGTTCCCAAGACAATTCCGGTGCCGAGAAAAAAAGCCCGATTACGGCAAGCATAAAGCCTTGGCAAGTATTGCTCGTCGATGATGATGAGCAAATCCATCAGATCACGCAAATCGCTTTGTCCGGTTTTACGTTTCAATCAAGAAAGTTAGAGCTACTTTCTGCATTATCGGCTAAAGAAGCGAAGCAGGTTCTTCAAGATAACCCAGACATCGCTCTGGCGCTGATTGATGTTGTTATGGAGACAGAGCACGCGGGGTTGGATTTGGTGGAGTACATTCGCCGAGAATGCAGTAATAAAAATATCCGCTTAGTGTTACGTACTGGGCAAGCAGGGCAAGCGCCAGAAGATAAAGTCATTCAGCAATATGAGATTGATGACTATAAAGAAAAAACCGAATTAACGACTCAAAAATTGCGTACTTTAATGTATTCGATGCTACGTTCTTATCGCGATTTGTGCTTAATCGAAGAACAAAAACAGGGATTAAAGCGAGTGATTCAAGCATCGGCACAAGTACAAAATACCACAACATTAAAAGCGTATGCCGAATCGGTTCTTCATCAGCTTACGTCACTATTAAAGTTACCTGCTTCTGGTTTTTATTGCGTGGTGCGTCCGAAAGCCGACGGTACCGCAACTTATGCGTTAACTCTAGCGGCGATAGGTGGGTTTGTTGATCTCTCTAGTGAATGTGATTTTTCACATTTACCCGATGAAGTCGCACGGCGATGTCAGCAAGTATTAAATAACCAACGTTCTGAAAATTTTCATGACGCGGCTATTCTTTATATGCTCGATAGTCGAGGGACTGAAAACTTATTATACATCAACTTATTAGAAGAGTTGAGAGAAGCGGATGCTCAGTTGCTCGAGATCTACATGCAAAATATTGCGCTGACTTTTAATAACTTGAATTTACAGCTTGATTTACGAGAAACGTCCAAAGAGTTGGTTTACAACCTAGCTAATGCGGTAGAAGCAAGAAGTAAAGAAACGGGCGCACACGTACAGCGTGTTTCACTGATTGCTGAAAAACTGGCCGAGCTGTGTGGCTTGCCCGAGCAGGAAGTGTACATGATAAAAAATGGTTCACCACTGCATGATGTAGGCAAAGTAGCAATACCGGATAGTATTTTGCATAAACCAGGTAAATTAACGGCTGATGAATGGGAAATCATGAAAAAGCACGTTGACTATGGTGTTGAAATACTCAGTAAATCCAATCGTCCACTGATTGTGAAAGCAAAAGAAATTGCAGGTAGTCATCATGAAAAATGGGATGGCAGCGGTTATCCAAATGGATTGGCTGGCGAGCAGATACCCATCAGTGGCCGTATCACCGCGTTAGCGGATGTGTTTGATGCTTTAGGATCAAAACGCAGTTATAAAGAGCCTTGGTCGGAAGATGATATTAAAAATGAGTTAATCAGCCAAAATGGTAAACATTTCGACCCGACTTTAGTTACTTTATTAATTGATAATTGGGAGCATTTTATCGCTATTCGTGAACAGTACCCAGATTAAGTTTCTTTACTTATTAAGCGTAGGTGTTGTTATGAGTGTTTTAATGGATTGCAATCGATTTTTTATATGTTCATCATTTGTTTTCTTTCCTCTTTTATTTTCTATTCATGCAGAAGAGAAAGAAAAATCTAGGAGTGAAATTATTGCTCATTTGGGTGAAATTCCGGGATTGATTAATGCTGATGGTAGTGGACCTTTTGTTGATTTAGTACGACGTATTGATGTAATTGATCCTAATGTAAATATTATTATTCATGTTTATCCACTCCATCGTGCTATTTATGGTGTTGTGAATGGTCAAGCTGACTTTGCATTACCAGCGGTTAGAGTAGATGATCCGGATGACAAACTGACTTACCGGTTTAGTAGTCGTTCTTTTGGTCTGGTTGCCTCTGTTCTTTATACAAATAAGGATAAACCATTTAGCGTCGATCAGCTTTGGGCTAACCCTAATCATTATACAATCGAGGCATTTCCTGATGATATGCCTTTTCCAGTAATGCGCTCTAATAGTATAAATACATCATTACTTAAATTATCTTCTGGTCGTATTGATGGGTTTGTTTGGGCACAAGAAGAAGCCGATATTGCTCTAAGAAGTCTAAACCTGACAAATATTTATCGCCAGCATTTCTATGACCATGAGGATGTATTCATCATTCCCAAAGGGCTTAAAGGTGATTGGATTGATGATTATTTAACAAGAATGATTGATAAACTTAAAGAGAGTGGTGAGTTAGAGGCTATTTATAAAACGATCCATCTACCTTATGATGATTGGCAGTTTTAATACTTAAATGTCTTAAAATATACGATTAGAGAGAATATAGGATATGAAGAGAGAAATAATAAAATTATTAATATTATTTTCTGGTATAACTTTATCCATATCCACAA